>WHTP01000087.1 GCA_009377695.1 Hyphomicrobiales bacterium | reverse complement strand
GCACCGTCGCGGGAGCACCGGACGGCGGCGTGCGATCCTCGAGCGCCTCGCCGGCGAGGAGGCGGCGGATCTCCTCGGCGTCGAGCGTCTCGCGCGCCAGCAGGGCGTCGGCCATCTGCAGCAGCTGCGCCTTGTGCTCGGTGAGCAGCGCCTGCGCGCGCGTGTAGTTATCGGTGACGATCCGCTTCACTTCGTGATCGATCTTGAGCGCGGTGTCCTCGCTGTAGTCCTGGTGCTGCGCGATCTCGCGGCCGAGGAAGATCTGCTCTTCCTTCTTGCCAAACGTGAGCGGGCCCATCGAATCGCTCATGCCCCACTCGCAGACCATGCGGCGCGCGAGCTCCGTGGCGCGCTCGAGATCGTTCCCGGCACCCGTCGTCACGTTGCCGGTCGTCAACTCTTCGGCGATGCGGCCGCCGAGCAGAATCGCAATCTGATCGTTGAGGTACACGCGCGAGTAGTTGTGCTTCTCGTCCGTCGGCAGTTGCTGGGTGAGGCCCAGCGCCATGCCACGCGGGATGATCGTGACCTTGTGCAGCGGGTCGGCGTACGGCAGCAGCACGCCAAGGAGCGCGTGACCCGCCTCGTGAATCGCCGTGATGCGCTTCTCTTCGTCCGTGACGATCATCGAGCGGCGCTCGGCGCCCATCAAGACCTTGTCCTTGGCGAACTCGAGGTCCACCATCTGGACGACCTTCTTGTTCTGACGCGCCGCGCTCAGCGCGGCTTCGTTCACCAGGTTCGCGAGGTCGGCCCCCGTGAAGCCGGAGGTTCCGCGCGCCAGCACGCGGATGTCCACGTCGTCCGACAGCGGAATCTTGCGCGTGTGCACGGCGAGGATTCCCTCGCGTCCCTTCACGTCCGGCCGGTTGACGACGATGCGCCGATCGAAGCGGCCGGGACGGAGCAGCGCCGGATCGAGCACGTCCGGCCGGTTCGTCGCGGCCATCAGGATGACGCCTTCGTTCGACTCGAAGCCGTCCATCTCGACCAGGAGCTGATTCAGCGTCTGCTCGCGCTCGTCGTGACCGCCGCCAAGGCCGGCGCCACGATGGCGGCCGACGGCATCGATCTCGTCGATGAAGATGATGCAGGGCGCGTTCTTCTTGCCCTGCTCGAACAGGTCCCGCACGCGCGAGGCGCCGACGCCGACGAACATCTCGACGAAGTCCGAGCCGGAGATCGTGAAGAACGGCACGTTCGCTTCACCGGCGACCGCGCGCGCGATCAAGGTCTTACCGGTGCCAGGCGGGCCAACCAGCAGCACGCCGCGTGGAATCTTGCCGCCGAGGCGCTGGAACTTTCCAGGGTCGCGCAGGAATTCGACGATCTCCTGTAGATCCTGCTTGGCCTCATCGACGCCCGCCACGTCCTCGAAGGTGACGCGGCCATGCGCCTCGGTCAGGAGCTTCGCCCGCGACTTGCCGAAGCCAAGCGCCTTGCCGCCGGCGCCTTGCATCTGCCGGGACAGGAATATCCACACGCCGATCAGCGCGATGAAAGGCAGCCATGACAACAGGAGCTGCAGGAACCAGGGCACGTCGTTCTGCTGGGCGCGCGCCGTGATCGATACGCCCTTGCCGTAGAGGCGCTGGATCAGGCTCGGATCGTTGGGAGCATAGGTCTGGAATCCGCGGCCATCGGTAAAGTTCCCGTGGATCTCAGGACCCTGAATCAGGACGTCTCGGACACGGCCCTGCTCCACCTCGTTGAGGAGCTGGGAGAACGAGATTTCCTGGGACTGCGTCCGCTGGCTCGGATTTTGGAACAGGGTGAACAACGCCAACAGCAACAGGACAATAATGACCCAAAGGGCGAAGTTGCGCAGATTTGCGTTCATTCAACTCGTTCCTTGTGTCCAGCAGGTTCTATATTCAATGTTCAAACACGCCTGCCTGCCGGGTGCCCCGCGGGGCGGGAAAGTCGATGGTGACTGCCGGTCGTGGCCGATTCAGGTCCATCCCGGTACCCAATTTAGGTCTGGGACCGGTATCTGCCAAGGGAACCACCACGCGAACTGGTCCATTTTTGTCCCATTCTACCGATATTTAGGGAGCTGCGGCGGTCATATCGACGCGTTGGTTAGCGGTTCTGCTACTTTCTGAGGCCTGCTTTGCGCGGCGGGGCCGGTTCGATGGTGATCTTGTCGCGGTCGACGGTGACCACTGCGCCTGCCAAAGTGCGGCGAAACTTTGCGAATTTCAGAGAGGGCTCCACGCTCGGCGGAAGCGAATACACGTCCAGCGATTCGTGCATGGCCGCGTAGAAGGCTTCGAGCTTGCCAAGCTCCACCCGGCCGCTGCCGGCCCGCTTAATGGTCCAACCAAGCACCCGGATCGCAATCTCCCGCGGGAGATCGGAAAACACATCCGTGTGCAGGTTCGTCACCGGCCCGTCGTCCGACGGTTTGCCGATGACGGCCTTTGTGTTGGCGTGAGCGAGCACATCGAAAATCGTCTCTTCGACACGCTGCACGCGACTGGCAAACAACGCCAAGCGAGATGCGGTTAGTCCCTCGCACGCGAGCATCGGCATGAGCTCCCGCAAGCGCGAGCGAGTGAAGCGCGGGTCGCGATTGGACGGATCGTCAGCATAGCGAGTCTTTGCGGCCTTAAGCGTTGCGATCAGTCGCGATTTTGGAACCTGCAGCAGCGGACGGACCAGTTCGAGACCGACGCCTTCTTCCACCGGCATGCTCCAGGACGGATACATGCCGGCGAGCCCGCTGATGCCGCTGCCGCGTGCCAACCGGAACAGGACCGTTTCGGCTTGGTCGTCAAGCGTGTGCGCCGTCAGCACATACCGGGCGCCGATCTCCTTGGCGACTTTGGACAGCAGCCGATAGCGCGCCAGTCGCGCCGCCTCCTGCAAGCCGGTCTTGGGCTTGCGACCGGTCCAGCGCAGGGTGCGATGCTCGATGCCGAGTTTTTGCGCGAGCCGCGCGACGACTGCGGCCTCGCGTTTGGATTCCCTGCGCAGCCCGTGATCGACCGTCACCGCAACGAGCCGCGGCGTCTGCGCGCGGCCGCGCCAGCGCGCCGCGAGCACCATCAAGGCGGTGGAATCCGGTCCACCCGAGACGGCCAGGACCAACGATGGAAAATGCGCAAGACCGCTAAATAGCCGGTTCGCTTCCGCGACCGAGATCGGCGACGCATCGTCAGCAGCGGACGCGTTTTTGCTCACGGTCGACGCCCTGCCTGACCGCGACCGACGCGCGCGGATATTTGCGCAGCACTTCCGCCAGCGACGCGCACGCCGCTTCCTTCTCGCCCATGGCCGCCAGCGATTGCCCGAGCCGCAGCAGCGCATCCGGCGCCCGCGCATTGGTCTCGTATTTGGTCGAGACGCCGAGGAAGGCCTCAGCGGCGTCGCGATAGCGCTGACGCTGGAACATGCTCTCGCCGAGCCAGTATTGCGCCTCCGGCACCAGCCGATCGCTCGGGAAGCGCTGCAAGAAGTTGCGGAAGCCGTCTTCGGCGAGCGCGTAATCCTTGCGCATGATGTAGCCGTAGGCGAGATCGTAAGTGTCGCGCGGGCTGTTGGACGGCGGCAATGTCGCCATCTGTGCGCCGCCCTGCCCACGCGGCGCGTCCCGCGGTTCAGGGGCTGTCATGCCAGGCTGCGACGGCGCCATTGTCGACAGATCGAGCGGCGCACCGGCCGCCCGCCCGCCGGGAGCGCCGACCGCGTCGTTATCGTCATAGTTCGGGTCCGACTGCGTGACAGCACCGGGATTCGGTTGCGCCGGATTGCCCGACGGAAGCGTGCCGAGCACACGCGGCGAGCCCGGCGCGTTCGGATGCTGTGCGGGATCGAACACGCCCTCCCCGCGCCGCCCGCCGCCGCCCGGCAGCGGTGATGGCGGCAGCGGTTGCAGCTGCGGCCGAACCTGAGGCTGGACTTGTGGATGACTTTGCGGCTGCGCGGCGGGGGCCCGCGCAGGGGCGCCACCACCTTGCACGCTTCGCAACTGGCCTTCGAGCTGGTGGTTGCGATGCTGCAACTGCTCAATCGCACCGGTGAGTTCCCGGATCTGCGCTTCCAGCCGATTGATCCGCATCGTGAGTTCGCCGGGCCCCTGCGAGCCTTGCCCCTGCGAGCCTTGCCCCTGCAAACCTTGCGGCCCCGGCTGCTGCTGCCATTGCGCCGGTTGCTGCGGCCGATGCTGCGGCGAAGCCGGCGGCGAGGACAAGCGATCGCTGCTGCCGAAGAGATCGTCGAGGAAGCCCTGCGCCGACGCCGCGCAAGGTGCCATCGCCATGAAAGCCGCGATCGCGGGCACGGCGGTCAGCCGAAGCGTGCTGCGAGACATTGGACCCGATCTACCGTGATTTATGGGGCGCCAGCATAAGGCTCCCTGCGTCCAAATTGTGACTGATTGTCCAACAAAAGGTTTTCAAATCCTTCACCTTGATCTTGGGTTTAGGGCAGCTTCGAAGGCGCTTGCGATCGCCGGCCGGCTCTTGCCGGCTGCGAGCGCATCGCCGATTACGACAATCTGTTGGCCGGACCGTGCCAGACGCTGCAAGACCGCCCCGGTTGGCTTTCGGCCCCGGTGGTAGAACCAGTCGCGGACCGACGGGGCGGACAGAATGTCGCTGACAAGCGGCCAGCGGCCGGCGCCCTGGTCGAGCAGGGTCGTTGCGACCGGGCCAAGTCCGAAGCGGTATGCTGCTCCGGTCGCGATCACGATCCGGTCGAACGGTGCGAGCAACTCCGGCGAGCGCGCGACATCAATGCCGTAGCGGAAGGTCACGCCCTTCGCGGCGCACGCCGCCTCAAGCTGCCGCACATAACGGTCGAACGACTCCTGGTTGGCGACGACGTCCTGGAACAGCGGCGCCTTGCCCGCATAGCGGAACGAACCGCCGGCACGCTTGGCGCGTTCGAACACCGCCACCGCATTCCCCGACGCCACCAATGATGCATAGGTCAGTCCCGCCGGCCCTGCTCCGATGACCGCAATGCGTTCATTCGCGGGCGGGTGCGCGGATTCGAAGGAGCGTTCGCGGCCGGCAGCGCCGTTGACCACGCAGCGCAGTTGCGAACCGCCGCGCATCTCGTTCACGCAGGTGTTGCACGCGAGGCAGCGCCGTGCCGGCTCGCCGCGTGCAAGCTTCGCGACCCACTCGGGGTCGGCAATCAGCGTGCGGCCGAGCGCAACGAAATCGGCCTTGCCGCTCGCGATCGCCTCGGTGGCGCGTTCCGGATCGCCGAGGCGGCCGACCGCGATCACCGGCACGCCGACGCGCTTCTTCACGTCAGCGGCGTACTCCAGGAACGTCGCATCGGGATAAGCCATCGGCGGGATCATGCGCTCGCCGGAAGGCAGCGAGCGGTAATGCCCGGCGGCGATGTGGAGCGCGTTCGCTTCCCCCTCCGCGGCCCAGGTTGCGATCTGCGTGCCGTCCTCGGGACCGAGCCCTTCGGGGAAATAGTCATCGACCGAGAGGCGATAGATCACCGGCATCGTTCCGACCGCGGCCTTCACCGCGCGCAGCACCTCGAGGCCGAAGCGCGCGCGGTTTTCGAGTGCGCCACCATACTCATCGGTGCGCCGGTTCTCGAACGGCGTGACGAATTGCGAGATCAGATAGCCATGCGCGGCGTGGATCTCGACGCAGTCGAACCCCGCCGCCTTGGCGCGCGCCCCGGCCCGCGCAAAGGCCGCAATCGCTTCGGCGATCCGCTCGCGGCTCATCGCTTCCGGCACGATGGTTTCGTTGGTGATCTCGTAGACGGAATGCGGGATGGCGGACGGCGCAACCGGCATTTCCCCGCAGATGTCGCGGCGCGTGTGGCCGCCCCCGTGGCCGAGCTGGATCGACGCCTTTGCGCCACCGTCGTGGATCGCGTCGACCAGGCGCGTCAGCCCACCCAGGAAGCGGTCGTCATAGATCCCGAGCTCGCGGCGGCGGTGACGCCCCGCCCGTTCCGGCGACGCCATCTCGACAGTGATCAAGCCGACCCCGCCGCGCACCCGCGCCATGTAGTAGGCGACGGTGTCGTCGGTGACGTGGCCTTCGTCGTCCGCGAGCCGCGTCGTCATCGGCGGCATGACGATGCGGTTCTTGATCTCGACGCCGCCGATGCGCGCGGGAGTCAGGAGGATAGACATGGCGACTCCCTTGGCAGAGCCGTTGCGTCAAAGCGCCTTCACCTCGCCGCCGTCGAGATCGACGGTAGCGCCATGCAGCCAGCGCCCGCGCGGCGACACGATGAAGGCCACGAGGTTGGCGACGTCGTCGGTGGTGCCCAACCGGATGATGCCGATATCGTTACGGTGCCATTCGCGCACCTCGGCCTCGCTCTTGCCGGTGCGCTCCATGTCGGCCTTGACGCGCCGGGCGAAGCGTTCGGTGTCGACATAGCTCGGGTGGATACAATTGACCTGTACGCCGTCGGTTTTGCCGAGGTCGGCCAAGGCCTTCGAGAATGCCGCCACCGCCGCGTTCACGGAACTGCCGATGGTGAAGCCGGCGGTCGGCATCCGCCCACTGGTGCCGCCGATGCTCACAACCGACCCGCCACTCGCCTTCAGCAGCGGCCAGGCCACACGCGCGAGCCGCACATGCGCGAAAAGCTTGAGCGCGTAGCCGTCCGCCCAGTCGGCGTCGGTGAGCGCAAGGAAATCGCCGCGCTTGGTGGTACCGGCATTGTTGACCAGGATGTCGAGCCGGCCGTATGCACTTTTGACTGCATCGATCAGCGCGGCCGGCGCGGTGTCCTGTCGCAGATCGCTCGCGACGATCTTCGCTTTGCGGCCGCAGGCGGTGACCGCCGCGGCGGCGGCGGCGAGCGCCGCCTCGTCGGTGCCGGTGAGGACGAGATCGCATCCTTCCTGAGCCAGCGCCACCGCAATGCCGCGCCCGATCCCACGGCTCGACCCGGTCACCAGCGCGAGCTTGCCCGCCAGTCCAAGCTCCATCTTGCCCCCGCTTTTTCGATGGTCTTTGTTGGAGCATGATCTTTTCCGAAAACCGGTTCCCACTTTTCGGGATCATGCTCTATTCCGCCGGCGCAACCGTCTCCAACGTCTTCTTGCGGGAGGCACGCCACTCTTCGAAGCGCTGCACGATGACGAAGAATGCAGGGACGAACAAGACGGCGAGGCAGGTTGACGCAATCATGCCCGACACCACCGTGATGCCGATGGAGCGCCGAGCGCTGGCGCCGGCGCCGCTCGCGATCACCAGCGGCACCATACCCAGGATGAAGGCGAACGACGTCATCAGAATCGGACGGAAGCGGGCGCGCGCCGCCTCGATCGCGGCTTCGGCGATCTCCTTGCCATGCTGGCGCAACTCGCGCGCCACCTCGACGATCAGGATGGCGTTCTTGGCCGACAGCGCAATCAGCAGCACGAGGCCGATCTGGACGTAAAGATTGTTGTCGAGCGCCGGTATGGCATTGAGCACGATGACCGGACCGAGCAGCGCGAGCGGCACCGACAGGATCACCGAGAGCGGCGTGTACCAGCTCTCGTACTGGCCGGCGAGGACGAGATAGACGAGCAGCATGGCAAGGCCGAAGACGATGTACATCTGATTGCCAACGATCTTCTCCTGGTAGGACATCGCCGTCCATTCGAAGCCCGCGCCGGGCGGCAATGTCTGCGCCGCGATCTGTTCCATCAGGTTCATCGTCTGTCCAGTCGAAACGCCCTGCGCCGGCAGCGCGATGATCGCCGCCGAGGGATAGAGATTGTAGAGACTGATCAGCGGAGATCCGACCGTGGGCGTGATCGTTACCAGGGTGCCGAGCGGCACCATATCCCCGTTGGCGTTGCGGACGGTCAATAGGTTGATGTCCTGCGTCCTCAACCGGAATTGAGAATCCGCCTGGACATAGATCTGGAAGGTACGGCCGAACTTGTTGAATTGATCGACATAGCTCGCACCGAGATAACCACCAAGCGCATCGAACACCTGATTGACCGTCAGCCCCAATGTCTGCGTTTTCACCCGATCGACCTCGACGATGTATTGCGGAACCGTCGCACGATAGGATGCGATCACACGTTGTACGCTCGACTGCGTTTCCGCGTTCGCGATCATCGCCTGGACGACATTCTGCAGCTTAGTGAGATCGAAGGTTCCGTCCCGCAATTGAACTTGCATGGTCGCGCCGGCGGCGTTGCCGATGCCTTGAATCGGCGGTGGCGGCAGCACCATGACCCGCGCGTCCTCGATCACGTCGAGCGACTGGTTGAGTCCGCTGAACAGCGACAGCAGATCCTGCCCTCGTGCTTTACCGCGCTCATCCCAGTCCTTCAGGATGATGTAGGCGACGCCGGCGCTCGACAGCGTCGAGGAGCCGTCGAGCACGGAGATTCCGGCGATGGTAACGACTTGTTCGACTCCGGGAGTCTTGCGTGCGACCTGCTGGACCCGGTCCAGCGCCTTCTGCGTCCGCTCCAGCGAGGCGCCGTCGGGCAACTGCACGTTCGCGATCAGGTAACCTTGATCTTCGATCGGCAGGAAGCCAGTCGGTACGCGTGTGAACAGATAGCCGATAACACCGATGAAGATCAGAATGGCGACGACCCACGCGCCGCTATGGGCGGCGATGCGCCGGATCAGTGAAATATACCACCGCTCAGCACCTTCGTAGATCCGGTTGAAGGCGCGATACACGATGTTGCGCTGCTCGAGCGGTACCGTTGGGCGCAGCCACAGTGCACATTGCGTGGGTTTGAGCGTCGCCGCATTAATGGCGCTGATCAGCGCCGTCGCCGCAATCACCAGCGCGAACTGCGCGTACATCCGACCGGTCAAGCCCGGCAGGAATGCAGCCGGCAGGAACACCGCCATCAGCACCAGGGTGATGCCAATGATTGGGGCGAATAGCTGGTCCATCGCGCGGATCGCAGCGTCATGCCCCGACATGCCCTGCTCAATGTTATGAGCGGCGCCTTCAACCACGATGATGGCATCATCAACGACAATACCGATCGCCAGCACGAGCGCGAACAGCGTCGACATGTTGACCGTGAAACCCAGCGCCGCCATGGCGGCGAACGCGCCGATGATCGTGACCGGCACTGTGGTGGCCGGCACCAGGGTCGCGCGCCAGTCCTGCAGGAAGAACAGGATCACGATCAGGACCAGGATGCCGGCCTCGAACAGCGTCTTGTAGACCTCGTTGACCGAGGCGCGGACGAATTTGGTGGTATCAAACGGGATGCCATGGACGAGGCCCTGCGGAAACTCGTGCGCGAGTTCACGCATGCGCTTGCTGACTTCATTGCCAACGTCGAGCGCGTTCGCTCCCGGCGATTGGAAGATCGCAAGGCCCGCCGACGGCTGGCCGTCAAGGGTGAAGACCTGTCCGTAGGTTTGCGCACCTAGTTCGACCCGGCCGATGTCGCGGACACGCGTGATTTCACCTGCGCTTCCGGTCTTGGCGATCACGTTTGCGAACTGTTCGGCATCGTCGAGGCGGCCGTAGATATTCAGCGTGTACTGGAAATCCTGCCCGGCAGGCGCCGGCGGCGCGCCGATTTGCCCGGCGGTGACCTGTTGGCTCTGCTGCTGAAGCGCGTTGATGACGTCGCGCGGGGTCAGTTCGCGCGCCTGCAGCTTCTCGGGGTCGAGCCATATCCGCATGGAGTACTGGCCGGCGCCGAACACGACCACGTTGCCGACGCCGGGCAGGCGCGAGAGCTCGTCCTTGAGCCGGATGGTCGCGTAGTTCGCGAGGTAAAGGCTGTCGTAACGGGAATCAGGCGAGGACAGCGCGACGATCTGCAGGATCGCAGTCGACCGCTTCTGAGTGGTGACGCCCTGCACCTGCACCGCTTGCGGCAGCGAGGCCAAGGCGGTCGCCACCCGGTTCTGGACCAGCACCTGCGCGAAGTTCAGGTCGGTACCGATCTTGAACGTCACCGTGAGCGAATAGCTGCCGTCGTCGCCAGAATACGACTGCATGTAGATCATGCCTTCGACCCCGTTGACCTGCTGCTCGATCGGCAGTGCAACCGTGTCGATCACGGTGCGCGCATTGGCGCCGGGATAGCGCGTGGTGACCTGCACCGTCGGCGGCGTCACGTCGGGATATTGCGCAACCGGAAGATTGACGAGCGCCACGAGGCCGATCACGACCATGAGAATCGCGATGACGTTAGCGAGGACCGGACGCTCGATAAAGAATTTCGAGATCATGACGCGGCCCGAGCATGTGAGCGGACGTTAGCGCATGCTTTGATCAAATGGATTCGGGTCAAGCCACTCGCGCTGTCATCCTCCCCTGGAGGGGCCCCTCCAGGGGACGGTGACGGAGCTTGCCGATCGTCCTGAGTACATCTCATCGGAGTATGCGCTACCGAGCAGCGGTTTTTGCGGGAGCAGCCTGTGGATCAACCTTCTGTCCGGGGATCGCGCGCAGGAGCCCGGAGACCACGACACGGTCGTTCTCGGTAAGCCCCTTGTCGATCACCCGCATGCTGCCGACCAAGGGACCGATCTCGACCTTGCGCTGCTCGACCACGTTGTCGTCGTTCAACACCAGGACGTAGCGGCCGCCCTGATCGCTTCCCAGCGCGACATCCGGAACCAGAAGGGAGACCTCCTTGGTGGGATTTGGAACGCGCACGCGCACGAAATAACCGGATAGCAAGACATGCTTTGGATTCTGCAGAACGCCGCGTACGGCCAGCGTGCCGGTCTGCGGATTCAACGTGGGCGCGATGTAATCGATATGGCCGACATGCGGGTAGTCGGTCTCGTCCTGCAGCGCGACCTCGACGCGGTACTTCATCAAGTCGTCGCGCGTGACACCACGCTTCGCCAGCGCCGCACGGACGCGGATCACGTCCTGTTCGCTGACGTTGAAATTCACGTAGATCGGATCGAGCTGCACGATAGTCGCGAGCACGGTCGGCGTGGCAGAGCCGCCCACGTAGCTTCCGACCGACACCGTGCGGGCCGACACGACGCCATCAAACGGCGCTTTGACCTGCGCATAGTCGTAGTTGATGGCGGCCAGCCGGGTATTCGAGCGGGCGTTGTCGAGCGTGGCCTGCGCGGCGTCGCGGTTTGCAAGCGCCTGATCGTACAACGCCTGGGTCGTGACCTTTTGCTTGATCAGCTCGGCCGAGCGCTCGTAAGCCGCCTGTTGCTGATTGAAGGCCGACTGCGCAGACTCTTCCGCGGCCTTGGCCTGTTCGAGCTTCACGCGATATGGCTCGAGCTCGATCGTAAACAGCAGCGCGCCCTTCTTCACGGCGGCACCATCATCGTAGTTGATCGTCTCGATGAAGCCCGGGACGCGCGCGACCAGGTCGGCGGAATTCACCGCAGCGGTGCTGCCGGTCGCGTCGAGATAGCGCGTGATCGGCTGTTTGGCGGGCTTCGCCACGGCCACCTTCGGCAATGGCGGCGGGACGTATTGGTTGCCCTGCTCGCAAGCCGCCAGGACGGCCATAGCCGCCAAGAAAGCGAAGACATCGGCGAGCCTGCACCTCCTCGGCATGGATGTCCCTCCCGGTTCGCCGGCGGCCGCGTGCACTACCATCCTGCCGCATGCCCATCTTTGGCAAGCTGCAATGGAACTCTTTCCAAAAGGATTGATAACGCCGACAAAAAGCAACCGGCGCCCGAAGGCGCCGGCTGTCCCCTTCCCCCGTATTTCCCCCGAAATCAGGAGCTGGCGTTGAGCACCGTCACGGAACGGCGGTTCTGCGACCAGCAGGAGATGTCGTTACAGACGGCGACCGGACGCTCCTTGCCGTAGGAGATCGTACGCATGCGGTGCGCCTGGACCCCACGCGAAGCGAGATAGTCGCGTACGGCCTGCGCGCGTCGCGCCCCCAACGCGATGTTGTATTCGCGCGTGCCGCGTTCGTCGGCGTGCCCCTCGACGGTGAACGAGTATTGCGGATACGCCCGCAGCCATTGCGCCTGCTTTTCCAGCGTAGCGATCGACTGCTGCGTCAGCTCCGAGGAATCGACCTGGAACCATACGCGGTCGCCGACATTCACGACGAAGTCTTGCTGGCTGCCTGGTGCCGCGGCGCCGGCGTTCGCCAACGAAGCGGTTTGATCGGCGGGATTCCTCGCGCAGGCGCCGATGCTCAGCGCCGCCACGAGAAGGCATGCAATCCGCGTCGATCGGAAGCTACAAATTCCACTCAGCACCGGTGCCTCCAGTCTCACTTGTTACCGGACGTGTGGGTCTAGCAGGAGCCTGGTTAAACGAACGTTCCGTCAACCTTGATGGAGGCTTGCCCCGATCCCTCAAAGGCAGTGAATCCGTGTAAACTACTGATGATGGTTAATGTCCCGTGAATGCGGCGTGATGAGGGCCGGCAAAGTTCCCACGAGTGCCCCGTTTCCGAAGGTAACCTCCGCAGCACATTCTGACACGGACTTCGGAAAACAAAGGGCACTAACAACTCTATGAATCTAGTGCCGCTTCTCGATTTGAAATCCCTGGTCGAATTTTGCAGCAGCAGCCGTAGCAACTTCAAATCGGCGTCGCTGGCGGCATTAATTTACCGCACATCGATCAGCGCAACAGCGGCGACCAGGCGGGGTCCGAGCCGAAAGCCGGAGTCGGAATGCGTTGTTCGTTGCGGCCGGTGACGTCGACGGTGAAAAGCTGCGGACCCGAATTGCCGCCGGCGTCACGGAAGAACATGAGCACGCGGCCGTTCGGCGCCCAGGTCGGGCCTTCGTTGTGGAAACCCTCGGTGAGGATGCGCTCGCCGGAGCCATCCGGCCGCATGATGCCGATCGAGAACTTGCCCTGCCCTTGCTTGGTGAATGCGATGTAGTCGCCGCGCGGCGACCACACCGGCGTCGAATAGGACCCCTCACCAAAGCTGATCCGGTTCGCGGGCCCGCCATTGCCGCCCATCACGTAAATCTGCTGACGGCCGCCGCGATCCGACTCGAAGCAGATGCGCGCGCCGTCAGGCGAATAGGACGGCGCCGTGTCGATCGCTGCGGCGTCGGTCAGCTTCATCGTCGCGCGCGAACGCAAGTCCATCACGAAGATGTTGGAGTTGCCGCCCTGCTGCAGGCTCATGATGACGCGATGGCCGTCATGCGAGAAGCGCGGCGAGAATGTCATGCCTGGAAAATTGCCGACCACCTCGCGCTGTCCGGTCTCGATATTGAGCAGGTACACCCGCGGCTGCCCCTGCCCATAGGACATGTAGGTGATTTCCTGCGACGATGGCGAAAAGCGCGGCGTCAGCACGAGATCGTCGCCGCGCGTGAGGTAGCGCACATTCGCGCCATCCTGATCCATGATCGCAAGGCGCTTGGTGCGCTGATTGCGGGCGCCGGATTCGTCGATGAAGGCGATGCGGGTGTCGAAATAACCCATCTCGCCGGTAAGCCGCTGATAGATCTGGTCGGAAATGATGTGCGCAAGGCGCCGATAATTGTCCGGCGTCGTCGACGTCTGCTGGGCATGCAGGTGCCCGGCCGCGTTCACGTCCCAGAGGCGGAACTGCGCTGCGACATTGCCGTTGCCCTGACGCTCCAGCCGGCCCGTCACCAGCGCGTCGGCGCTGATCTGCCGCCAGTCGTTGAACCGCGGTTGCCGATTAATGTCGGTGATCTTCTCGATGTACGCCGCTTGATTAAGCGGCGCGAATAGCCCGCTGCGCCGCAGGTTCGAGGTGATGATCTGCGTGATGTTGCGCCCCATGTTGGGATCGGGAACGCCAGGCTCCGTGATGAAATCCGGCAATGCGATCGGCATCGGCCGGATATTGCCCTGGGTCACGTCGAGTTTGAGCTGGGCCTGCGCCGTGCGCGGACAGAAGCCCGCGAGCGCGCCGGCAGCAGCGCCCGCTCCCAGTGCGATCAAGCGGCGACGGTTCAATGTCGGCGAGGGAGGCGAATGGTGTTCGCTCATTCTTGTTCTCGGCATGTAGCAGTGCTCACGATCCTTGACACATGATCAGAGCGGCAAACTCGGTCGCCTCCATCTCCCATAGGGAGAGGGAGCGCACCGAAATCGCAGCAACGTCACGGAGCCAGCAGCAACCAGTCTCATTCGCCTACCGGCATCGTGTGATGCCGAATGTTAAGAGATCAACATCACCCTCGGATCATGTCGCGCGGATCGAACGTGACCTCGATGTCCTTCCACTCTTCATAGGTTTCGGGCCTGAGCATATCGAACGGCTGGCCGCGGAAGACGGCGCGGATCGCGCTGTCGCGCGCCGCCATGAACAGTGGGCTTTGTCCTGACGTGGTGACCATCGGCGGCGCCGCCAGCGTTCCGTCGCGCTTCAGGCGTATGCGGATCGCGACCACGAGCTCCTGCGGGTTCTGCGCGCCGGCGGGCGGACTCCACAACTGCGCGAGGCGCGCCCGCAACGCGTCGAGTTCGCTCTGCGTGAGTTGCCGCGCCGCGCCGCGAGGCGTCCCAAGCGATGCAGTGTCGTTGAGCGTGCCGCCGGTGGCTTCCCTCCGCTGCGGCGTGCGCTTGTCGAGCAGCGCCTCGACCTGTCGCGGATCGAATTTCGGCTGCGGTCGTGTTTGCGGCATCGGTGGCCGCTTCGGCGGGCTCGGGACTTTGGCGTCCGCCTTCTTCTGCTCGGTCTTTTTAGCGTCTTCTTTCTTCAGCGCTTCTGCAATCAGATCGCGCTTGGGCTCCGCTTTTTTCTTGACGACTTCCTTCTTCGGCTCTGGTGGCGGCGGTGGCGGCGTCGCATCGGTGGATGCGGTGACCTCTTTCGGCGCGACCTTCGCGGCCGGATTCTCGATCACATTCGGCTGGTCGATTTTCTCCACCAAAGATTTGTGCGTTTCCTGCTTGGGCGCCGACGGCGAGCCCTGCGTCATCTGGCTCGTGTTGGTATCGGTGACGATGTTGACCGGAATGCTTTCCACCATCGGCAGCGGCGGCCGCGACGGCGCAAAGCTCACCAGCGCCGCCCCGAGCACGACGAGGTGGCAGCCGCCGGATATCGTCCAGTCCGCTCGCAAAGGCTACTTTTTCTCCTGCTCCGGAATGACCTCGATATTCGCCCCGAAGCCCGCCGATTTGATGCGCCCCAGCAACCGCATGACGTCAGAATAACAAATTTCCTTGTCGCCCCGGAGATTGACGTTCGGGTCGATCTCCTTCTCCCCCGATTCCTTGATCGCTTTGATCTTCGCCTCGAGCTCAGCAAAATCGATCGGGCTGTCACCCAGGTAATATTCCGTGCCGGTGCTGCAGGACCCGCTCGCCTTGCGGGCGGTGACGGTCAACTGCTCGGTCTTGGCTTTGGTCGTGACCTGCGCCTTGGCCTCGGGCAGATCCACCGGAATTGAGACCGTCAAGAGCGGCGCCGCGACCATGAAGATGATCAGCAACACCAAGATGACGTCGACCATCGGCGTCACGTTGATCTCGCTGATCACGCCGCGACGGTGACCGCGACGACGACGGCCCGTGCCTGAAGCGGCGTTAGCCGCACCCATCCCCATTGTCCACCTACGCCCGCTCGTCGATCTGTCGCGACAGGATCGCGGAGAACTCGTCCGCAAAGCCCTCCAGGCGCTGCGCCTGCTTGTTCACTTCGGCCGCGAACTTGTTGTAGAAAATCGTCGCCGGTATGGCGGCGATGAGGCCGATTGCCGTCGCAAACAGCGCCTCCGCGATACCGGGCGCGACCACCGCCAGCGACGTGCTCTGCTGTCCCGCAATGGCGCGGAAACTCGTCATGATGCCCCACACGGTGCCGAGCAGGCCGATGAAGGGGCCGGCGGAGCCGACCGTCGCCAGCACGAGCAAGCGACGCTCCAGGCGTTCGATCTCCCGCGCGATGGTGACGTCCATCACCTTCTCGATGCGCATCTGCAGACCGGCGAACGAGCGCGCCTGGCTCTCGAGGCTGCGCTTCCACTCGCGCATCGCGGCGACGAACAGCGCAGCCATCGAATGGCTCGGACGCGAGGACAAGGATTTGTAAAGCTCCTCGAGCGACTGACCCGACCAGAACGCCTGCTCGAAGCGGTCCATGGCGCGGCGCATGCGGGCGTACAGCAAGAGCTTGTCGATCACGATCGCCCACACCCAGACCGATGCGACCAGCAGGCCGACCATGACCAGCTTGACGAGGATGTCGGCATTGTAGAACAGGGCCCAAAGCGAGAGATTCGAGGCTTCGAGCCCGGGGGCGGGAATCATCAGCGATCCTTTCGGCGCTCCGAGACTAGTGTCCCGATTCCGAAGTTCGTATCATCTTGCGGCACTCTCATTCACGAACTTCGGAATCGAAGGACACTAGCAACTTACTGATTCTCGTGTGGCTTTGGTTCAGAAGTCCGCATGTCGAACTCGCCGCGAGAAATGATGCGGACTTCTGAACCGCCACACGAGCCAACCGGGGCGACGTGCCGTCGCGCGGACGAATGGATGCGGCGAGCGGTCGGGCAGAGCGTCCCGCCGAAACCTCGAATTGCACGATGAAATCGAGCCGTCCACCACCGGCACCGGTACGAATTCCCCGCCAAACATGTCCAAACTAGGGCCTCGACCCCGATCCTTCGATGCTTACTGGCGCTTATTGTGGTTAAGGTGAAGTTACCGGCCCGGCAAGCCGATCAGCTTGGAATAGTTCCGGAATATTCGACGGTTCCACGCAGATAATCCGCCGCATCGGGCCGCCTTCCAGCAACACGCCGGTGACGAGCTCATACGGCCATCCCGCTTGGGAGTTCTTTCCGCTCATTCCCGCGACCCGCCTCGTGTGGCGGTTCAGAAGTCCGCTCATTGTCGCGGCGAGTCCGACATGCGGACTTCTGAACGAAAGCCACACTCGATTCAAAGAGTTGCTAGTGTCCTTCGATTCCGAAGTTCGTATAAGCGGCCGCTGCGAAATGAAACGAACTTCGGAATCAGGACACTAGCTCGGTTCGAGCTACGGCGGCTTCAAGTCCGCCGAAGCGCGTACCGCGAAGGCGGAAAGCGGGAACGCAAAACGCCGCCGATGCCTCACGACATCGGCGGCGCTATCGGCGACGCGAAGACTGCTCAGCAGCGATCAGGACTGCGGCTGCGTGGGCGGGTTCGCGTTTGACGGTGCAGTCCGGTTGCGGCGCTCCGCCATGAACTGATCGAACTCGTTCTTGTCCTTGGCGAACCGCAGGCGCTCCAGGAATTCCTTGAACTCGCGCTGCTCGTCCTCGAGACGCCGCAACGTTTCGGTGCGGTACTCGTCGAAGGCATGGTTTCCACTGGACGGCCGGAACCAGCCGGCCGGATCACGCATTGCATCGCGGCCGTGGTGGCGGCCTTCGCCTCGTCTCCAACAACTCATGCGTCCGCTCCATATGACATAGGCCAGGGTGGCAAGACCCAACGGCCACCAGATGAAGAATCCGAGGACCATCAGCGCGATCCATGCGCCCATGCCCCACTGATCGAGTTTGACCTCAGCATTTGCGATCGTTGTCATGTCTCCCGCCCTTGGTTCGGTATCCGAGGTGGCCGTGAATGTTAATAACATTTACATAGCTAGTGGAGGGGACCGCGGCTGTCAAGCCGGTGCCTTTTGCTGGTGTGCCGCCGTGCGCGAAACAGGTGGGGTGCCGGCAGTGATTCGGAATGGCTGGCGCGAAAATGTCACGGCTTGGGCGGCGGCGGGCCGTCCGGAAGGCCGAGGCCGCGCAGATAGACCAGCACGGCCGCCTCCAACAGCTCCTCCGGCGTCATCGGCAACGTGCGGCGCCCCGCATCACCGCGACCAAACAACGATGCGATGCCGTGCGCCGTCGCCCAGATGTGCAGCGCCATCATCAGCGACGGCGGGCGGCTCGATACTGGCAGGGTCACAGCCACGCGTTCCGCCGCGGTGCGCAGCACCGCGAAAGCGCGATCGCCGGCCTCACGCAATTCCAGATTGGTGTCGAGCGGGATGCCGGCTTCGAACATCGCCGAATAGTACGCAGGCTCCGTGCGCGCGAACGCGAGATAGGCTTTGCCGAGGCGGTCGAGTGCCGTCATCGGATCGGGGCGGCCGTCGTCCCAAGCCTTCGCCAGGATGATTTCGAATTGCTGGAAGCCGCGCAGCGCGATGTTCGACAAGAGCTCGTCGCGGTCGCGGAAGTGCCGGTACGGCGCCGCCGGACTGACGCCCGCCCAGCGCGCCGCCTCTGCAAAAGTGAATCCGGCCGGACCTTTCTTGGCGATCAGCTCCAGCGCTGCGCGCAGCAAGGCCTCTTTCAGATTGCCGTGATGGTAGCCGCGCGGCCCGTGCCCGGGTCGACCGCTGTCTTTGGACCAGCTCATGTGAATAGTCTTTACATGAGCCCCATCGACAAGTCGAACGATGCGCCGGTGTCGTCAGTCTTGATCCAGGGCGTCAGCCTTGACCCGGGGCGTCCTGGTCGGCGCGCATGGCGCGGCGCAGCGGCTTGGGGATCGGACGGGCGCGGCCGCCCGACACGAGCGCCACCTTCACACGGGCGTCGATCACGACCTCGGCGCCGCGCGTCACGCGTTGATGCAAGGCGATGGACGCGCCCCGCACCTCCTCGGTCTCCGTCACCATCTCGAGCACGTCGTCCATGCGTGAAGGCTTGAGAAATTCGATCTGCATGGAACGCACGACAAAAGCGAAGCCCGGCGCCTCGCGCTCGGTCTCTTCGAACAGCGCGCGCTGGTCGGCGCCCAGGAGCCGCAGATAATTGGTGCGGCCACGCTCCATGAAGCGCAGATAGCTCGCATGATAGACCGCGCCGGAGAAATCGGTGTCCTCGTAGTAGATCCGCACCTGCATGACATGCCGGCCATCACGGATCTCGCCGTCGAGCGCCGTAGTCGTCATCGGCGAAACCTTTGCTTCCCGCAGGCGTTGGGGTCCAAGGAGCGACTTGGCCGCGCAGCCTTCGACGCGTGATACAAGAATAACATGGCGGATCGCACTGTCCTCGTGTCCGGCGCCGGCATCGCCGGATCGTCGCTCGCCTACTGGCTCGTTCGTTACGGATACCGACCGACACTGGTCGAAATCGCGCCGGCGTTGCCACAAGGCGGCTATATGGTCGACTTCTGGGGCGTCGGCTACGACGCTGCCGAAAAGATGGATTTGCTACCCGCACTGCGGCGCGTGGCCTACAACATCGGCGAAATCCGGATGGTCGATCGTCATGGGACGCCGATCGGCGGCTTCGACACGCGCGCATTGCAGGCGGCCGCCGGCGATCGTTTTTTCAGCATTCTGCGCAGCGATCTCGCACACGCGATCTTCAAGGCACTCGATGGCAAAGTGGAAACGATATTTGGAGACCACATCACGGCCATCGAACAGGACGATGCAGGCGTGCAGGTTTCATTCGGTAAGTCACAGGCGAGGCGTTTCGACATCGTGGTGGGAGCCGACGGGCTGCATTCAGCGGTCCGGAGCCTGCAATTTGGCGACGAGGACCGTTTCGAGAAATATCTCGGCTACTACGTCGCATCATTCGGCGTAGCGGACTATCTGCAGCGCGACGAAAGCGCCTATGTGAGCTACACGACGGCGGGCCGGCAGGTGGCGCGCTATGCGCTGCGCGGCAACCGGACGGTATTTGTCTTCATTTGGATCGAGGATGCAAAGCTTGACGTTGCGCGCCACGACATCAACGCGCAAAAGCAACTTCTGCGGGCTCGGTTTCGTAGCTGCGGTTGGGAATGCGACGCCATCCTCGAGGCGCTCGATGCTTCCGAGGAGCTCTATTTCGATTCGGTGAGCCAGATCCGCATGAGCAACTGGTGGCGCAACCGCGTAGCCCTGGTGGGAGATGCTGCCTATTGCCTGTCGCTGCTGGCAGGTGAAGGGGCCGCGCTTGCCATGGCCGGCGCCTACGTTCTGGCCGGTGAACTGCATCGCATGCAGGCCGACCACGAGGCGGCATTCCGCAACTACGACCAAAGCTTGCGATCCTACATCGACTACAAGCAGCGTTCGGCACTACGTCTGGGCCATTGGTTCGCGCCCAAGACCCGCGCCGGCGTACTGGTGCGCAACCAGATCACCCGGATGATGTCCTGGCCGTGGATTGGACGCCGGTTCCTGGGAAGCATGCTCGGGGAGTCGTTTCGTTTGCCCACATACTAAGCCGGTGCCGCACACGCCGCGCCCCCACGCTTCGACGCGCCTCTCGCTCAGCGCCAGGGTACGTCCTTCTGAATCGCGCTTTCCCAGTTCTTGCCGTCGAACGGCTTGATCGCAATCGTTGCCACGTCGACACCGTCAAGACAGCGCGCGTTGACGTCGATCTTATCGGGATCGGAGCGCGGCACATAGAATGAATGGATGCCGCACATCTTGCAGAACATGTGCTTCGCCGTGCCGGTATTGAACTGGTACGTCGCGAGATCGTCCTGGCCGCTGATCAGCTCAAACTGCTCGGGCGGCACGATCAGATGCAAGAAGCCCTTTTTGTTGCAGATCGAACAATTGCATTCCGTGACGCCGTCGAGATTGGCGGTCACGCGAAAGCGCACCCGACCGCAATGACAGCCTCCTTCGAAGGTCCTCATCGCTCGTGTCCCGATTCCGAAGTTCGTTCCATTTCGCGGCGGCCTCTTATACGAACTTCGGAATCGAAGGACACTAGCAACTCTTTGAATCGAGTGTGGCTTTGGTTCAGAAGTCCGCATGGCGAACTCGCCGCGAGAATGATGCGGACTTCTGAACCGCCACACTGGAACTCCGCGTCGATGTCTCTCGACGCCGTTTGCGCTGCGCCAGACGATCGCGATTGAGTTGACTTCGGTATCTCTTCCCCTCGCCCCCGCGCAAGCGGGGACCCAGTCTAAGAAACAAGATTCTGGATCCCGCTCGCGCGGGAAATGAGCGGGGATAGAATCGTCACGTCGTCCGCGCGCCGGTGATGGAGACCATGACGATTTCCGGCGGCATGCCGAAGCGCACCGGCGCGATGCTGCAGCCGAGCCCGCCGGATACGATCAAATCGCACTGCTCGCGCACATGGCCATAGGCGTAGCGGTTGCCGTAACGGGACGGAACGACCGGCGACCAGCCGAACAGGCGCACCTGCCCGCCGTGAGTGTGGCCGCTCAGCACCAGCGCCACCCGGTCGGGCACCCGCGGCATGATATCGGGCTCATGCGCGAGCAGGATGACGGGATCGCCCTCGGGCACCTTGCGCAGCGTCGTGCTGAGATCGTCGACGCCGATCCTGCGGCCGGGAAAGCGTCGGCGCGATATCAGGAACGCAAGCTGGTCGCCCAGTCCGGCGAGCCAGAATGGCCGCCCCGATTTCGTGAGGCGGACGGCGTCGTTTTCGTAGACCGGGATGCCGACGCGCTCCAGCGCAACCCGGGTGAAGGTCGGGCCGTGACCAGTCGTCTGCGCGGTGCGGTCGTCCCACCAGTCGTGATTGCCAAGAATGGCATGGACGCCAAGCGGCGCCTTGAGCGCCCCCAGCGCCTTCGACCATTCGTCGGTCGGGACGCTACCGGTAACGTAGCGCATGCTGGAGATGAAGTCGCCCAGCAACACGATCAAGTCCGGCTTGAGGTCATTGGTCTGCCGCACGATGGACTGGATGCGGTCGAGATCCATCCAGGGTTTGCAGGCATGCAAGTCCGCGACCACCGCGATCGTGAGGTGAAGATCGTCGGGCCAGCGGCGGAGCTTGAGGTCATAATGGGTGACGCGCTGCCGCACCAATGGCTCGATCGCGACCGCATAGGCCGACGTGGCGGCGCCGACGAAGCCAAGCGACAGCAACCATTGCACGAAACTGCGGCGGGAAATCATATGGCGGTGGTTGAACCGGTGGGGTGGTGGTGCTTTGCCCGAGCATCGCGGCGAGATGGGCCTTCACGTCGTCGGACTTATGCTGATTTCAACCTTGAGTACGGCAATTGCAAGGTCGACCGCGCGCGCCGCGGTTCAGGACGTGACACCACCTTTCGTGGTTAATCAGTGGCTAATTATCATCCTGCCCGAACAGCCCGAACTGCGATGGATCGCGTGTGGGCTCAGCGAGGCCGAGGTGGCGGAAAGCGTGCCCGGTCAGCAACCTCCCGCGCGGCGTGCGCTGCACGAAACCCTTCTGGATCAGGAACGGCTCGATGATTTCCTCGATGGCGTCGCGCGGCTCCGAGAGCGCCGCCGCGATGGTCTCGATCCCGACCGGACCGCCGCCGTAGTTCTCCGCGATCATTACCAGGTAGCGCCGATCCATCGCATCGAGCCCGGCCCCGTCAACTTCGAGCGCGCGTAGCGCGCGGTCGGCAGCAGCACGGTCAATCGAGGTCGCACCGGCGACCGCTGCGAAGTCTCGCACACGCCGAAGCAGGCGGCCTGCGATGCGCGGCGTGCCGCGGGCGCGCCGCGCGATCTCATTAGCCCCATCCGCCGTCATGCCGATGCCGAGCACCCGCGCACCACGGTTGACGATGTCCTCCAGTTCCGCCTCGGAATAGAAGTTGAGGCGGATCGGAATGCCGAAGCGGTCGCGCAGCGGATTGGTGAGCAGCCCCGCGCGCGTGGTCGCGCCGACCAGCGTGAACGGCGAGAGATCGATCTTGACCGATCGCGCCGCCGGCCCTTCGCCGATGATGAGGTCGAGCTGAAAGTCCTCCATCGCCGGATAAAGGATTTCCTCTACCGCCGGATTGAGCCGGTGGATCTCGTCGATGAACAGCACGTCGCGCTCGTCGAGATTGGTGAGGAGCGCCGCAAGGTCGCCGGCCTTCGCGATCACCGGACCGGAGGTCGCGCGGAAGCCGACGCCGAGTTCGCGCGAGACGATCTGCGCCAGCGTCGTCTTGCCGAGCCCGGGCGGGCCGACGAACAGCACGTGATCGAGCGCTTCCTTGCGCTGGCGCGCGGCCTCGATGAAGACGCCGAGATTGGCGCGCGCCTGCTGCTGCCCGATAAATTCGGACAGGCGTTGCGGACGGAGCGAAGCGTCCGCGGCATCGTCTTCGCGGCGTTCAGCGGTCACGAGCCGGGGTGGCGGGCTCAAACGGCAGCTCCGTTCATCCGACTAGTGCCGCCGATTTGAAGTTCCTACAGCGGTTGCAGCAAACTCGGCTAGGAACTTCAAATCGAAGAGCGGCACTAGGGTCATAGAGTTGATGGTGCCCCTATGTTTCCGAAGTTCGTGTCAGAATGTGCTGCGGGGCATTTCACGAACTTCGGAAACGGGGCACCAGACAATCAAGCGACAAGATGATCCAGCGCTTTTGAGACCTGAGAGAATTCCCTCGGCCGCAGCAGACCGGGCGCGTGAATCGTCCCGTTCACGTATTCAATCATGCGCGCATGGTCCGCGATACACATTTCGAGGCGTTGCAACAACTCCTTTGCGTTCGCGGCGGCGAGCGAGGGCAGGAACAGGCTGGACTTCGCGTAGGGGACGGCACTGCTGCACACCGGGACGATCCCGGACGAGAGATAGTCGACGAGCTTGATATCCGACTTCGCATCGAAGAATCGCTGCTCGGTCGGCGGCAGATCCGTTGGAAGCGGGGCGATACCGATCGCGCCGGCGCACGATTGTAGAAATTCGCGATAGGAGGCGAAGTCCAGATAGGAGATATGTCGGCTGCGGTCGAATTTCGCTGCGAGCTTGCGATCGAAGCGGCCGATCAGAACGCCTTCGTAGCCGGCTCGGTTGGCGAGTGATGCAAGGTCTTCCATGAAGTTCGGATAACCGTCGAGATAGAATGGAAGGTCTCCGGACGTCCAAATGACCTGCTTTCGAGGCGCGCGTTGCACCGGCGGCACCGCGCTCGCGCAGCCGTTGCGAAGCACGACAGTTTCGCCGGTCAGCCAAGGAAAGTCCTCGCGCAGGCTCGCACCGAGCCGTTCGCTGGCGACGGTAACCGCCTTGGCGTGGCGAAGGCACCATTCAATCCGTGTTCTCACGCGCGGCTTCACTCTCGCCACGAAGTCAGGCATGGCGGTGATGAGATCATCGAGTTCGTAAACCATGGGCACGTGCTGATGACGCTTGAGAAACGTGAACTGCGCGGTCGATACGTTGCGCTGACACCAGATGTGCGTGAACCGGTACGGTCTGTGGGGCCCGAGCATCCCCATCGAGCGATCTGCAATCTGGTACTCGGCAATCACGTCTCTGATGAGAAGCGCGTTCAGAAACGGCTTGAATCGGACCTGGGCCAGGAAATTGTCCGAACAAAGCGCCAGGATTGCCGGCCGCGCGGCGGGTGCATGAACAAATGGACAGCTTTTGAAGAACATCGAGGTCCCATTCGCCGGTGTCTGAATCCGGCTCGATGTCCGATATCAAGACTGTGGTATCGGCGTCCATCACTATGATCGCGCACTATGACCGCGCAATTTCTTTCAATCCAAGCCGGATCAACCTTGCGGCGTCCGTCCCTTCGCCGGCTGCGCGGGCGGCCGCGGCGATGGCGGCGGCGGCCTGCGGCTGGCCATAGCCGAGATTGATCAGCGCCGAGACGGCATCGGCAACGGGCTGCGGCGCGCGCCTGTCGTCAACCGCGCCCGAGAGGCGCACCACCGCCGGATCAAGATCGGCATAGGCGGGCGCCTTGTCCTTCAGCTCGGTGACAATACGCTCCGCGACCTTGGGCCCCACACCAGGCGTGCGCGCCACCGTGGCCTTATCGCGCATGGCGATCGCGGACGCGAGCTCGGCGGGCTTGAGCGTCCCCAGGACTGCCAGCGCAACCCTCGCGCCGACGCCCTGTACGGTCTGCAGCAGGCGAAACCATTCCCGCTCGACGTCGGTCGCGAAGCCGAACAGTCTGATCTGGTCCTCACGCACATAGGTCTCGATCGCGAGGGTCGCCGGCTGGCCGCTCGCCGGCAGTGCCTGCAATGTGCGGGCCGAGCACTGCACCTGATAGCCGACGCCACCGACGTCGAGGATGACAAAATCCTCACCGTAGGAGTCGACGATCCCCTTGAGCTTGCCGATCATCGTGTGGCGACCTTCCCCCTCACCAACCCTCCCCCGCGCAGCCCGTCGGAGACGGACGTAACCGCCCTTTTGCTGGGGGAGCGAAGGGAGGGAGCCTGACGATGATGTGCATGACAGATCGCGATCGCCAGGGCGTCCGCCGCGTCGTGCGTCTTCGGATCGGCCTTCGGCAGCAGCACCCCAAGCATCATGCGGATCTGCCCCTTTTCGCCGTGTCCGGCGCCGACGATGGTCTTCTTCACCAGGTTCGGCGCGTATTCCGCAACCGGCAGACCGGCAATCGCCGGCACCAAGAGAGCAATGCCGCGCGCCTGGCCGAGCTTGAGCGTCGCGGACGCATCCTTGTTGACGAAGGTTGCCTCGACGGCGGCTTCGTCGGGCGCCATGTCGGCGACGACGCGGCGCAGCCCGTCGTGGATCGTGACCAGCCGTTCGGCCAGCGTCGCCTTGTCGTCGGTCGCCACCGAGCCGCAGGCGAGAAAGCTCAGCCGATTGCCTTCAATGACAACGACGCCCCAGCCGGTGCGGCGGAGCCCCGGATCGATCCCCAGGATGCGAATCGCTCGTCCCATCATGGACTGTTGATAGCTCTGGAACCGGATCAATCCTAGGAGCCTGTCTGAGTAGTCACTGGTCAAGGCGTGGCGAGTCTGATTGCTTGCGGACCTATGAGCAAGGATTTTCGCCCCTGGAAGATCGATGAGGCCCAGCTTCTGCCGCCGAGCGTGCAGGACTACGTGCCCAAG
>WHTP01000148.1 GCA_009377695.1 Hyphomicrobiales bacterium | reverse complement strand
GTTCTCGATGGTGGTTTCGACGAACCACACCATCTGGCGCGCCTCGCCGCATTCTTCCCGGAACGTCTCGTTGACGACCATGACGAACTCGCGGTCGCCCTTGTCGGCGTCCTTGGCGAATTCCTGGATCTTGATGCGGCCGAGCGGCATAGCTGTATGCGCGCCGACCATAGGGTTCATCTCCAACCGGCCGATTTCCGGATAACGCAAGTTCTCCGGCGTCGGCTCCTTCGGACCCTTCAGCAGCTTCTCGCGGTCGACGATCTGGAGAATGCCGCCGCGATTGGTGCCGTACGCGAAGTAGATGCGATTGCCCTTCGTGCCGGTCGACACCATGCCGTGGACGGTCACCGGAACGGCGCCGGTCGCGCCGGGCTGCTGCCCGACCAGACCAAAATCCCTGATCTTGACCGGATTGGACGGATCGCTCAGGTCGAAGACTTCCGTAATGCGGGCACGCCAGCCCTTTGGTCGCGACACGATGTAGGCAATGCCGGACTCGCACTCCCAGTAGTTCTTATGGGTGTCCGTCATCCCGAGATGCCGCCACAGCACCTTCGGTTCGCTCGGATTGGTGACCTCCCAAACTTCATGGCCTTCGCGGCCGAACGTGCGCAGCAGGTAGACCTTATTCGGATCACCCTTGCCGAGCGTCTTGCCGTCGCACACGCGCGTCATCTGCGAGGCGCCCGCCTCGCCGTCACCGACGGCGCCCGGAATGTGCGCGATATATTTCGGCTGCTTGGGATCGGTCACGTCAAGGATCGAGGTGCCGTTGAGTTCGTCCTTGCCCGTGAGCGCGTTGTGCGGAGCCGGAATGGTTTTGCTTCCGCCGTGGTGACCGACATAGGCGATGTAGCGACCGCCCTGCTTGAAGATCGTTGGCTGGTAGGCGCTGCGCGCCTGCAGATCGTTGTGACCGACGAGGCGCACGTTCAGCGCTTCCGGCGCATCGCCGATCTTCGGCGGCTCGGTGCGGGTCTGCGTCAACCCCGGAATGGTCAGCAATGCGACAATTGCGCCGGTGGATGCCGTGCCCAACAGAGCACGGCACGAGATGCCGCGTGCGCGGTTCATGGTGGTCCTCCCCTAATGTCCGTTTGCCGAGGCTATTTCCGGTCCGCCATGCTTCGTGCCTCGCCGGACAGCTCGACGATATGCATGCCGGTATTGGCGCGATCCACGACGTAGACATAGCCGCGGTCGTCGGTCTCCACATTGTTGCTCTGGATCGCGATCTTGCAGCGATCCTTGCCGTTCACCTTGATGCAGCGTTCGGTGGTCGCCTCGGTAATCGACGGAATAAAATACCCGATCTCTTTCGGCGAATAGGGATCGCGGATATCGACCGCCCTTACTCCGGCATTGAACCATGTGACGAACGCAACCTTCTGATGGAAGACCGGTGCGGTACTTTCTTGCGTGGAGTGCGCGCCGAAGCGGCCGCCCCGCGAACAGAAGTTACCACTCGCTTCCGGCACGTTGAAATTCGATACCACCATCGGGCGCGATTCAATCGTGGCATCGACGAAGAACACCATCTGCCGCGTCTCACGCTCCTGACATTCGTTCGCCAGCGATTCGTTGACGATCATGATGATGTTGCGATTGCCACCGGCCATGTCCCTGCCGAATTCCGCGATCTTCATTCGGCCTAGAGGAATGGCACTATGGGCGCCATTGAGCGGCAGCAGGTCGAGTTGACCGATCACCGGTGCGCGCAGATTGTCCGGGGTTGGTTCCTTCGGACCGGTCAATAGCTTCTCGCGGTCGACAATTTGCACCACGCCGCCCTTGTTGGTGCCATAGGCGAAGATGACGCGATTATCCTTCACGCCGGTCGAGATCATGCCGTGCAGGTCCGTCGGCACCGTGCCGGTCGCTCCGGGCTGCTGTCCGACCAGGCCGTAATCGCGAATCTTAATCGGCTTCGAGGGGTCGCTGAGGTCGTAGATTTCGGTCATCCGGCGCGTGCGCCATTCCTTCAGACCCGAAACGAGGTATGCGATACCGGTGTCGCATTCCCACCAGTTCTTGTGCGTGTTCACCAGATTGGACGAAATGACGCCGATCTTCTTGGGCGCAGCCGGATCGGCGACGTTCCAGATCTCATGCGCCTTGTTGCCGAACACGCGCAGCAGATAGACCGCCTTCGGATCGCCTTTCGGCAGTGTCTTGCCGTCGCACAGGCGCACCATCTGGGCGCCGCCCCGCTCGCCAAGACCTTCGTCGCCCGGAATATGAGCAAGATATTTCGGCTGCTTCGGATCGGTCACGTCGACGATCGACGTTCCGTTGAACTCGGCTTGTCCGGTGATCGAATTGACCGGATTCGGAACCGACTTGGTGCCGCCGTGATGACCGACATAGGCGATATAACGGTCGCCCTGGCGGTGGATCACGGGCTGGTAGGCGCTGCGCGCCTGCAAATCGTTATGACCGACGAGGCGCATGTTCTTCGCCTCGGGTGGTGCGCCAACCTGCTGTTGCTGCTGTGACATCGCCGGCACGACAGCAAGCGCCGTCAGTCCGGCGATCGCGCTTGCACTCAGCAGCGCGGTGCGAGTCGAAATATGCAATAATGGATGTCGCTTCATGATGTCGCCTCCCTGCATGCTTTTGTTGCGGCAAGCGTCGCGCGCCCGCGAGCGCGCGTCAAGAATTTTGCGTGACCAAAAGGTACTGGATGCGCGCCAGGGCACGCGCCCCCCGCACTGCAGCGTGCGAGCACTCTGGAAACGCCGGTCAGGCGAGCGCAGCCTTGACCCGCGCGGGGTCGAACGGCAATTCGCGCAGCCGCCGTCCAGTCGCTGCTGCAAAGGCGTTGGCAATCGCGGCGACCGTCGGGCCCTGCGAGGCCTCGCCGGCGCCAAGCGGGCGATCATTGGGCCGGTTCAATAGGACTGTCTCGATCTTGGGCACGTCTGGCATCGTTATAATCGGGTAGCTTGCCCAATCACGCGATATGATCCGGTCGCGCTCGAAGCGAACCTGTTCGTGCAGCGTCCAGCTCGTGGATTGGATAAGCCCACCTTCAATCTGATTGGTCAGACCATCCGGGCTGATGATCAAACCGGCATCAACGGCGGTCCACGCCCGCGGTATCTTGATCCGGCCGCTGGCACGGTCGACCTCGATTTCGACGATCACGGCATTGTAGGCCGCCACTGTCTTATACCGGGCATAGCCGATGCCGCGACCACGAGTACCATTGCCCTTTTCGCCGGGCTTCCAATCGGCCGCCTTCGCCACTGCCTCGATCACGGCCCGCTCGCGCGGGTCCTTCAGATGTGCCAGCCGGAACGCTACCGGATCGAGACCGGCCGCCGCCGCCAATTCGTCCATGAACGACTCCACCGCGAACACGTTGGCGTAGCCGCCAAGTGTGCGCAGCGCCGACGTGCGCAGCGGATTATCCTTGATCAAGTGGCTGGTGATGCGCTGCCTCGGTATGTCGTAAGTCGGGATCGAATTGCGGTCGCCGAAGAAGCTCGGCGGTCTTCCCTGGCGTGCAGGACCTGACCGCTTGGGGTCGGCCAAGTACCAGCTCGACAGCAGGTTGATGCCGTCGCGAATGCAGCACCGCCGGTGACCTTGGCCGGCAGATCCACGCGCGGAGACGACTGGCCCACCACCCGATGCTGCGCCGGCGGCTTCGGCGCGACCTTGCCGGTCGCTTCACGCTTGAGATCGGCCTCTCGCGCGAGTTCGCCGTAGGTCACCTTGCGGCCATCGGCGGCGGCGATTGTGCCGTCGGCGACCTTCAGGTTATCGGCGGCAACGCCGAGCTTCTTGGCGGCAAGGTCGAGCAGGATCGAGCGCACTTCCGCACCCGCGAGTCGCAACGCGGTCCCGCTGTTTTGGACCGACAGGCTGCCGGCAGTCTGGCCCTCGTTCGGCGTGCGTCCGGTATCACCGGAAATGATCTTGACCCGCGCGAGCGGCAGATCGAGCTCCTCCGCCGCGATCTGGCACAAGGCCGTGAGGATCCCCTGCCCGAGCTCCACTTTGCCCGTGAAAATCGTGGCCGTGCCGTCGGCATTGATGGCAAGCCAGGCACTGAGCAACCGGTTGTTATTGAGGCTGCCCGGGAGCCTCGGCGGCTGCTGGGTCAAGGCATCTGGCATGAGGCTGAAGGCGAGCACGATGCCGCCAAGCCCGGCCGTGAAGTCGCGGCGCGTTAGGTGGGGAGCGTTCATGATCAGATCCTCCCGTTGGCTCGGGCCGCGCGGAGGACGGCGCGCACGATGCGATTGTGGGTGCCGCAACGGCAGAGGTTGCCGGCAAGCCCGTCGCGCACCTGCGCCTCGGTCGGCCGCGGATTGCGGTCGAGCAGCGCCTTCGCCGTCATGATCATGCCGTTGGTGCAGTAGCCGCACTGCGCGGCCTGCTCGTCAATGAACGCCTGCTGTAGCGGATGCAGCTTGGCGATGGTGCCGAGGCCCTCAAGCGTGGTCACCTCCGACTGCGCGACCTGGCTCACGGGCATCACGCAGGACCGTATCGCGACGCCGTCAACCAGCACGGTGCAGGCACCGCACTGTGCCAGCCCGCAGCCGAATTTCGCCGCGTTGAGTTCGAGATCATTGCGCAGGACGTAGAGCAGTGGCGCATCCCGGCTCAGCATTGACCGAGCGCGTCACCCCATTGACCTTTACATTGATGGCCATGGTCGCGTCTCCTCCCAGGTCGGCTTTTTTTGAATGGATTCTTTTATTGGATGGATTCTATTGTGCTTCGCCGGCGCGGCCGCGTCGAGGGGCTTTCAAGAGATTTCAACGGGGCGGCAAGTCGCCCCGAGCCCAGGCCTCAGTCGTTTGGGTCCGGAACTCGGCGAACCGTTGCTCGTCGACCGCCACATGCATTCCGGCGGTTAGCTGCTGGTAGTATGCCAGATTAATCGCAGACAACAGCACCGCACCGAGCGTCTCACCGCTCTTGACCAGGTGATGCAGGTACGCCCGCGAATAGTCGCGCGCGGCTGGAAACGCATTCTCCTCGTCCAACGGCCGCGGATCGTCGGCATGGCGCGCATTCTTGAGATTGATCGGCCCGAACCGTGTGAAGGCGACGCCATGGCGCCCATTGCGGGTCGGAATCACGCAATCGAACATGTCGATGCCGCGCGCGACCGCCTCGAGGACATCCTCCGGCGTCCCGACACCCATGAGATAGCGCGGCCGGTCAACCGGCAGCGCCGGCACGGTCTCATCGATCGTCCGGCGCATGACCTCCGCCGGTTCGCCGACCGCCAGTCCGCCGATGGCATAGCCCTCAAACCCGATATCGATGAGGCCGCGCGCGCTGGCAACGCGCAGCGCCGGGTCGTCGCCACCTTGCACGATGCCGAACAGGGCGCGTCCTCCCGTCGGGGTGGCTTGAAATGTGCGGCGCGAGCGCTCCGCCCATCGCAACGATAACCGCATGGCGCGTTCAAGCTCGGCGCGCGGCGCCGGTAGTTTGACGCATTCGTCGAGCTGCATGGCGATATCAGAGCTCAGAAGCGATTGAATCTCGACTGCACGCTCCGGCGACAATTCAAAGATTGCGCCATCGAGGTGCGAGCGGAAGATGACGCAGCGTTCTTCGATCTTGCGTAGTCCCGCCAGCGACATCACCTGGAAGCCGCCGGAATCGGTCAGGATCGCATGCGGCCAACGCATAAAGCGGTGCAAGCCGCCGAGCGCGGCGATGCGTTCGGCGCCGGGGCGCAGCATCAGGTGATAGGTGTTGCCGAGCAGGATATCCGTCCCGGTCGCGCGCACCGTTTCGGGCTCAAGCCCTTTGACGGTTGCCTGGGTGCCGACCGGCATGAACGCGGGCGTGCGTACCGGACCGTGCGGCGTGATCATTTCACCGCTGCGGGCCGCACCGTCGCTGGCAATTAATCGGAAGGAAAACGCCATCAGCCCCGTTGGGTTACTATTTTCATCTGCGCCTCGTACTGCGCGCCTCACCACCCGATACGTTGGTCGTGCCCGATCGGCGCATAGAGAATGTCGAATTCATCGATGATGCGGACTTCTGAACCACCACACTAGTCGAATTTCCGGAACATAAGGCACGCGTCGCCGTAGGAATAGAAACGATAGCCCGCCGCGATCGCGTACGCATAGGCTCGCTTCATCCGATCGAGCCCGCAGAATGCCGACACCAACATGAATAGCGTCGAGCGCGGCAGGTGGAAATTGGTCATCATCACGTCGACGGCGCGGAAGCGATAGCCAGGGGTGATGAACAACGACGTCTCACCTGAAAACGGCCGGACGATGCCATCGTCCGCCGTGGCGCTTTCCAGGAGACGCAGCGAGGTGGAGCCTACCGCGACAACGCGCCCGCCGACGCGGCGAGCCGCATTGACGGCGTTGGCTACCTCCGAGGTCACGGCACCTGCTTCCGGGTGCATCCGGTGTTCGGACGTATCGTCAACCTTCACCGGCAGGAACGTGCCGGCGCCGACGTGCAGCGTCACGGTGTGAATCGCAATGCCGCGTTGCTTGAGACGGCTCGCGAGCTCCGCCGTGAAATGCAGTCCCGCGGTCGGCGCTGCGACCGATCCTTCCGCCAGCGCGAACATGGTCTGATAGTCGGTATGGTCGCGCGCATCCGGCGCACGCCGGGCCGCGATGTAGGGCGGCAGTGGCATGTCGCCCCGCTCCTCGATCGCCTGATCGAGCACCGGGCCATGGAAGGCAAACGCCAGCGTCACCTCCCCACCCTCGCCCTTGGCTTCGACGGTGGCGTCGAGCTGGCCGAGGAAGCAGACCTTGCCCTCCTCGCCGAAGCGCACGATATCGCCGGGCGCAAGCCGCTTGGCGGGCCGCACGAAAGCGCGCCAGCGTGAATTGTCGAGGCGCTGATGCAACGTCGCTTCGATGGCGGGCTCGGCATCGCCACGACCGATCCGGCGGCCTTTGAGGCGCGTGGGGATCACCTTGGTATCATTGACGACGAGCACGTCGTCGGGGCGCAGGAGGTCAGGAAGATCGCCCACGCAGCGATCATTGAACTCCGGCGCGCCGTCCGATCGTACGACCAGCAGGCGCGCAGCATCCCGCGGGTCGACGGGTCGCAACGCAATCCGGTCTTGCGGCAGGTCAAAATCGAACAGATCAGTGCGCATCAACGCCCGTCATTGCCCACAACGGTGGGCAATGACAAGTCTTGCCGATGTTTTGTGCGACTGCTTCCGATTTAAGGTCGCGGCGGGTATGCGTCTTGCTCAGACGTCCATGCGGCCCGGATATCACCGGTCTCGTCCATTACCAGGACCTGGGTGTCTTCGCCCTGCTCATGGAGCTTCTTAGCGGCATCGACCGCAAACAGCAGGGCCTCCTGATCGCTCTTGTAGGGGCCGAAGTCCTGCCCGTCGAATCTTATGACCCATAGGTCGGCCTGCCGCTCGATCCAGTAGAGTTTGCGCGGCTGGGCAGGAAGGATTGGTTGGACCGAACCGTGGTCCCGCAACTGGGGCCGTGCCATGATGATCCCCGTTATGTGTTGATGTCGTCGGCTGAAAACGCACGCCAATCAAAACGGTTCCGGACAACGTCCAATTAATTTTCCGGGTAAAATCATTATAAAACAGCGCACTAAACTGGATAAAACAGCGCACTAAACCGGCTTCTATAAGTCGCGGTATCGCCGCGCTGGCGTCAAATGATCGTCGCACGTCACCTTTAGCAACGCATCCATGGACATCGCGACTCGGAGGGTTCCATGGGCACGGTAATGATCAAATGTCCCGACACCGGACGCGACATTCCAACCGGGATGATGGCCGATCGCACAAGCTTCGCCGCCACGCCGGTCTTTTTCTCGCGTGTCCAATGCCCGGTATGCAACACCGTGCACGAGTGGTTCGCACGCGACGCATGGGTCTGCGATGCAGCAGACCCACCGACGCGGCTTGCATTCTCCGAGGCAGCGTAACCGTAGAAGCGGTATAATCGCGATCCGCGTCGCTTTATTGATTGGCCATTTTCGCCGACAAGATTTTGTCGGGATTCTGTACCGGTTCGCCGCGTTTGATCTTGTCGACGTTCTCCATGCCTTCGGTGACCTGACCCCAGACCGTATACTGGCCGTTGAGGAAGGCTGCATCGTCGAAGCAGATGAAGAACTGACTGTCACCGGAGTCCGGATTCTGCGCCCGCGCCATCGACACCGTACCGCGCCGATGCGGCTCGCGGTTGAACTCGGCCTTGAGCTTCTTGCCCGAGCCGCCGGTGCCGGTGCCTTGCGGGCAGCCGGTCTGCGCCATGAAGCCGTCGATCACGCGATGGAAGACGATGTCGTCATAGAAGCCTTCGCGCACCAGTTCCTTGATCCGTGCGACGTGGCCGGGAGCCAGGTCGGGCCGCATGGCGATCACCACCTTGCCCCGGGTCGTTTCCAGCACCATCGTGTCTTCGGGTTTGGTCATTATCTGTTTCCTTCTTGAATATCGGGATCGTGCTCGTCGCTCAGAGCGGACGACGATCACTTCGTGATGGTCGCCTTCTTGACGAAGTCGAGCTGCGGGAAGCTCTTTGCCAGATAGGCATTGCCTTCGGTCTGAACACGCCCTTGATCCGGACCTTGTCCGCGCGGTGCGCCTTCCCCGTAGCCTTTATGCAGGGCGTCAACCACGTTCATGCCCGATGAGACCTGGCCGAACGGAGCGAAGCCCTGACGGTCAAGTGCGCTGTTGTTGCCATAGTTGATGAAGACTTGGCTGGTGCGCGTGTTCGGCCCGGCCATCGCGTAGGTGATGAAGCCCCGCCGGTTGCTCTGCTTGACCGGATCGTCCTGAATGCGAGCCTCACGCCACTTCGCCGAGATATTGGGATCGCCGTTGATGCCGAACTGAGCCATGAAGCCGTCGAGCACGCGGAAGAAGCGCACGCCGTCGTAGAAGCCGTTCTTCACGAGATTGTAGAAGCGGTCGGCGCCGTTCGGCGCCCAGTCGCGCGTCACGTCCACGATGAACGTGCCTTTGCTGGTGTCGAAACGCGCCTTGTAAGTTGCCGGCGCGGTTTCCTTGAGCGCCGACGGATTGGCGAGCTTTCCTGACTGAGCGGACGCCGGCAACGTCAGCACGGCCAGCAGCATTGCCGAAACGAGCGTCATGCCTGAGAACTTGGATTTCATGGTGCTCCTTGCTGGGCTTGGGTCGATGACGAGCGCGACCGCTCGATCAAACGTCAGCCGGACTTGCCGGCGAATTTGGCTTTGAGCCGCGCGACGATGGCGGGCGGCACGAAGGGCGACACGTCGCCGCCCATGGAGGCAATCTGGCGGACCAGTGTGGCGGTGATCGGGCGGACCGCGGCCGAGGCCGGCAGGAACACGGTCTGGACGTCGGGCGCCATGGCGCCATTCATGCCCGCCATTTCCATCTCGTAATCGAAATCGGTCCCGCTGCGCAGTCCGCGGATCAGGATGGTGGCGCTCTCGCGCCGCGCAGCGGTCACGATGAGATCGGCAAAGGTGATGCAGCGCAGCTCGCACCCGGCCTTGCGTGCAACCGGCGCGCAAATCTCGTTGAGCATGGCCAGCCGTTCATCGGCGCTGAACAGCGGGGTTTTGCCCGGATGGGTGCCGATCGCCAGAACGAGGCGCTCCGCAAGCCGCGCTGCCTGGGCGACGATATCGACATGGCCGTTGGTGACGGGATCGAAGGAGCCGGGAAAAATGGCGGTGCGCGGCATGGTGGCGGTCTAACCCGCAGAATCAGGAACCGCAAGGGCGCTTGCGTTTACCACGCGTCCAATCCGGCGCGCGTTGAGCACCGCGCAGTAGAGCCTTTCTCGGGAAATGAATGAGCAAGAATGCGTCAGCTCAGCTCGCATGCCTTTGGAATGACACGCGTGAGAATACCGCAAAGCACGTGGTCATGTGTGTCTGGTGGTGTCGGCGATTGCCGCCGCCTTCGGCGCCGCGGCGATGCCGACGCTGATCGGTGCGAGCTAGTCTAGTGTCCCGATTCCGAAGTTCGTACCATTTCGCAGCGGCCTCTTATACGAACTTCGGAATCGAAGGACGCTAGCAACTCATTGAATCTAGTGTGGCTTTGGTTCAGAAGTCCGCATGTCGGACTCGCCGCGAGAATGATGCGGACTTCTGGACCGCCACACTAGACAGCACCCGCATGCGGCTGCCCACGGCCGCAAGAGCGACCGAAAATGCTGCGCTTGAGCGGGTTTTCGTGGTCCCGTGCGATCCCTACTGCGCCTACGGCTACGCTCCGAGATAAGCTTAAAAAATCCCGAACCCTTCGCTGAACCTTTCTTCAGGTTTGCGCAACCAATGGCCAAGAGGGCCGTGGATGGCCTCAAAGATTTGGCGCAAACAGGGGTTCTAACATGTTCATCTACAAGGCACTTTCAGCAGTTGCCGCCGCCGCCTTCGGCGCCGCGGTGGTGCTTGCCCTTCCCGGCTTCAGCCCCGAGGTCGAGGCATCGGCGCCGCCCCCGGTGGTCAAGAGCGACCGTCTCGACATCCGTCCCGCGGCACCGACTTGCTCCGAGCAGGCTTGGCCCTACTACGACGCAAGCTGCCTGCGCAGCGCCCAGCCCAACGGCCAGCCCCGCACCTTCCGCGTGGTCACCACCGATCGCTTCGCCCGCTAATCGGCTCCGATCAGGCCTCCCCTGTTCAATGGCCGGGCCTAGCCCGGCCATTTTTGCGTGCACCGCTCCGCTGTTGCGTCACCTTGCCGGAGCGGTCGCGGCCCCCACTCATGCTATTCTGGCCCGCGGAGGAGACTTTCAACGCCCCGGAGCCGGAATGATCCGACGTATTGCCGCGCCTGCGATCCTTTGGATGGCAATGATTGCCGTCACGCTGGGGTTCGCCGATACCCTCTCCGCTCAGACGCCGCCGAACGAACGAGACCTCAGAATTTACGCTGGCCTGCACGCCGCTGCGGCCTACGGCAACGTCGCCGAGATCGAGCGCCTGATCGGCGACGGCGAGCGCCCGAACATCCAGGATTCGAACAGCCGCACGCCGCTGCATGTCGCGGTCTACCAAAAGCACCACGCGGCGGCGCGTGCCCTCCTCCGCCTCGGCGCCAATCCCAATGCGCTCGACGCCCAGCGCTACGACGTGGTGACGATCGCCGCCGTGCACAACGATATCGAGATGCTGAACATCGTTCTCGAAGGCGGCGCGAGCGCGCGCAATGTCACGAGCCCCTATGACGGCACCGCGCTGATCACCGCCGCCCATCTCGGCCATGTCGACGTGGTCCGCATCCTGATCGCGCATAAGGCGCCGCTCGATCATGCCAACATGCGCGGCTGGACCGCACTGCATGAGGCGGTCGTGCTCGGCAATGGCGGGCCGAACCACGTCGCGACCGTAGACGCGCTGGTCAAGGCCGGCGCCGACCCCGATATCAAGGATCGTCGGGGGTTCACTGCGATCATGTACGCGCGGCAGCGCCGCTACGACGAGATCATCAAGATCCTGGAGCCGGTACGCGGCCGGCGATCGTAAAAGCGAATGACATGAAGGTGCATTGAAGGGTCGAAATGATACGGATGCTCAATGTTGTGGCGGCGCTGGCTGCGGTCGGTCTCACTGCGCTGTTCACTGTCGACGCACACGCGCAGCACTACCCCGACCAGCCGATCAGGATCATCGTGCCGCAGGGGCCGGGCGGCCCGACCGACCTGCTCGCCCGTGTCGCCGGGCGGCGGCTGCAGGCGGCCTCCGGCCAGAATGTCATCGTCGAGAACCGCGGCGGCGCAGGTGGGGTCATCGCCGCCAAGGCCGTCGGCAGCGCCGACCCGGACGGCTACACGCTGCTCATGGGTAATACCAGCGTGCTGGTGCTGAATCCGATCCTGTCACGCACCGCGGCCTACGATCCCACCAAGATATTCACGCCCGTTGCACGCCTCGCTGAATCGTATCAGGTGCTGGTGGTAAACGCATCGCTTCCGGTCAAGACCGTCGCTGACCTCGTGGCCTACGCAAAGGCAAATCCCGGCAAGCTGAACTACGCGTCCGCCGGCATCGGCAACACGATCCACCTCGCCGGCGAACTGTTCAATCACAGCGCCGGCATCAATATCGTTCACGTTCCCTATAACAGCGGCGCCGAAGCGACGACGGCGGTGCTTGGCGGCCAGGTGCAGATGACCTTCGTCAACATCGCCAGACTGCCGCCGCTGATCGCCGACGGAAAGCTGCGCGCGCTCGCGGTCACGAGCCCCAAGCGGCTGCCGCTGCTGCCGGACACTCCGACCATGATCGAGAGCGGCTTTCCGGATTTTGTGGTGCGTGCGTTCTTCGGCATCGTGGCGCCGGCCGGCACGCCGGCGCCGATTGTCG
>WHTP01000226.1 GCA_009377695.1 Hyphomicrobiales bacterium | reverse complement strand
TGGGACGAAGCCCGCCGCTGTCTGCCAGTGATCCGCCGGCTGGCGGAGAATTCGGCGCGCACGCGAAGCGACGTGCTGGCGGCCGCAGCCGAGCTCGGCTGTGGACCGACCCATGCCTATGCGCTGCTGCGGCGCTACCTCGCCGATGCGCGGCTCACCAGCCTGTTGCCGCATCGCCGCGGCCCCGAGCGAGGCATATCTCTGCTTGATCAGGAGGTCGACGCGCTGATCAACGAGGTGATCGACAACGTATATCTGACGCGCCAGCGGCCACGGATTGTCCACCTTGTCGATGAGGTTCGGCGCCGTTGCATGACGGCAGGTCTGGTTGCTCCAAGCCGCAAAGCGATCACGGCGCGGCTGCAGACGCGCCCTCCTCGCGAGGTCGTCGCAAAACGGGAAGGCCGCAAGGCGGCTCGCGATCGCTACCTGCCGGCGGTCGGGTCGCTTGAGGCACACTGGCCGCTGTCGCTGATCCAGATCGATCACACGCTGGTTGACGTGATCGTAGTCGACAGCGTGACTCGGACGCCGATTCAGCGCCCATGGCTGACGCTGGCGATTGATGTCTGCACGCGCTGTGTCGCCGGCTTCCATCTGTCTTTGGAGCCGCCGTCTGCGACGTCGGTCGCGCTCTGTCTGAGCCACGTGGTTCTCACCAAAGAGAGCTGGTTGGCCGAACGCGGCATCGATGCAGTTTGGCCAGTGCGCGGCATTCCCGAGCGGCTGCATCTGGACAACGCCAAGGAGTTCCGCTCCGAAGCGCTTAAGCGCGGGTGCGAACAGTATGGGATCGCCATCGACTACCGCCCGGTGCGGACACCGCACTATGGCGGCCATATCGAACGGCTGATCGGCACCATGATGGGGAAAGTTCATCTGCTGCCGGGGACCACTTTCTCCGACATCCGTGCGAAGGGTAATCTGAATCCCTACAAGACGGCAGCGATGACACTCGATGAAGTTGAGCGCTGGCTCGGCCATGCAATCGCGGGCGTCTATCACTGCGACTTGCACCGCGGCATCGGCACGACGCCGCTGGCCGCCTGGAAACGCGGGAGTTCCGGCGAGGGCGCGACGCTCGGCCGTGGCGAGCCAAAGGCGGTGGCCGATCCTCGCCGCTTCCTGATCGACTTCCTGCCGATCGCGCGCCGCATGGTCAGGCGTGATGGCGTGGCGCTGCACTCGATCGCCTATTGGGCGGACGTACTCAGCACCTGGATCGGCCATCCCGAGCCGATGATCATCCGCTATGACCCGCGCGACCTTAGCCGCATCTACCTGCTTGGCCCCGACCGCGCCTATTACGACTTGAGCTACCGCGATCTGCGGCGCCCGCCGATCAGCCTGTGGGAGCATCGCCTGGCGTTGAAGCGGCTGCGCGAGGATGGCCGCGCGCTGGTCGATGAAACCGCGATCTTCCGCACCATCGAGACGATGCGGGCGATCGCCGACGACGCCGTACTTGCCAGCAAGACGGCACGCCGGCAGAGAGAACGGCGTCTGCGCGTCGCACCTGGCGGGCGTCCCGATCTGCAGCCGGTTGAACCCGACGAAGCCGACACCTTCCGGCAAATCAGCCAAGAGCTGCAGCCGCACGAACGGATGTTCCCTGTCGAGGAATGGGAATGAGCGACCAGTATCCGCATCTGCACCCATCGACGCGGCAGTTTGCCGACGAAGATGCACAGTCGCGAATACGACGTATCCGCACAGATCGGTGGATCGGCTACGCACGCGCGGAAGCCGTCCTGGCGGCGCTGGAGGACTTGCTGACCTTCCCGAAGCGGATGCGGATGCCGAATCTTTTGTTGGTCGGTCCGACCAACAACGGCAAGACGATGATTGTGGAGAAGTTCCGGCGAACACATCTGGCGATTGCTGCAGGAGAGCCTGCTGAAGGCGCGGCTCTCGTTCCCGTGCTGAAGGTGCAAATGCCGTCGGGTCCAGATGAAGGCCGCTTCTTCGGCGCGATCCTCGATGCACTGGGAATGCCGTTCAGCCCACGCGATCGGATCGCCACCAAACAGGACACGGCGGTCCGCCTCATGCGCGCAACCAAAGTACGGCTGCTGGTGATCGACGAATTGCACAATCTGCTGTCGGGCACGACGATGCAGCAACGGCGGCTGCTCAACGTGCTCCGCTGGCTCGGCAACGAATTGCAGATTCCATTGGTTGGTGTCGGTACGGCTGAGGCGCTGCGTGCGATCCGCAGTGACGACCAACTCGTCAATCGGTTCGAGCCGTTCCCGCTGCCGCTTTGGACTGACGACGACGAATATCGCCGGCTGCTGAGCACGCTGGAGGCGGTGCTACCGCTGCGCAAGCCATCGCATCTTACGGATCCCGCGATGGCGGCGCGTATTCTTTCGGCTGCCGAGGGCGTGCTCGGCGAGATCATCGCGATCGTCATTCGTGCGGCCGTGCTGGCGGTGGACACGGGCACGGAAACGATCTCGGCGCGCATGATCGAGGGTGCAGGCTTCATCCGGCCCTCCGAGCGTCGGCGTGTTGCGATCTGATCTGTTTGCCGTAACGGCGCTGCCGCCGGTCCCGGCAATGACTGGGCTGCTGCCTCTGCACGTCGCTCCGCAGAACGGTGAGGCGTTGGCGTCCTGGATTGCGAGGCTCAGCGTCGACTTGAGGCTGTCGCCGTTGGTGCTGGGTCGCATGGCGTTCGGGATTGACGCAGCCGTCGATCCGGAGTGGTGGCGTCGCCCATCTGCCGAAACGCTGGCGCTGATTGCCAAAAGGACCGGCGTCGGCACCAGCGAGCTCGCGGCGATGACGTTCACAGGTTGGACGAGCGCCCGGGACGATGAGACGCCGCAACGGCTCGGCGGCAGATGTCGCTCCGCCTCGCCTCCGCACTACAGCCGCAGCGACCGGCGCGTGAACATCTGTCCGCTGTGCCTGGCCGAAGACCGGCGCGGTTATCTGCGGCTGCTCTGGATGAACGGATGGGCCGGCGTCTGCCCCGAGCACCGCGTCATCTTGACAGGACGCTGCCCGTCCTGCCGATGCGTGCTTCGGGTCGCT
>WHTP01000017.1 GCA_009377695.1 Hyphomicrobiales bacterium | reverse complement strand
TCATTTCTCGCGGCGAGTTCGACATGCGGACTTCTGAACCAAAGCCACACTAGATTCAAAGAGTTGCTAGTGTCCTTCGATTCCGAAGTTCGTATAAGAGGCCGCTGCGAAATGGTACGAACTTCGGAATCGGGACACTAGCGCAGGATTTGACGAGCGGCCGCCCTTGTTCCATCAAGCGGCGGCAATCCGATGCCCGCTGCTCCCGGGGCCTGACAATGATGGAGAGACCCGCCCGTGCCGATGAGTCCCGGTTACATCCCGTTTCATCCCAATCCATCCAAGCCAAAATACAAGCCGCCGGCGGGTGCGGTCGATGCTCACAACCATGTGTTCGGGCCGGAGGCGAAGTTTCCATTTTCGCCCGACCGAAAATACACGCCCTGCGACGCGCCGAAGGAGAAGTTGTTCGCGCTGCACGATTTCCTCGGCTTCGACAAGACCGTGATCGTGCAGGCGACCTGCCACGGCACCGACAACCGCGCACTGGTCGACGCACTCGTCACCTCGAACGGCCGCGCCAAGGGTATCGCCTTCGTCGGCGAGGAGATCAGCGACGCCGAACTCAAGGAGCTCGACCGCGCCGGCATCAAGGGCGTGCGCTTCAACTTCATCAAGCGGCTGGTCGATTCGACGCCCAAGGACGTGATGCAGCGCATCGCCAAGCGCATCGCCGATCTCGGCTGGCACACCGTGGTCTATTTCGAGCACGCCGATCTCGACGAGATGGGGCCATTCCTCACATCGCTGCCGACCCCGCTGGTGTTCGATCACATGGCCTGCCCCAATGTGAAGGAGGGCGTTGACGGCAAACACTTCCAGAACTGGCTGAAGGCGCTCGACGCCAACAAGAACTGGATCACCAAGGTCACCTGCCCCGAGCGCTTCACCGTCGCGGGCCCGCCTTATGACGACGTCGTGCCGTTCGCGAAGGCGATCGTCGACCGGTTCCCGGACCGCGTGATCTGGGGCACCGACTGGCCGCATCCGAACATGCCGAAGGAGGCGCCCGACGACGGCGTCATCGTCGATATGATCCCGAAGATCGCGACCACGGAGGAACTGCGAAAAAAGCTCCTGGTCGACAATCCGATGCGGCTCTATTGGCGTTGACGACAAAAAGCAGCAACGGAGCGGCCCATGCTCGCTGGCCAACTCGCACTGACCATCGCGGCGATCTTCACCGGCGCTGCCGCCTACATCAGCCTCTGCGAGCAGCCGGCGCGGCTTCAGCTCGACGACCGCGCCCTGCTGACCGAGTGGAAGCCGTCTTATAAGCACGGTTTCGCCATGCAGGCGCCACTGGCCCTGCTTGGAGGGATCCTGGGGTTCGCGGGCTGGTGGCAGACGGGCGACTGGCGCTGGCTTGCCGGCGCCATCGTCATCATCTCGGCCTGGCCCTACACGATCCTCGTCATCAAACCGACAAATGACCGATTGATGGCGACCGAGCCCGCCGACGCGGGCGCGCAGGTGCGGGCGCTGATCGAAAAGTGGGGCTGGCTGCACGCGGTCCGCACTGCGATCGGCGTGCTTACAACGGTTCTATTTCTCTGGGCGTTGCTGCGCGCATAAGCGCTCGCCGCGACGCAACGGCAGCTTACATTGCATTGGTCCGCTGAGCTATATATGTCAATCGAACCCTAGTGTGGCGGTTCGGAAGTCCGCATCATTCCCGCGGCGAGTCCGAAATGCGGACTTCCGAACCCAAGCCACACTAGAACCAATAAGCTGCTAGTGTCCTTCGATTCCGAAGTTCGTATAGGTGGCCGCTGCGAAATGGATACGAACTTCGGAATCGGGACACTAGCCGATTTGGCATGGATGGAGCTAAGCCGATGGCGCGCAAGAACACCGCTCGCAAGGAGAAGGACTACGACGACATCCCCGGTACCATCGTGTTCGACGCGGAACGCTCGCGGCAGGGGTTCGGCATCAACATGTTCTGCATGTCGTTGATGAAGGACGAGAACCGCGAGGCCTTCAAGGCGAACGAGGCGGAATACCTCAAGCGGTTCAATCTCACGCCCGAGCAGGAAGCGGCGATCCTCAAGCGCGACTACAACCGCATGCTGGAGCTCGGCGGCAACATTTATTTCACTGCCAAGCTCGGCGCGACCGACGGCCATTCGTTCCGGCATCTCGCTGCCGTGATGACCGGTTCCACCCAAGAGGACTACGCCGCGATGATGCTGGCCGGCGGCCGATCGGCGGAGGGCAACCGTAGTAAGACGGGCCGCAAGACGAAAAGCATGCTTATCGCCTCTGCCAAGGCGAAAGCCGGCAAACAGAAATCCAGCAAGACGAAGTCGAGCAAGTCAAAACCGAAATCACGCAGCAAGGCGAGGTCGAACCGTGGCTAGGATCATCGCAGGGGTGGCGTCATCGCATGTGCCGGCGATCGGCGCGGCGATCGACAACAAGCAGACCGAGGAGCCGTACTGGAAGCGGGTGTTCTCGGGCTTCGAGAAATCGAAGGAGTGGATGGAGAAGACGAAGCCCGACGTCGCCATCGTCGTCTACAACGATCACGCCTCGGCATTTTCGGTCGAGATGGTGCCGACCTTCGCGCTCGGCTGCGCGGCGGAGTTTCCGCCCGCCGACGAGGGCTGGGGCCCGCGCCCGGTGCCGGTGGTGCAGGGTCATCCCGAGCTGGCCTCGCACATCGCGCAGTCCGTGATCCTCGACGAGTTCGATCTCACCATCTGCAACAAGATGGAGGTTGACCACGGGTTGACGGTGCCGATGAACCTCCTGTTCGGTTCGCCCGAGGAGTGGCCGTGCCCGGTGATCCCGCTTGCGGTCAACGTGGTGCTCTACCCGCCGCCGACCGGTCACCGCTGCTACATGCTCGGCAAGGCGATCCGCAAGGCGGTCGAATCCTACCCCGAGGACCTGCGGGTTGTGATCTTCGGCACCGGCGGCATGTCGCACCAGATCAGCGGTCCGCGCGCCGGCCTGATCAATTCGAAGTTTGACAAGGCCTTCCTCGACAACCTCACCAAGGACCCGAAGAAGCTCACGCGCATCTCGCATCTCGAATTCATGCGGGAGGCGGGCGCCGAGGGCATCGAGATGGTCATGTGGCTGATCATGCGCGGCGCGCTCGACGACAAGGTCGAGGAAACCTACCGCTTCTACACCGTGCCGGCCTCCAACACCGCGGTCGGGCACATCATCCTTGAACCCAAGCGCCGCGCCGCGGGGAAAACGCAGCGGGCCGCGGGCAAAGCCCGCACCGCCGGCAAGCGCCCCGTCAGCAAACGCCCCACCAAAATGAAGCGCGCCGCCGCGCGCACGAAGACTTTCGTACGCAGGAGCAAGTAACGATGAAAATTTGCGTCGCCGGGCAGGGCGCCTTCGGCCAGAAGCATCTCGACGCCTTGAAGCGCATCCAGGGTGTGGAGGTGACATCGCTGGTCGGTGGCAATCAGGATTCCACCGCCGCGGTCGCCAAGAAATATGGCGTCCCGCATTACACCGGCGACCTGTCCGAAGGCATCAAGCGTGCCGACGCGGTGATCCTCACGACGCCGACCAAGATGCATTTCCGCCAGGGTGAGCAGGTGATGCGCGCCGGCAAGCACGTGCTGGTCGAGATTCCGGTCACCGACTCGGTTGAGGATGCCGAGGCGTTGGTGAAGATCGCGAAGGAGACCGGCGTCACCGCCATGGGCGGCCATGTGCGCCGCTTTAATCCGAGCCACCAATACATCCACAAGAAGATCGAAAAGGGCGAGCTGAAGATCCAGCAGATGGACGTTCAGACGTACTTCTTCCGCCGCAAGAACATCAACGCGGCGGGAAATCCGCGGAGCTGGACCGACCACCTGCTCTGGCACCACGCCGCGCACACGATCGATCTGTTCCAGTACCAGTGCGGCGAAAACATCTCCGATTGCTACGCCGTGCAGGGCCCGATCCATCCCGAGCTCAACATCGCGATGGACATGGGGATCGTCGCGAAGACGCCGTCGGGCGCGATCCTGACGCTGTCGCTGTCGTTCAACAATGACGGGCCGCTCGGCTCGTTCTTCCGCTACATCTGCGACAACGGCACCTACAAGGCGTTCTACGACGATTTAGGCGACGGCAAGGACAACAAGATCGACGTGTCCAAGGTCGATGTGTCGATGGACGGCATCGAGCTCGAGGATCGTGAGTTCATCGCTGCGATCAGGGAAAAGCGTGAGCCGAATGGCAGCCTGGCGCAGCTGCTGCCCTGCATGCATGTGCTCGGCAAACTCGAGACGATCATCGACCCGCAGCGCAAAGCGCACGCGTAGTTTCGTTTCACGAGCGTAGCTTCGGCACCAACATGCGCAAGTCGGGTAAACCCGACTTGCGTGGTTCCAGACGCGCTCACGCATGTCAGTGCGCGCTGCCTGTTTTCCGCCACGGGCGCTTTTTCGCCATGAGGGCGGATTGAGGTCAGTGGGCGTTTGCCCAACAGATCTGCGACTAACGCAGCGTGCGCGCCGCACTTTCCTCCGGTCGCGTTCCGCGCTACCGAAGGGCAAAGCCCAAAGCCGGAGGGAGCGTCCATGCAGCGTACCAAGCCACCATTCCGCGCCGACCATGTCGGCTCAATCCTGCGCTCGGAAGCGATCAAGACCGCCCGCACCAAGCGTGAGAAGGGTGAAATCACGGTCGCGCAACTCAAGGAGGTCGAGGACCGCGAGATCGAAAAAATTGTGCGCAAGCAGGAGGAGGTCGGGCTCAAGCTCGCGACCGACGGCGAATACCGCCGCTCGTGGTGGCACCTCGATTTCTTTTGGGGCCTGGACGGTGTCGAGAAGATCACGCTGCCGCACGGCATCCAGTTCCATGGCGTCGAGACCCGGCCGGAAGGCTACAAGATCACCGGCAAGCTCGACTTCCCGGCGGACCATCCGATGCTCGAGCATTTCCGGTACCTGAAATCGGTCGCACGCGTGATGCCGAAGATGTGCATCCCGGCGCCGCCTGTGATGCATTTCCGCCTGCCGAAGGACGGCATTCCGAAAGCCGTCTATCCCGACCTCGACGGCTATTTCGCCGATCTCGGTAACGCCTACGCCAAGGCCGTGAAGGCGTTCTACGACGCAGGCTGCCGTTATCTGCAGTTCGACGATACCGTGTGGGCGTATCTCTGCTCGCCATCCGAGATGCAGGCCGCGCGCGATCGCATGCCGATGGCGGACAATCTCCCGCAGATCTATCAGGACGTCATCAACACGGCGCTCAAGGCCAAGCCCGCCGACATGACGATCACCACGCATGTCTGCCGCGGCAATTTCAAATCCACCTGGGTGGCGGAAGGCGGCTACGAGCCGGTTGCCGAGCGGCTCCTCGGCGCCGTGAATTACGACGGCTATTTCCTTGAATACGACACCGACCGCGCCGGCGGATTCGAGCCGCTGCGCTTCCTGCCGAAAGGCGATAAGGCGGTGGTGCTCGGCCTTATCACCTCGAAGAGCGGAACGCTGGAAAAAAAGGACGACGTCAAGCGCCGCATCGACGAAGCGACCAAGTTCGCGCCGCTTGAGCAGCTCTGCCTGTCGCCGCAATGCGGCTTCGCCTCGACCGAGGAAGGCAACATCCTCGCCGAGGACGAGCAGTGGGCGAAATTCCGGATGATCGTGGAGACCGCCGGCGAAGTGTGGGGCAAGAGCTGATGTTGCTTCCGACGACGCTGGTTGGCTCTTATCCGCAGCCGGACTGGCTGATCGACCGCGCCAGCCTTGCCAAGCAGATGCCGCCGCGGGTGCGCGCCAAAGAGCTGTGGCGCGTCGATCCCGAGCGGCTCGACGCCGCGCAGGATGACGCGACCCTCATCGCCATCCGCGACCAGGAGCGCGCCGGGCTCGATATCGTGGGAGATGGCGAGCAGCGGCGCGAAAGCTATTCCAACCGCTTCGCGACCGCGCTCGACGGTATCGATCTCGACAACGCCGGCAAGACGCCGAACCGCACCGGCGGCTTCACCGTCGTGCCGCGCGTGGTCGGAAAAATCCAGCGCCGCCATCCTGTCGAGGTGCGCGACGTCGAATTTCTGCGCGCCAATACCGACCGCACGATCAAGATGACCGTGCCGGGCCCGTTCACGATGGCGCAGCAGGTCGAGGACCATCACTACCGTGACGAGGCGGCGCTGGCGCTCGACTATGCCGCCGCTGTCAACGCGGAGATCAAGGATCTGTTCGCGGCCGGCGCCGATATCGTGCAGCTCGACGAGCCCTGGATGCAGGCGCGGCCGGAGCAGGCGAAGGCCTATGGCCTCGCGGCGCTCGAGCGCGCGCTCGACGGCGTCAAAGGCACGACCGCGATCCACCTCTGCTTCGGCTATGCGCAGATGGTGAAGTCGAAGCCTTCGGGTTATTCGTTCCTGCCGGAGCTTGAAAACGCGCCCGCGCAGCAAGTCTCGATCGAGGCGGCGCAGCCGAAGCTCGATCTCGCCGTGCTCAAGGCGTTGCCGTCGAAGATCATTATCCTCGGCGTGATTGATCTCTCGGATTTGACCGTCGAGACGCCGCAGATCGTTGCCGAGCGCATCCGCCGCGCACTGTCGCATGTGAGCGCCGAACGGATCGTTGTTGCGCCGGACTGCGGCATGAAATACCTGCCCCGCGACGTGGCCTTCGGGAAAATGAAAGCAATGGTCGAGGGCGCTGCGATCGTGCGGCACGAACTCACCGGACAGCGAGCACGTTAGATCATGATGCGAACAAAGCCGCCCTTTCGCGCCGACCACGTCGGCAGTCTCTTGCGCTCCTCGCCACTCAAGGAGGCGCGCGCCAAGCGCGAAAAAGGCGAGATCAGTGCCAACGCGCTCAAGGCGGTGGAGGACCGCGAGATCGAGGCGATCATCAAGAAGCAGGAGGCGGAGGGTCTGGAATCGATCACCGACGGCGAATATCGCCGCGCCTTCTGGAATTACGATTTCCTCGGCAAGCTTGATGGCGTCGAGGCCTATCTCGGCGAACGCAAGATCAGCTTCCAGGGCAAACAGCCGAGGCCGATGATGCTGCGCGTCATCGGCAAGCTAGGCGGCTACACCCCGCATCCGATGATCGAGCACTTCAAGTTCGTGCAGTCGCACACGAAGCAGACGCCGAAGATGACGATCCCCTCGCCATCGTCGCTGCATTTCCGTTACGGCCGCGCGGCGGTGCCGGAATCGATCTATCCGTCGATGGATGACTTCTATAACGACCTCGGCACGTCCTATCGTAAAGCGGTCCGGGCTTTCGCCGATGCCGGCTGCCGTTACCTGCAGCTCGACGAGGTGAATTTCACCTATCTGTGCGATCCGGAGCTGCGCAAGCACGTCACCCAGCGCGGCGACGATCCCGCGCAGCTTCCGCACATCTATGCGCGGATGATCAATGCGGCGATTTCAGACATTCCCGCCGACATGACCATCACCATGCATCTGTGCCGCGGCAATTTTCAATCGACCTTCGTGGCCTCCGGCGGCTACGAGCCGGTGGCCGATATCCTGTTCAACGCCATCAAGGTCAACGGCTATTTCATGGAGTACGACAGCGAGCGCGCCGGCGGCTTCGAGCCGCTGCGGTTCGTGCCGAAGGACAAGACCGTCGTGCTCGGCCTCGTCACCTCCAAGAGCGGCACGCTCGAAAGCAAGGACGAGCTCAAGCGCCGCATCGACGCGGCGACAAAGTATGTCGGCATCGATCAGCTGTGCCTGAGCCCGCAGTGCGGCTTCGCTTCGACCGAGGAGGGCAACATCCTCAGCGAGGAGCAGCAATGGGCGAAGCTTCGGATGATCGCCGAACTGTCAGAAGAAATCTGGGGTCATTGAACCAATGATGCGTACAAAACCGCCGTTCCGCGCGGACCACGTCGGAAGCCTCTTGCGTTCGCAGGCGCTCCTCGATGCGCGCGCCAAGCGCGGGAAGAACGAGATGACCGCGGAAGACCTCAAGGCGGTCGAGGATCGCGAGATCGAGACGCTCATCAAGAAGCAGGAGGCGGCCGGGCTAAAATCGATCACCGACGGCGAGTATCGCCGCGCCTCCTGGCAGACCGACTTCCTGCAAGCGCTCGATGGCGTCGAGTCCTATGAAGGCGAGCGCGCGTTCCAGTTCCACGGTGCGGCGTCGCGGCCGATTCAGTTGCGCGTCAACAAGAAGCTCGGCGGCTACACCCCGCATCCGATGATCGAGCACTACAAATTTGTCGCCGCGCATACCAAAGCGACGCCGAAGATGACGATTCCGTCGCCCTCGACGCTGCACTTTCGCTTTGGCCGCAAGGTGGTTCCGGAATCGATCTATCCGACGATGGATGAGTATTATCGCGACCTCGGTCAGACCTGGAGCAAAGCGGTCAGGAGCTTCGCCGATGTTGGCTGCCGCTATCTCCAGCTCGACGAGACCAACCTGACCTATCTCTGTGACCCCGAGCTGCGCCCGCAGGTTGCCGCGCGCGGCGATGATCCTGATACGCTGCCGTTTGTCTATGCCGGCATGATCAACGCGGCGATCGCCGACATCCCTGCCGACATGACGATCACGATGCATCTCTGCCGCGGCAATTTCCGCTCGACCTTCATCAGTGCGGGCGGCGGTTACGAACCGATCGCCGAGATGCTGTTCAACACCATCAAGGTACACGGCTATTTCATGGAATACGACAGCGCGCGCTCTGGCGGGTTCGAGCCGCTGCGCTTCGTGCCGAAGGACAAGATCGTCGTGCTCGGGCTCGTCACCTCGAAGACTGGCACGCTCGAGAGCAAAGACGAACTCAAGCGCCGTATCGACGAGGCGTCGAAATTTGTCGACATCGGCCAGCTTTGCCTGTCGCCGCAATGCGGCTTCGCCTCGACCGAAGAGGGCAATATCCTTGCCGAGGACGAGCAGTGGGCAAAGCTGCGAATGATCGTGGAGTTGGCGGACGAGATTTGGGGGCGGTGACGCCGGCTGTAGGTCGAGTTGGTTTCCACGCAAGCTGCGGCCGGCGAGGTCGAGCGTCGGCACAGACGGCTGCGACAATCGGGAGGTGCTCAATGAGGCGAGTTGTCGGTATCGCTATTGTTGCTGCCATCCTTCATGGCACTGCGAACGCACAAGAGGTCAAGGTCGGCGTCAATCTGCCGTATACCGGTATCGGCGCTGAGATCGCCCAGCAAATGGATCGCGGCATGGAGCTTTACCTCAAGCTCAATGCCGACAAGGTGAAGCCGTACGCGATCAAGCTGATCAAGCGCGACGTGAAAAATCCGGGCGGAGCTGACGCAAGGATCGCGGTTCAGGAACTCCTGGTCCAGGACAATGTCGATATTGTCGCCGGGTGGCTCTATTCGCCGAACGCGATTGCCACCGCTCCGATGGTGACCGCCGGCAAGAAGCTCGCCGTGATCATGAACGCCGGGACGGCGCATATCACCAATTTGTCGCCTCACTACGTACGGGTATCCTTCAGCATGTGGCACGCCGCCCATGCCCTCGGCGAGGCGGCCGTGAAAACGCTGGGCGCCAAGACGGCTGCCATCGGTTACAGCGACTTCCCGCCCGGCAAGGACAGCCGTGATGCCTTCAAGCGCGCCTTTGAGGCGAGCGGCGGGAAGGTGGTCGATGACATTCCAATGGGAAGCGGTGCGGCAGTGCCGGACTTCACACCGTTCTTCCAGCGCGTCAAGGACAAGAAGCCGGACGTGTTCTTTGTGTTCATACCGTCCGGCGACCATGCGGCTGCGGTCGCGCGGACGTATGGCGCGCTTGGCATGCGCCAAGCCGGAATCAAGCTGATCGGTCCCGGCGATGTCACCGTGGACAATAAGTTGCAGGGGATGGGTGCTGCCGCGGTCGGCATCATCACCATGCACCACTACAACGCCGACCTCGATAATCCGGAGAACAAGCGCTTCGTGGCGGCGTGGAAGCGCGAGTACGGCGCGGATGCGACGCCGGATTTCACGTCGGTCGGCGGATACGACGGAATGGCCGCCATCGTTCACGTCGTGCAGACACTCAAGGGCAGAATTAGCACGGACAAGGCACTGGCCGCGCTTAAAGGCTGGACATTCGAGAGCCCGCGCGGTCCGATCACCATCGACCCGGTCACGCGCGACATCGTCATGAACGAGTATCTGTCGGAGGTCGTGATGGGGGATGACGGCAGGCTGCGCCAGAAGCAGATCGGCAAGATCGAGCGCGTGAAGGACCCCTGCAAGGAGCACAGAATCGGGCCCTGCGCGCCGAAGTGATTTGCGCGGCAGCCTGCCGCAACAACGTCCGACAACAACGTCCGACAACAATGTCGTACCCTCCAAAAAGATATCCAGGAGGCGTTTGATGCAACGAACCAAACCGCCGTTTCGCGCTGATCACGTCGGCAGCCTGCTACGACCGGAGTTGCTCAGGCAGGCGCGAGCCAAGCGTGCCAACGGCGAGATCAGCGCCACCGAGTTCAAGGCGATCGAAGACCGCGAGATCGAGCGGGTGATCCGAAAGCAGAAAGCAGGAGGAGGTTGGCCTCAAGTCGGTCACCGATGGCGAATATCGCCGCTCCTGGTGGCATCTCGACTTCCTCTGGGGCCTCGACGGCGTCGAGCGCCACGTCATGGATTCAGGGATCGCGTTTGCCGCGGTTACCACGCGCAACGAGGGTGTGCGCGTCACCGGCAAGGTCGGCTTTTCGTCGCACCCGATGATCGAGCATTTCAAGTTCTTGGCTGCACACGCCAAGTGCACGCCCAAGATCACAATTCCAGCGCCGTCGGCGATCTACGGTCGGCCGATCCGGACGCCGATCAACAGGGAGATCTATCCGACGCTCGACCCGTTCTTCGACGACCTCGGCAAGGCTTATCGCAAGGCGGTGCGCGCCTTTGCGGATGCCGGCTGCCGTTACCTCCAGCTTGATGAGGTGTTCATCGCCATGCTGTGCGATGACAAGTATCGTCAGCAGATGAAGGATCGGGGCGACGCCCCCGAGAAGCTCGGCGTGCTCTACGGCGACCTGATCAACACCGCGATGTCGGATATCCCGTCCGACATGACGATCACCATGCATCTGTGCCGCGGCAATTATAAATCGACCTTCATGGGCGCGGGCGGCTATGAAGCGGTGCAGGAGATCCTGTTTGATCGTGTCAATGTGCACGGCTATTTCATGGAGTACGATACCGAACGCGCGGGCGGTTTTGAGCCTTTGCGCGTGGTGCCCAAGGGGAAGACGGTGGTGCTCGGCCTCGTCACCTCCAAGAGCGGCACGCTCGAAAGCAAGGACGCGCTCAAGCGCCGTATCGATGAGGCCTCGAGATTTGTCGATATCGACCAGCTTTGCCTGTCGCCGCAATGCGGCTTCGCTTCGACCGAGGAGGGCAATATTCTCGCCGAGGAGGAGCAATGGGCGAAGCTGCGGATGATCGTGGAGTTGTCTGAGGAGGTTTGGGGACGGTAATTCGTCCTCCCCGGTTATTGTTCAGCTTGTCCGGGCCATCCACTTTTTTGGTGTGTCCAGCGAGTGGTGCGGTATTTCGTACGATTTGCCAGGACACGTTAGAACAACGGCTATCGTCCTTTGAATGATGGAGCGCGTTTTTCAAGCGACGCGCGCGTTGCCTCGCGCGCATCATCGGTGTGCATCAATTGCGTGCTGTATTCCTGCTCGCGACGATAGCCGTCCTCCACTGGCATGAACTCGATTTCGTTGAGCGCCTTTTTGCCGAGTCGGAGGCCGAGTGGCGCTTTCTCGGCGATGACTTCAGCGAGGCGCAGCGCGGCCGGCAGCAGTTCCTCCGCGGGCACGATATCGTCGACGAAGCCGTAACGCCGCGCCTCTTCTGCGGTGATCGGTTTCCCGGTGAAGAACATGCGGCGTAGCAGACCTTGCGGGATGTGGCGTCCCATATGGGCGCCACCGCCACAGCGGCCGACATTGATCTCCGGCAGGCCGAAGGTGGCGTTCGGCGCGGCAATTCGGATGTCGCAGACCGAGGTCAGCACGCAGCCGGCCCCCAGCGCCGGACCATTGACCGCGGCGATGACGGGGATCGCGCAGTGCCGCACCGCGTCGAAGGTGCGGCGTACGATCGCCGCGCGCTCCGGATCCTGCGCGGGGGTTGCGGCAAGGAACTCGCGCAGATCGAGGCCAGCGCAGAACGCACGCGTGCCTTTCGCCGTGAAGATCGCGCAATGGACGTCGTCGCGCGCCCCGATCGCCTCGAACGTATCGGCGATTTGCGCATAGGCCGCGATCGTCAGTGCGTTGACCGGCGGCCGGTCGAGTGTGACGACCGCGACTTTTCCAGCAGTTTCGACCACGATGTCACTCATATCGGCCTCGCAGAATCCGTGCGCTCAGTTCACGATGTCAGGCAGGGGCGGTTCGGCGCCGTCCGGCAACGGGATCTCGTGTGCATTCAACGTCATCGCCACCATGCTGTAGTAGCCGATCAGAGCGGTCAGCTCGACCAGGCCGACGTCGCCGATGGCCGCGAGCGTCGCCTGATACGCCGTTTCGCTCACCTTGCCGCGCGCGCTCAGTTCGACGCTGTAGTCATAGACAAGACGTGCATGCGTATCGGTGAACGTGGGCTCTTGACCGTTACGAATGGCTTCGACGATGGCCGGGTCCAAGCCGCACGCCGCCGCGGCGCGGGCGTGCATGTACCATTCGACTTGACAGGACCAGCGCCGTGCGGTGACCAGGATCGCGAGTTCGCTGAGCTGCGGCGCAAGCGACGTGCGAAAGCGCAGCAGCTCCCCCAATTGCTGCCATTTCTCCGCCAATTCCGGCCGATGGAGCGCGGCGCGCAGGGGTCCGACCAATGTGCCGCGCGGGCCCGTCACGATCATGTCGTAGACCTTGCGCTGCTCCGGCGTCATCGTTTCCGGCGTCGGCAGGGGTATGCGCGGCACAGTCTTCTCCTTGAGCTTACGGCTTGCGAACATCGGCGCGCACGTCTTCGACGGCGATGCCCAGCTCGCGCAGGATTTCCTCGGTATGCTGACCGAGCAGCGGCGGCGGGCGGTCATAGCTGAGCGATGCCTCGGCATAGCGGATTGGGTTGGCGATCTGCGGCACTTTCACGCCGAGCGGATGGGGAATTTGCCGCAGCATCTCGCGGTGCCGGATCTGCGGCTCCTCGAGCACCATGGGAATGGTGTTGATCGGCGCGCAGGGCACGCCTGCCACCTCGATGCAGGCGACCCAATGGGCGACGTCGTTCTGTGCGAGCAGTTCCGCGATTAGCGTATGAAGCGCCTCGCGGTTTCTCACGCGCCCGGCATTCGATGTGAAGCGCGCATCTGTGACCCATTCCGCCCGCGCCACCGCCGTACAGAATTTCTCGAACTGCGAGTCGTTGCCGACCACCAGCGCCATGTGGCCGTCGCGGCAGGCGAATACGTCCTGCGGCTGGATATTGGGGTGCGCGTTGCCAGTGCGGCGCGGCGGCCGGTCCGAAATCAGAAAGTTCATCGCCTGGTTGGCGAGAAAGCCCACCTGCACGTCGAGCATGCCGATATCGATGTAGTCGCCGCGCCCAGTTTCGCTGCGCCGCGCGAGCGCAGCGAGCATGGCGACGGTGGCATACATGCCGGTCATGATGTCGGTCACCGGCACGCCAACCTTCTGGGGCCCCGCGCCCGGCTTGCCGTCGGCCTCCCCGGTGACGCTCATCAGGCCCCCCATCGCCTGGATCATGAAATCGTAGGCGGCGTGATCGCGCCGCGGCCCGGTTTGGCCGAAGCCGGTGATCGAGCAGTAGATGATCGCAGGATTGACGGCGCGCAGACTCTCATAATCGAGACCGAAGCGTTTAAGCGTACCGACCTTGAAGTTTTCCAGCACGATGTCGGAACGCTTGGCGAGTTCCTTCACCACATGCTGTCCGGCTGCGGTGTCGAGATCGAGCGTGATCGACCGCTTGCCGCGATTGACCGCCAGATAGTAGCCGGCCTCGCGGCTTTCCTCGCCGGCTGCATTCTTCAGGAACGGCGGTCCCCAGGCGCGGGTGTCGTCGCCGACCAGCGTGCGTTCGACCTTGATGACGTCGGCGCCAAGGTCGGCGAGCACCTGGCTCGCCCAGGGACCCGCCATGATGCGGCTCAGGTCGAGGACCCGAATATGCGCAAGCGGACCGCTCATCTTTAATCCTGCCACGGCACGGTTGCGCGCATCGACGGCCGCGCCGAGACCGCAGCGTACCAAGCCGCGAGCTGAGGTCGCTGCGTCCGCCAATCATGATCCGTGAAGCGGAAATCGAGATACGAGAGCGCACTTGCGATCGCAATATCGCCGATATCCAGGGTGGCCGAGGCGGCGGCCGCGGTTTCCCGTTCCAGCGAGTCGAGGGCTTTGTCGACCTTCGTTTGGAAGGCCGCGATGTGCTTCTCCGAGCGGGCAGCTTCCGGGCGCTCGCGCTCGTTGCGCCACAAAATGAGGACTTCAAGCATGCCGTTGCCGAGCGCATGCCGGCGCAAAGCCATCCATCGCGCCGGCGATTCTGATGGGAATAGCTTTGAGCCATCATGCAGTGAGTCGAGAAATTCGCAGATCACGCCAGAGTCGTAGAGCACCGTGCCATCGTTGAGGACGAGCGTCGGGATTCGGCTCAAGGGATTGTCTGACATCAGTTCGGAGTTGGGCTGCGCCATCTGGACCACGGTGCGCCGCAATTTGATGCGGTCGCCAAGGCCGAGCTCATGCGCGGCGATCATCACCTTCCGTACGAAAGGCGAGCGCGGGGACCAGTGAAGCATCATCTCAGCAATGTCACCGCCATGGCGCGTTGTCATTTGTTCCGGCCTCAGCGCAGCTTCATGTCAATGCGCACGACATCGCCGCGATAGATGCCCTCGCCGATGAATACCAGGCAGCCAGTCTGATCCGCGACGGAGCGGTGGACGCAGGCAACCGGCGCGTTCAGCGGAAGCTGGAGCCGTTCCGCGATTTCCATGTCGGCCGTGCCGATCGTCAGGGTCTGACGTGCATCCTTGATCTGCAGGCCGGGTATGTCCGCCAGGAGTCGCAGTGCCGTCTTGGTGACGAGCGCCTCGTCGGTGATCCGGCCGCTCAGGCGCTCGTCGACGAACAATTCGGTGACCAGGAAGGGGGCGTCATCACGCGAATGCAGCCGTCGCAGGTGGCGATAGGAGGGCGCGGGCTCGCCGATCGGATGAGGGATATGGGATGGCTGGATGCCGCGCTTGTCCGACATCACTTTGATGACCGCACCGTCTCGCGACATCAGCAGGCCGGACCAGTCGGTCGCGACCTCGCACCAGATCTGTTGCTGCGGCCGTGCGATGACGAATGTGCCCTTTGCTCGATGGCGTTCGATCAGGCCCTCGGCCTCGATGAGGTCCAGGGCCTGGCGAATAGTGGCGCGCGCGACACCACATTCGGCAACGAGCTCTTCAACGGTCGGAATCTGCTGTCCGATCGCCCATTGCCCGGAAGCGATGCGGCGGCGGAACAGCCCGGCAAGCTGCAGATAGCGCGAAACTGCGCTGCGGCTGAAATCGAAGCTTTGCCTAGCCTGCGCGCCCGCTGCCTTCATGGGATCGAACCTCGCCGTCTGGCGTTACTGAAGACCGGCTGCGCGCGCAACCGGCCCCCACTTCTTCGTCTCGTCAGTGATATGCGCGCCAAACGTCTCAGGCGACGTCGCCACCACGCGGGCGCCCTGTTTCTGCAAGGCCGCCTGGAAGCTCGGGTCCCTGAGCGAAGCTTGCACGGCCGGCACCAACTTCTTCATGACCGTGTCGGGCACCGCCGCTGGCGCCATCAGGCCGTACCAGCTTTCCGCGACCAGGCTGGGGTGACCTGACTCGGACATCGTGGGAACGTCAGGCAGGAGCGAGGAGCGTTCTGGAGCGGTGACGGCGAGCGCCACCAGCGAGCCCGACTTGACGCTTGGTGCGATGACGGCGACATCCCCGATGATCGCGTCGATCTGGCCGCCCAACACGTTGGGCAGCACCGCAGCCGTACCGCGGTAGGGCACATGCACGAGCTGGATGCCGATCTCCCGATTCATCAGCACCATCAACAGATGCGGCAACGTGCCGTTGCCGGCCGTGCCGACGGTGATCTTGCCGGCATTCTTCTTGGCAAATACAAGGAATTCGGCGACCGACTTCACGCCGAGCTTGGGATTGACCGCGAGAAGCTGCGACGAGCGCCAGATTTCGGCGATCGGCTTGAGGTCCTCGTTGACGTCGTAAGTCAGCTTTCTGATCGACGGGCTGACCACCAGCGGCCCGGTCGCGCCAACCAGCAACGTATAGCCGTCGGGTGTTGCGGCGGCGACCGCTGCCGTACCGGGAGTGCCGCCACCGCCGCCCTGATTCTCAATCACGACCGATTGGCCGAGCCGCGCCGCCAGCAACTCGGCGACCTTGCGCGCAGCAAGGTCGGTCGGGCCACCGGCCGCATAGGGCACGACCATCCGGATCGTGCGGGTCGGATAGTCTAGCGCTGCTGCCCCGGTCAGGCCCGCGGCGAGTGCCCATACGGCGCAAAGGCAAGTCACGGCTGTCTTCATGGCGTGCTCCCTCGAATTGAGGACCGGCGGCCCTGTTATAAGTTAATAGGCTAGCTTATTAGCTTTTAATACTTGGCGGTCAAGGGTGGTTGGTGCTTAATCCAAGCGGCGATCGGTCGCCCCGTTTGCGAGGGCCGGATGGGAATCATTTCAACGAAAATACTGCCTTGCGTTCAGAGGCTTAGTGATCCGCGCTGGGCCTTCGTGCGGGGCCCGGTACAGGAATTGCGCGGCTGGACGCTGCTGTTGACGGACGAGGCCGGACACACCGGTCTCGGCTATTGCCACGCCATGCCAACGATTTCGACAGACGGCGAAGGTGCCAGGGCTGGGCTCGATTTCCTCTTGCCGCGGCTCATCGGGCGCGATCCGTTCGCCATCGCCGAGATCATGCAGGAGGTCGAAAACGCACTCGCCTTCCAGCCGAGCGTGAAGGCTGCCATCGACATGGCGTTACACGATCTCGCGGCGAGGCGGCTCGGTGTGCCGCTCGACGTGCTGCTCGGCGGCAAGCGGCGCGCCACCATCCCGCAGGGGCGGATCGTGCCGCTGAAGGCGCCCGCCGAGATGGCGGAAGTCGCGCGCGCGCTGGTGGACGAAGGCTTCCCGATGATCAAGGTGAAGTGGTCTGGCGATCCGGATCTCGATGTCGCGCGCGTCGCCGCCGTCCGACAGGCCGTCGGCGCGAACGCGGTGCTCACAATCGACGCCAACCAGTCCTATTCCACCAAAACCTTCATCCGCACGTTTGCGCGTGCCGAACAGTACGACATTGCCCTTGTCGAGCAGCCGGTGCCGGCCTTCGATCGGCAAGGGCTCGCGCTTGTCACGCGGACGCTGCCAGTCCTGGTCGAGGCGGACGAAAGTGCAGGCTCCCTCGATGACGTCTACCGTCTGGTCGCTGACCGCGCGGTGGACGCCATCAATCTGAAGATCACCAAGCTCGGGGGTATCCGCAACACGATGGCCGCGGCCGCCATTTGCGAAGTTGGCGGCGTCGTGCCCCGCTTAGGTGCGGCCTTTGGACCTTCGCTCCTCCAGGCCTTCTCGGCGCACGTCGCAGCAACCTTCCGTCGTATCGAGGTGCCGTGCGAACTATCCGAGCACCTCCATCTCACTGACGATCCCTTCACCGGCTTGCACGCGGGCGGCGGCATCGTCACAGTTCCAACTGCAACAGGCTGCGGCGTTTCCTTGAAAAAACACATTGATTCATGCGAACGCCCCTAGCCGCCAGCCAACAAAGCAAATGATAGAAAGTAAGACGTGGATGCCCGAACAAGTGCGGGCATAACGAACTCAGCATGGGACTTCTGATGACCGAAGGCATCGTTTCTGGAAAAGTCGCCATTGTGACCGGCGCCGCCCGCGGGATCGGGCGTGGCATCGCGCTCGGCCTGGCGCAGGAGGGCGCTAAGGTGGTCGTCTGCGATATCGGCGCGAGCCTGCAAGGCGCCGGCAGCGACGCCGGCCCGGCGCAGCAGGTGGCCGACGAGATCAAGCAGGCCGGTAGCGACGCGATCGCTTCGACGCTCTCGATTGCGGAGCCCAAGAATGCCGACGCGATCGTGAAGACCGCCGTCGATACATTCGGCCGCGTTGACATCCTGGTCAACAACGCCGGCATCCTGCGCGACGCGATCTTCCATCGCATGAGCCACAAGGACTGGCAGGACGTGCTCGACGTCCATCTCAACGGCTCGTTCAACATGAGCCGCGCTTGCGCCACGCATTTTCGCGAGCAGAGCTCCGGCGCCTTCGTGCACATGACGTCGACCTCGGCGCTGGTTGGCAATTTCGGCCAGGCCAATTACATGGCGGCGAAATTCGGCATTGTCGGGCTGTCGCGCGCAATCGCGCTCGACATGCAGCGCTTCAAGGTGCGCTCGAACTGCATCGCGCCGTTCGCCTGGACGCGCATGATCGATTCGATCCCGGCCGAGACCGAGGAGGAGAAGCGCCGTGTCGAGCGCTTCCAGCAGATGATCCCGGAGAAGATCGCGCCGCTGGTGGCCTATTTGGCATCGGATCGGGCAGATGGCATCACGGGTCAGATCTTCGGCGTGCGCAACAACGAGGTGTTCTTGTTCAGCCAGCCGCGCCCGGTCCGTACCCTTCATCGTTCCGATGGCTGGACCGCTGAAAAACTCGATCAGCAGCTCAAGGGTGCGTTCGGTGCGTCGCTCACGCCGCTCGAGCGCTCCGGCGACGTGTTCTCGTGGGACCCGGTGTAAATGCTCTGCGTCATTCCGGGGCGCGCCGAAGGCGCGAGCCCGGAATCGCGAGCCACTTCAAGTGCGGTGCTGCGACAGCCTAAACATCCCTCACGATTTGTAGTTATGGATTCCGGGCTCCTCGCTTCGCGCGGCCCCGGAATGACGAAAGCAAGATCATGCCCATCGTCTACGACAAGCTGCTTGCGCTGAAGATCCCCGACGTCGAGCACAGTTACGGTCCGAAGGACTGCATGCTCTACGCGCTCGGCCTCGGGCTCGGCTACGATCCTGTGGACGAGGATCAGCTCGCCTTTGTCTATGAGAAGAACCTCAAGGTGCTTCCCACGATGGCTGTGGTGATCGGCCATCCGGGCTTCTGGGTGAAGGACCTCGACACCGGCATCGACTGGGTCCGCGTCGTGGCGGGCGAATATTCCATACGATTGCACCGCTCTCTGACGCCAACCGGAACAATCATCAGCAAGACGCGCATCACCGAGATCATCGACAAGGGCGAGGGCAAGGGCGCGATCGTTTATTCCGAGCGCACCATTGACGACAAGGCGACCGGCAAGCGCATCGCGACGCTGCTGCACACCACATTTTGCCGGGCCGACGGCGGCTTCGGCGGACCGCCGCGCCAGCAGCCGCCGGTGCATTCGATCCCGGATCGCGCGCCCGATCTCGTCTGCGACCTGCCGACGCGGCCGGAAATGGCGCTGATCTATCGCTTGAGTGCCGATCCCAACCCGCTGCACGCCGACCCCGCGGTCGCCAAGGCCGCAGGCTTTCCGCGCCCGATCCTGCATGGCCTCGCGACCTATGGCGTCGCCGGGCATGCGCTGCTCAAGAGCGTGTGCGGCTACGATCCCGCGAAGCTGACCGCGCTTGCCGGGCGGTTCTCGGCGCCGGTGTTCCCGGGCGAGACCATCCGCACCGAGATGTGGCGCGACGGCAAGGTCGTGAGCTTCCGCGCCCGCGTTGTCGAGCGCGACGTAGTCGCGATCAACAACGGCCGGGCGGAAATCGCGCTATAGTCCGCGGCATGGCTGATGTCCCTCACGACGACCACACTGCGATCCGCGAGTCGGTACGCGCGCTGTGCGCGGACTTTCCCGGCGAGTATTGGCGCGCGCTTGATCGCGAGCGCGGTTACCCGGTCGAATTCGTCGCGGCGCTGACCAAGGCCGGCTTTCTCGCGGCGCTGATCCCGGAGCAATACGGCGGCAGCGAACTGCCGCTCGCGGCCGCGACGGCGATCATGGAAGAGATCCATGCCTCCGGCGGCAACGGTGCGGCCTGTCATGCGCAGATGTACACCATGGGCACGCTGCTGCGTCATGGCAGTACGGCGCAGAAGGAGCGCTACCTGCCTGCCATCGCCAAGGGGGAGCTGCGCCTGCAGGCCTTCGGCGTCACCGAACCGACCTCCGGCACCGATACCCTCAACCTGCGCACCACGGCAGTGCGCGACGGCGACGACTATGTCGTCAACGGCCAGAAGATCTGGACCTCGCGCGCCGAGCATTCCGATCTCATGCTCTTGCTGGCGCGCACCACGCCGCGCGAGCAGGTGGCGAAACGCACCGGCGGCCTTTCCGTGTTCCTGGTCGATATGCGCACCGCCAAGGGGCTCACCATCCGGCCGATCCGCACCATGATGAACCACGCCACCACCGAGGTCTTCTTCGATGCCATGCGCGTGCCGGCGGAGAATCTTATCGGCAGCGAGGGCGAAGGCTTCCGCTACATCCTCTCCGGCATGAATGTGGAGCGCATTCTGATTGCGTCCGAATGCACCGGCGACGCCCGCTGGTTCATCGGCAAGGCGACCGCCTACGCGCGAGAGCGCAACGTGTTCGGGCGCCCAATCGGGCGGAACCAGGGCGTGCAGTTCCCGATCGCGCGCGCCTATGCGCAGATGCGCACTGCCGCGTTGATGGTGCGCGAAGCGGCGGCGCTTTATGATGCCGGCCGCGACTGCGCCGCCGAGGCCAACATGGCCAAGCTCGCCGCTGCCGATGCGTCATGGGCGGCCGCCGAAATGTGCGTGCAGACCCATGGCGGGTTCGGGTTCGCCGAGGAATTCGATATCGAGCGTAAGTTCCGCGAGACGCGGCTCTATCAGGTTGCCCCGATCTCGACCAACCTGATCCTCTCCTATCTGGCCGAGCACGTGCTCGACCTGCCGCGGTCGTACTGAGGTCGCATGACTCTCCCGCTCGAAGGCATTCTCGTTGTTGCGCTTGAACAGGCCGTGGCTGCGCCGATGTGCACCTGTCGCCTCGCCGATGCCGGCGCACGCGTGATCAAGATCGAGCGTCCCGAGGGCGACTTCGCGCGCGGCTATGACGACGTGGCGAATGGCGAGTCGAGCTACTTCGTCTGGCTCAACCGCGGCAAGCAGTCCGTGGTTCTCGATCTCACGAAACCGCACGACAAGACGCTGCTGTCAGCCATGCTCGCGAGGGCGGACGTGTTCGTGCAGAATCTCAAGCCTGGCGCGATCGCGAAACTCGGCTTTCCGATCGCGCGGCTGCGGCGCGAGCATCCGCGCCTGATTTGCTGCTCGGTGTCGGGTTACGGGGACAGCGGTCCCTATGCGGAGCGCAAAGCCTACGACCTCCTGATCCAGGCCGAGGTCGGTCTTGCGTCGATCACCGGCGGCCCATCGGCGCCCGCGCGTGTCGGGGTGTCGGTCTGCGACATCGGCGCCGGCATGAACGCCTACGAGGCGATTCTCGAAGCCTTGATCGCGCGGGGGCGCACCGGCGACGGCGCGGAACTCACAGTATCGTTGTTCGATGCCATGGCGGACTGGATGGCGACGCCGCTGATGCAGCAGGAAGGCGGCAAGCCGCCCAAACGCGTCGGCCTCGCGCATACATCGATTGCGCCCTACGGCGTGTTCAAGAGCCGCGACGGCGTCGATGTGCTGATCTCGATCCAGAGTGATCGCGAATGGCGCGTGCTGGCCGAGCAAGTGCTGGGCGACAAGGCGCTGGCGCGCGATCCGAATTTTGCCACTAATGTCGAACGGGTGAAGCGCCGCGCCGAGACCGACGGCCGCGTCGCGGCGGTGTTCGGCGCGCTCGATGTCGAGCCGCTGATCGCGAAGCTTGCCGCCGCTGACATTGCGTTCGCGCGGGTGAACGATCCCGCCGGGCTTGCGCAACATCCGCATCTGCGGCGCATCGCAGTGGAGACGGCAGGCGGCGTCGTCAACTATCCGGCGCCGCCGGTGCGACGCGCCGGGGAGACGCGTCGCTACGGTGCGGTGCCCTCGCTCGGCGAGCATACCGATAAAGTGCGCGCTGAATTCTTGCCTCGTTAAAGCATGATCCCGAAAAGTGGAAACCGGCTTTCGGAAAAGATCATGCTCAATCAAGACCAGACTCTGACCCGGTTGAATCGGGTCAGAGTCTGGCCCGATCAAACCAGACCCAAATCGCCAAATGCCGCTTCGTGGTGGCGCGCCGACTCCGGCGAGAAGCAGCAGAACACGACCTGCTCCAACGTGCCGGGCGCGCCGGCGACCTCGGACGCAATGGTACCGACCGCGATCCGCGCCGCACGATCCGGCGGGAAGTGGTAGATGCCGGTCGAGATCGCTGGAAATGCGATCGACGTGAGATGGTGGTCCGCCGCCAGCCTCAGCGCGGTGGAGTAGCAGGATGCCAGGAGATTGTCTTCGTCGTGCGCACCGCCGTGCCACACGGGCCCGACCGCGTGGATCACGTGCTTTGCCTTGAGCTGGTAGCCGCGCGTGATCTTGGCGGACCCGGTCGCGCAGCCGCCGAGCGTCTTGCACTCAGCGAGCAATTCCGGTCCGGCGGCGCGATGGATCGCGCCATCGACGCCGCCGCCGCCGAGCAGCGTCGTGTTCGCAGCATTGACGATCGCGTCGACGTCAAGCGCGGTGATATCGCCAACGCAGATCTCGAGCTGGGTCGGGCCGATCTCAGCGGCGAGGACAGGGGCAACCATGCCCGCAGTTTAGCCCGGAACCGCCGTCTTCGTCAGCGCCGAGCGGCGGTTGCCCCATTCCGGCGCGGCCTCCGCCTGCAGGTCCATCGTGCTGTGGCGCCCGATATCGTCGAAATGCTCGCCCAGGAATCGCTGCGCTGCGCTTTGGCCGAGTTGACGCAGATTATCAAAGTACTCGTAATCGTTGTTGAGTTTGCCACGATCGTTGAACGCCTCGGCATCCATCACAATGCGATGCAGCCGGATGCGCCGGTATTGGCCGGGCGCAGTACCCCGCGGCAAGTCACCTTCGGTGATCAATCGCTCCGCGAGCTCGAGTGCGCGCAATTCCGCCAGCAACGGCGCGTTGAAGGTCAGCTCCTGCAGCCGCGTCATGATATCGCGCGCGCTGGTTGGCGCGCCGTCGCGCTCGATCGGGTTGATCTGCACGATCAGCACATCCTCGGTCGTGGTCGCGCGCAGGAACGGCAGCACCGGCGGATTGCCGCTATAGCCGCCGTCCCAATAGGGCACGCCGTCGATCTCGACCGCGTGGAACAAGAGTGGCAGGCAGGCCGACGCCATCACCGCTTCCGCCGACATTTCGGACCGCGAGAACACGCGCTGTTTGCCGCTCTGCACGTTGGTCGCGGAAATGAACAATTCGCGACGCGTGTCGCCGCGCACCTGGGCAAAGTCGACGAAGCGCTCGATCAGATTCTTGAGCGGGTTGATGTTGAGCGGATTGAGGTCGTAGGGCGACCAGTAGCGCGACAATGCATTGAACCATGGCACCGGCGAGCTTTGCCGCGGCACGAAAGCGAACAGCCGTTCGATTGCCTCGCGTTGCAGCTCGGGCAGGGAGCCCCCGAAGCTCGCGGCGCGCCAGAAATCCGCCAGCCGCTGCCGCGCCTCGTCAGGCCCGCCGCGGGCGAGCCCGTCGGCGAGCATCACGGCGTTCACCGCGCCCGCGGACGCCCCGGAGATGCCGTCGACCGCGATCCGCCCGTCGGCGAGCAATTGGTCGACCACGCCCCAGGTGAACGCCCCGTGCGCCCCGCCGCCCTGCAAGGCCAGGTTGACGCCTTTGCTGCCATCGGCGAATCCCAGCGGGCGGGCCCGGTGGTTGGGGCCGGCGCCGCTCTGGAGCGCCGAAAGGACCTTGCTCAACAGGATCGGAAGCATCACATCAACCGGGTGGTGACGATCAAAAGTTGAAACGACTCAGGAACATAGAACCTGGGGGCGCGCTTGTTGCATTGCAATATGCATTTATTGCGACGCATCATTGTTCCCAATAAGGTATAAACGGCTAAGGTTCCCGGATGGGCAGGACCAAAACGGCGCATGACAAGGGCGAGCCGGCGGTTTTCCCCGCCCCCGGACACGACCATGACCGCTGCAGCAGCGATGCCATGGCGGTTGCGGAGGCGCGCTGCAGCGAGCGCGGGCAGCGGCTGACATCCATTCGCAGGGATGTCCTGGGCGCATTGCTGGCCAACCACCAGCCGCTGGGTGCCTACGAAATCATGGAGCGGGTCGCGCGCGCCGGCCCGCGTCCGGCCCCGATCACGGTTTATCGTGCGCTCGAGTTCCTGCGTGAGAACGGCCTCGTTCACCGGATCGAAAGCCGGAACGCGTTCGTTGCCTGTGTGCACAGCCATGCGGACGGGGATCTCGTGGTGTTCCTGATCTGCGAGCGCTGCGGCACAGTCGGGGAGGCCTCGTCGTCGGAGGTCGCCAGCACGGTGAAATCCGCTGCCGCTGCCGTCGGTTTCACCCCGAAATCACCGGTGATCGAGGTCACCGGCATCTGCACGCATTGCGGCAAGGGTTAATGCAAGGGCGTGCCCCAAAACGTTGACGCCGCCGGACGGCTCTGGCACCGGAATGGCGCAAAGGAGATTAGGAATGAACGCAGTTGGCCCGCAGGCGCGACGCATCTCGGTGCCGGTCGATGTCGGTAATGTGACGGTCGGCGGCGGCGCGCCGGTCGTCGTGCAGTCGATGACCAACACCGATACTGCCGATGTGAACGCCACGGTTGGGCAGGTCGCCGCGCTCGCGCGCGCCGGTTCCGAGATCGTGCGCATCACCGTCGACCGCGACGAAGCCGCCGCGGCGGTGCCGCACATCAAGGAGCGGCTGCTCAAGCAGGGCTGCGACGTCCCGATCGTTGGCGACTTCCACTACATCGGCCACAAGCTCCTGGCCGATCATCCTGCCTGCGCAGAGGCGCTCGACAAGTATCGCATCAATCCCGGCAATGTCGGCTTCAAGGACAAGAAGGACCGCCAGTTCTCCGCGATCGTCGAGACCGCGATCAGGCACAACAAGCCGGTGCGCATCGGCGCCAATTGGGGTTCGCTCGATCAGGAATTGCTCACGCACCTGATGGACGAGAACTCGCGTTCCAACGATCCGAAGGATGCGCGCGAGGTGACGCGCGAGGCGATGATCCAGTCGGCGCTCCTCTCCGCCAAGCGCGCCGAAGAGATCGGTCTGCCGCGCGACCGCATCATCCTGTCAGCGAAGGTTTCGGCGGTGCAGGATTTGATCGCCGTCTATGCAGATCTTGCGCAGCGGTGCGACTACACGCTGCATCTCGGCCTCACCGAAGCCGGCATGGGATCGAAAGGCATCGTCGGGTCGGCCGCCGGCATGGGCATCCTGCTGCAGCAGGGTATCGGCGACACTATCCGCATCTCGCTGACGCCCGAGCCTGGCGGCGATCGCACGCTGGAGGTGAAGGTCGCGCAGGAACTGCTGCAAACCATGGGCTTCCGCACCTTCGTGCCGCTGGTCGCCGCCTGTCCCGGCTGCGGACGTACGACCTCGACCACGTTCCAGGAGCTCGCGCGTGACATCCAGGGCTTCATCCATCAGTCGATGCCCGAGTGGAAGAAGCAATATCCCGGCGTTGAGGCGCTCAACGTCGCCGTCATGGGCTGCATCGTGAACGGCCCCGGCGAGTCGAAGCACGCCGATATTGGCATCTCGCTGCCTGGAACCGGCGAGAGCCCGGCGGCGCCGGTCTTCGTCGACGGCAAGAAGGCGGTGACGCTGCGCGGCCCGACGGTCGCCGCGGACTTCAAGCAGATGGTGATCGACTATATCGACCGTCGTTACGGCCACAGCGGCGCGGGGCGCACCGCAGCGGAGTAACGTCTGCGCCGGCGCATGTCGTTTCCCGTTGCTTTGGGCCGTTGCGATCCGCCGGCGCGGCCATACATGACAGATATGACCGATCGCGATCCCCGAGACTCTGAGGCGTCCCGGCCCCGTTCCGAGCCCGAGATCATTCCACCGAACCACTCCGGGCGGAACCGCGGCGGAATTTGGGTATCGGTCGACGATCATGACGGCCCGCGCCGCGTCTACCTCGCGCAGCCCGGCCCATTCACAATCATCCTGGCGCTTGCCGTGCTCGCGCTGATCGCGGGCATCATGCTGATCGTGCTGCTCAGCGTGGCGGTGATCTGGATTCCGGTCGTGATGATCCTGATCGCGGCCTTCGTCCTGTCGGTCACCTTCCGCCAGTACTGGTTCCGGTTACGGAACTGGTGGGCGCGGCGCTGACATCCGCCACCGGGACGGTGTCGTCGGCCATCAATTAATGAACTCGCCTGCGATGTTGACGATCAGCGCGATGACCGCGACGTTGTAGAAGAACGAAAAGGCGCCGTGGGCGATGACGAGCCGGCGCAACGACTTGGTCGTCACCTGCACGTCCGATACCTGGCCCGCCACCCCGATCACGAACGAGAAATAGACGAAGTCCCAGTAATCAGGGCGGTCGTCCTCGGGAAAGTGCAGCCCCCCTTTGTGGCCATGCTGTCTATCTCCGTAGAACTCGTGCGCGTAGTGGAATGCGAAGATGACGTGGATGAATACCCACGACAAGACGACGGTGCTCAGTGCCAGTGTGGCGGGCAGCGCGCCGACTTTTTGTCCGGGCTGCGCGTTCAGCTCGACAAAGATCGCTGCAAGGCTTGCCGCGGCGGCCGCCACGGTGAGGATCAGGATCAGTACGGCGCCTTCGTCCTCCGCCGCAGCTCTTTGACGCGCACGGCTCAGCTCGAACCGGACGATCACGAGTGCCGCGACCACCAAGTACAAAAAGACGGCGGCATTCCATGCGATCAGCATCCGGGTCCCGACGTGCAGGTCACCCGGCAGCAGAAAATACAGCACGATCCCGAGCGCCGCCGCGGCGAATAGTTTGATGTGGGCGCGGACGATCCGCACCGGTTTAGCGTGTGTCTTGGAGGCGGCCATCGGATGCGCTGGTCATTTTTCCGGAGCAGGTCAACGGACAGAGCTCCCACCATAGCTCGCCCTCGTTAAGGAATTTGCAGCGGCAAGCCGGAGCGCAGCGGAGTCGTGTGGTATCCCTCGGCTTGGCCCGAGCGCAGTCACGCCGCTGCCTTCGGCGGCAGGTTCGGAAGCTCGGCCTCGTAGACCGGCTCCATCTTCGAGCCGACGCCATGCTTGGCGAGCTCGTCGGAAAACATCTTGCGCACCGCAGGGGACTCGTCGGCATAGTCGATCTGGTTGCCGCCGAGGCGGCGGCTGATCCAGGACAGCGGCACGCCCTGGCTGTTGCGCGGCGAGGCGTGCTTGAAAGCGAGATAGCGCGCCGGCGTCGCGCCGCCATTGAAATGCTGGTGGAACCAGGCATTCGGCGGAACGATCAGCGTCCCGTATTTCCAGTCATAGCGCTTGGGCTCATCGCCTTCCGGCCACATCAGCGAATAGCCTTCGCCGGTGAGTACGATCACATGCGCGCCGGGGCCGTGCGCGTGCGCCTTCTTGTAGGTGCCGACCGGGAACTGCGAGATGTGGCTCGCGATCGAGCCCTTCGCCATGTTGAAGCGGATGTGCCCGCCGCCGGCGCCGCGCTCCTTAGCCGTGATCAACGGCAGATTGATCGCGTCGGCGACGAAATTCGTCCGCAGCAGGAAGCCGTCCTGCTCGCCCTTGGCTGAAAAATAATCCGGCTCGCCGGAGAAGCGGTTCTTGAAGTCGTAATCGAAGTTGAAGACGAAATCGGGGTCCTCGTAGAGATTCATGACCGACGGGAAATTCGTGACCGCGACGAGTCGCACGACCTCCTGGCCCGAGCCGTTGAAATGCTGGTACCAGCAATTGAGCGGAATGGCGAAGATCGACCCGGCCTTCCACTCGAAGGTGACGCGTGCGCCGGCATTGTTCCAGACCGTGGTCGAGCCGCGGCCGGTCAGCACCATGATCATTTCCTCGAACAAGTGATGCCGCGGCTCGAGCTTCTTGCCGAGCGCGATCTCGCAGACATAGCAGTCGTTGGAGGTGCGCGAGGCTTCGTGGTTGATGAACACGCCCTTGGCGCCGTCGCCCCTGCGCGGCCATGGTTTGAGATCGACCGTGCAGAGATCGGGGACGTATTGTGCGCCGATAATGTCGAGGCCGTCGCCGCGCACGAACCGGAGGTAGGGCGTGTCCTTCTCGGTCTTGAATTTTTCCGCCAGCTCCTTCGAGACGATTGCGTCCTTGGCCACGAATTCCTCCTGCGACACCTTGCTATCTTGGCAATTAAACCGTGGCACTTGTCCCGCCGCAATGCCGTCGCGAAGCGGCCCTAAAATCAGCCCCACCGATGAACAGCGCGCCATCCCGATTCCGCCCGCGCGGACATGTCTTTCGCGTCCTGCGCTTGCTGGCGACCGTGCTGCTGGTCCTGTTGCTGCTGCCCTATCTGATCGCGCCGCTCTATCGTTTCGTCGATCCGGTCTCGATGCCCATGCTGTGGCGCTGGGCCACCGGGCAGCGCGTCGAACGCATGGTGATGCCACTCAACCGGATCTCGCCGGCGCTGCCACGCGCCGTAATCTCGGCTGAGGATGGCAGCTTCTGCACCCACCACGGCATCGACTGGCGCGGGATTCGCGAAGCGTTCAACGATGCCGACGATGTCTTCGAGATGCGCGGCGGATCGACGATCACGCAGCAGGTCGTGAAGAACCTGTTCTTCTGGCAGGGCCGCAGCTACATCCGCAAGGCGCTGGAACTGCCACTGGCGGTCTGGGTCGACCTCGTCCTGCCGAAGCGGCGTATGCTGGAGATCTACCTCAACATCGCGCAATGGGGGCCGACTGGGCAGTTCGGCGCGGAGGCTGGGGCGCGCTATGCCTTCGGCAAGTCGGCCCGTCAGTTGACGGCGCGGGAAGCGGCTTTGATGGCGGCGATCCTGCCCAGCCCGCGCGGCCGCAGCGCGCGGGCGCCGTCGGGCACGGTGCGCCGGCTGGCCGCGATATACGAAGCCCGCGCGGCCCGGTTCGCGGCGCGGACGGCCTGTCTCAAGCCGCCCGGAAGCCTTAATGGAGGGTCTCCAACCCGTGGTGTGGCGGTTCAGAAGTCGCGCCATTCTCGCGGCGAACTTCGGAATCGGGACACTCGTGTGGCGGTTCAGAAGTCCGCATCATTCTCGCGGCGAATCCGACATGCGGACTTCTGGACCAAAGCCACACTAGATTCAAAGAGTTGCTAGTGTCCTTCGATTCCGAAGTTCGTATAGGAGGCCGCCGCGACATGGTACGAACTTCGGAATCGGGACACTAGCGCCAGACAGGCGCATCCTCTATAAGCCCGGCTTCCCAGACCCAGATATTGTGTCCCGGCAAGAATCCGGCAAGAATCAGGAGTTCCGCCATGGCCGTCCCCAAGAGAAAGACATCGCCGTCCCGGCGCGGAATGCGGCGTTCGGCCGACGCCTTGAAGCGGCCGACCTATGTTGAGGATAAGGATTCGGGCGAACTGCGTCGTCCGCACCACATCGACCTCAAGACCGGCATGTACAAGGGCCGGCAGGTGCTCAAGGCGAAGACCGAGGCGTAGTATAGTCACTGCGGCGGCCGGAGGGACGGGCCGGCGGGACGCAGCCAACGTGCCATTCATTGGCGAGCCGGTATCGGCGAACCTGCGACGAGGGGAGCAGTTTTCATGTACCTGATCGCCTTTCCGCTGCTCCTGATTCCGTTCGTACTCTACAACATGATGGCGTTCCTGCTGGACATGGATTTCGGCACGCTGCTGTTTGCCGTTCCATTGCTGTCGGGACGGAGCATGGCCGTCAGCGCCGGCGACCTCCTGGTGCTGTTCGGCATCGTGCTCCTGTATATCGAAATTCTCAAAGCAACGCGGATGTCAAGCAGGGCGATCATTGATCACGTGCTCTCGTTCGTATTGTTCATCGCAATGGTCATTGAGTTCATCGCTGTGCCGCGCGCCGCGACCTCAACGTTCCTGATGCTGATCGCGTTGAGTTTTGTCGATGTGATCGGAGGGTTCACGGTCACCATCCGGACCGCGCAGCGCGATATCGCGCTCGATCGCGAGCACATGGTCCCGCACGCTTGACGTTTGTCACGGTGAACACGCTCGGAGGCTCAACGCCTCCGCGCGAGCTCGAGGAAACGTGCGTCCGTCATTTGCCCCAGCTCCCGATCTGACCCATCATTGTTTGCGCCGCGGTGCCTTTCGGGAAACCCTTGCTCCAAGCTGCAATAAAGCGATCCGCAGCCGATGTGATCCGATTCACGGCGGCTTCATACTTGAAGGCAGTGTTCTCTAACGCGCGCGCCCGATTGGGTACGTCTTCGGGCGAACGTACGGTCTTCTTGATTTCGGACACAACCGACGGACCGATGAAGTGGCTCGCATGCATCTCCTGGAGCCGCGCCAGCCGGCTCTCTGCTTGCATGAAGAATTCCTGCTGCTCCTTCGTTAAGGATGCAAACTCGAATGGAAGCAGGCGCAGACACTCGTCTATTTCCGATTGCGACGGCGGTGCGACTCCGGCGATCTTCGCCACCAGGGCGTTCGACGCGAACAAGGACTCCACGTTCAGGCGAGTGATGACGCTGCCTCCAGCGTTTACAACGATCGGGTTGTATTTCAGGATTATCTTTCCGGCTGGATCGTTCTGAAATTCGCGGAATCCGGCAGGATCCTTTGCGAATGCGGCCCACGCTGCTTCGCGAGCTTTCGCAATGGCCAGGGGACTGCGAGTGCTTCGCAGGGCGGGCACGAATTGCGCGAGCCCCTGGTAGCCTGCCACTTCTTTAGCGGGTTGCCTTCGAAAGGTGCCGATCAAGCCCTCTCGCATCGCGGCAATATCGGGTGCCGAGAATCGCTGTCCGACAAGGAACTGACCGAAATAGATTGCCTCGTCGAGCATGCCTTCCGTCAATTGATGGCTGCCCGAAGTTGCTACGACGGTATTTGGAGCTGCTGCGGCGACGTTTAGAGTTGCTGTGACGATCAAGCCAACGAAGGAAACGATGATAACGAAGGAAACGATGATAATGCGATTCATCATGCGGCTTCACCATCACCACCCGGACCGACGGATTCTCCCCTTTAAAGCGAAATCTTGATGACGTTCGGTCGCTGGTGCGTCGCGGCCGCTGCATAGAGCGCCGCCGCATGATCGGCGGTCGTCCTCCCGCGCGCGCGCGTTTGCGGCGCGCCTTGAGCGGTGGCGACGAGCTGAGCCAGGAATTCAGCGGATGACCGGACGTGGTGCGCGCCGGATGGAATGCCGCTGCGCTCGATGGCAGGGCGGTCGACGGAAACGAGGCTATGCCCCGTTTCTGATGGTAAATCGTCGGTAACGCTGACCCGCACCTGGGCACCCGCTGTGTCGCGGATCGGGACAGTCCGACCGCCTGTGGGAACAACGTCGCAAGCGGCGTGCCGTTGCGTCGCGTCCGCCGGCAGGCATCCGCGCGGTGAACGCGAATCCCGTGCTTTCCGAATAATTTAAGGGTTCCGGTACTTTAATACGCCGCCGCAGCAGCCCGCCCCCGTTGCCCTGCGGCGGCGCGCGAACCAACGGGACGCAAGCGGGACCAACGTGTCGAGCCAAATTCGGACAGGCGCCGCTCGCGGCGATGACGAGCAGGACGGGGCGCACCAAGGCCGGGAGCACCAGGGCGGGGCGCGTCACGAGGTGCGCGACTGCGCCAGGCTCGACGCCAATGCCCCCGACCACAACGCGATTCTCGCCTCCATCGGTGCCGTTCCCTATGCGTGGCACCTTGAGACCGACGCGCTTCTCTGGGGCACCAATGCCCGCGATGTTCTGGGGGTGCCGGACACTGCGCTGATCGCCAATGGTGCCGCTTATGCGCGGCTGGTCGACCAGCAGGGCGGGCGCGCGCGGTTCGATGCCGTCATGAGCTCCGGCGTGAAGGATGATGGCGCGGGTGTGCCCTACGAGGTGCAATATGCGCTGCGGCCGACGCCGGATTCCGCGCCGCTGCACTGGATCGAGGATTGCGGCCGTTGGTTTGCCGGCGCGGACGGAACGCCGGCGCGTGCCCACGGCATCGTGCGGGTGATCGACGCGCGCCGCGAGCAGGAGCAAGAGCTCGCCTATCTCTCTCGCTACGACGCGCTCACCAATGAAATGAACCGCTGGCACATGACCGCGGTGCTTGAGCAGGCCATCGCCGAAGCGGTCAAGCTGCGCTCGTCGTGCGGCTTCATGCTGGCGGCGATCGACAGCCTCGGCCGCATCAACGAGGCCTATGGCTTCTCCATCGCCGACGAGGTGATTGCAGCGGTCGCATCACGCATCCGCTCGCAAATGCGCGGCAAGGACCATCTCGGCCGCTTCTCCGGCAACAAGTTCGGCATCATCCTCAACAACTGCACGCCCGATGACTTGCTGGTGGCGGCCGACCGCCTGCTGGTCGGCGCGCGCGACTATGTGGTGCAGACTTCCGCCGGGCCGGTCGCTGTGACCGTGACCATCGGTGGCGTGACCGCGCCGCGCCATGCCCGCAGCACCACCGAGGTGCTCGCCCGAGCGCAGGATGCGCTCGACAGCGCCAAGGCCAAGCGACGCGGTTCGTTCCAGCCGTATCGGCCGAATCCCGAGCGGGATGCAAAGCGCCGGGAGAACGTCCGCGCCACTGAGGAGATCATCAAGGCGCTCAACGAGCGCCGGCTGTTCCTGGTCTACCAGCCGATCGTGGACATCCGCTCGCGCCAGCCGGCCTTCTACGAATGCCTCATGCGCGTGCGCCGCGATGACGGCAGCCTGCTGGCCGTCAACGAAGTGGTGCCGCTCGCGGAACGGCTGGGGCTTGTGCGCCTGCTCGACCATCGTGTGCTCGAACTGGTGCTCGACGAATTGTCGACTGCGCCCGACTTGAAGGCGTCGCTCAACCTATCCGCTGCATCGACCGTCGATCCGGACTGGTGGGCGTCGCTCGGGGCGGCGCTGCGTGCGAACCCGGACATCGCCGGGCGGCTCACGATCGAGATCACCGAGACGACCGCGATCCAGGACATCGATGATGCGCGCGGCTTCGTCGCGCGCGTCAAGGACCTCGGCTGCCGAATCGCGATCGATGACTTCGGCGCCGGCTACACGTCCTTCCGTAACCTGCGCAAGCTGGGGGTCGATATGGTCAAGATCGACGGCGCGTTCGTGCAGAACCTCCGGCGGTCGGAGGATGACCGCGCCTTCGTGCAGACGCTCATTGACCTTGCCCGCCGGCTCGGCCTCGAGACGGTGGCGGAATGGGTGCAAGACGAGGAGTCGGCAGCGATCCTCGCCGACTGGGGCTGCGGTTACCTGCAAGGCGCGCTGGTCGGGCTCGCTAGCCCGGAGCGGCCATGGACCCGGTCGACATTGGCGGCGTCGGCCTAGAACCAGTTTTAAGAAGTCGTCAGTCCTTGTTGCCGAGACGGTCGAGCCGCTTCTGCATTTCTTCCATCTGGCGCTTGAGATCGTCGATCTCATCGGTTCCGCTGCTGCCGGCGGGACGCTGCTGTTGCTCGGTCTCGCCTCCGGACTCCGCCTCGCGCTTTACAAATGGCGTGAACATCGAAAAGGCGCGCTGGAACATCTCCATGTTCCGCCGCACTTGGTCCTCCAGCGGCCCGAACGCGCCGGTGCCGAACGCCTGCGACATCTGCTGGCGGAATTTTTCCTGCTCGCGCGTGAGCGACTCGATCGAGGCTTCGAGATAGCGCGGCACCAGCATCTGCATCGAATCGCCGTAAAAGCGGATGAGCTGACGCAGGAACTTGATCGGCAGCAAGTTCTGCCCTTCCTTGTTCTCCTGCTCGAAGATGATCTGCGCCAGCACCGAGCGGGTGATGTCCTCGCCGGTCTTGGCATCATAGACGACGAAGTCCTCGCCCGCCTTCACCATCGAGGCGAGATCCTCCAGCGTCACGTAGCTGCTGGTTCCGGTATTGTAGAGCCGCCGGTTGGCATACTTCTTGATCGTGACCGGTTCCGCGGAATTTGCCATGGCGCCTACGCTCGACATTGAGCCCTCGATGACGACCCGCAGCGGGATCGTGGAGCCGTCTTGCGGCGTGTCGTTTGACGGTCAGCGGTCGTCCCGGACTCAGTCATTTGATCGGCTGATCGGCGAAACTCCAGCCCCAAAGGGAGCATAGACCGTTTCCGCGCGGGCAAGCCACCGTTTTGTCAGCCGATCGCTGCAACCAGTAAACGCCGGGATTTGACGCCGGGTCCGCAAGGCTGACCCGCAGGGCCTCCGATTGACAGGGTTCAACGGGGCAGCCATGTCTAATCAATATCTGGTTGGCCGCCAGCCGGGTGTCGTCGGGGCGCCAGATTCACCGGCTATCGGTTGCAATCCACCCTCGTGTGGCGGTTCAGAAGTCCGCAACATTGTTGCCGCGAAAGCGTACGAACTTCGGAATCGGGACACTGGCCGGACAGGAAGGAATCACGACATGAAAGACGATATCGTCATCGTCAGCGCGGCGCGTACGCCCGTTGGTGCGTTCAATGGGGCGTTTGCCACCCTGCCGGCACACGAACTCGGGAAAGTCGCTGTCGCGGAGGCGCTCAAGCGCGCCGGCGTCGAGGGACCGCAGGTGTCAGAGGTCATTTTGGGGCAGATCCTGACCGCCGGGCAGGGCCAGAACCCCGCGCGTCAGGCCTCGATTGCGGCCGGCATTCCGGTCGAGAGCCCGGCCTGGGGGGTCAACCAGCTCTGCGGGTCGGGCCTGCGCGCGGTCGCGCTCGGCTATCAGGCGATCGCCAACGGCGACAGCGACATCGTGGTGGCGGGCGGCCAGGAATCGATGAGCATGTCGCCGCACTGCCAGCATCTTCGCGGCGGCGTGAAGATGGGCAATTTCGAGATGATCGACACCATGATCAAGGACGGCCTCTGGGACGCGTTCAACGGTTACCACATGGGTGCGACCGCCGAGAACGTCGCGCGCCAGTGGCAGATCACGCGCACGCAGCAGGATGAGTTCGCCGTCGATTCCCAGAACAAGGCCGAGGCCGCGCAGAAGGCCGGCAAGTTCAAGGATGAGATCGCGCCTGTCACGGTGAAGACGCGCAAGGGCGACGTGGTCGTCGACGCCGACGAATATCCCAAGCACGGCACCACGCTCGATGCGGTTGGCAAGTTGCGGCCGGCCTTCACCAAAGATGGCACCGTCACCGCCGCCAACGCGTCCGGTATCAATGACGGCGCCGCCGCCGTGGTGCTGATGACGGCGAGCGAAGCGCAGAAGCGCGGCAAGACGCCGCTCGCGCGCATCGTCTCCTGGGCCCATGCCGGCGTCGATCCCGCGATCATGGGCACTGGCCCGATCCCGGCCTCCCGCGCGGCGCTCAAGAGAGCCGGCTGGAAGGTCGATGACCTTGACTTGATCGAGGCCAACGAAGCGTTCGCTGCGCAGGCCTGCGCCGTCAACAAGGACCTCGGCTGGGATGTGTCCAGGGTCAACGTGAACGGTGGCGCGATCGCGATCGGCCATCCGATCGGCGCGTCCGGCGGGCGCGTGCTGGTGACGCTGCTGTTCGAGATGCAGAAACGCAACGCGAAGAAGGGCCTCGCCACGCTGTGCATCGGCGGCGGCATGGGCATTGCGATGTGCGTGGAGCGATGACGCTCAAGAACAGAGCTGGTGATGCGCGGGGCGATACCCGCGCATCTGCGTTATTGTGGGACGTCGGCGGCGAACATTGAGGGAGGATCGAATTCATGGCGCGCGTAGCGGTGGTGACGGGTGGGACCCGAGGAATCGGGGAAGCCATCTCCAAGGCGCTGAAAGCGGCCGGCTACACGGTTGCGGCCAACTACGCCGGCAATGAGGAGGCCGCACACAAATTCAAATCCGAGACCGGCATCGCCGTCTACAAGTGGGACGTCTCGTCCTACCAGTCGTGCGCTGATGGGGTGAGGCAGGTGGAAGCTGATCTCGGCCCGGTCGAGGTGCTGGTCAACAATGCCGGTATCACCCGCGACACCATGTTCCACCGGATGAAGCCGGAGCAGTGGACGGACGTCATCAACACCAATCTCAACTCGCTGTTCAACATGTGCCGGCCGGTGATCGAAGGCATGCGTGAGCGCAAGTTTGGCCGCATCATCAACATCTCATCGATCAACGGCCAGAAGGGCCAGATGGGGCAGGCAAACTATTCCGCCGCCAAGGCCGGCGAGCTCGGCTTCACCAAGGCGCTGGCGCAGGAAAGCGCGCGGGCGGGTATCACGGTGAACGCGATCTGCCCGGGCTATATCGCAACCGAGATGATCAAGGCAGTGCCGAAAGACGTGATGGAGAAGAGCATCCTGCCGCTCATTCCGCTCGGCCGCCTCGGCGAGCCGGACGAGGTCGCGCGCTGCGTCGTGTTCCTTGCCTCCGACGACGCCGGGCTGATCACCGGCTCGACACTCTCGGCAAACGGCGGCCAAGTGATGGTGTAGGGCCGACCGGAGCGGCGCGCTCCGGACTACGTCCGAGCGGACGCGGGCCCCGGCGACCAGCCTCGGGGTGCGAGCTCGAATCCGTTGAATTCGAAACCCGGCGCGACCGTGCAGCCGACCAGTGTCCAGTCGCCGAGGCTCTCCGCCGCCTGCCATGCATGTGCCGGGACAACAGCCTGCGGCCGCTCACCGGCCGCGATATCCGGTCCGAGCGTCACGCGCTCGATCGGGCCGTCGTTGCTGACGGCGATCTCCAACCTCAGCGCGCTGCCGGCGTAATAGTGCCAGACCTCGACCGCATCGACGCTGTGCCAGTGCGAGCGCTCGCCGCGCGCGAGCAGATAGTAGATCGCGGTCGACGCGGCGCGGTCGTCACCACGCGCATCGCGATGCGTTTCAAGATAATGGCCGCCCTCCGGATGCGGCTTGAGGCCAAGTGCGGAGACGATCTCGGCGGCTGTCAGTGCCATCACACCCGCTCGCAGAGTGCGTTAGAACTTGTTCTTGCGCGTGCGGATTTCGGCGAAAACGTCGGCCGCCGGCGCACCGGCCATGCCGACCGCCTGCGCGACCTCCGGCAGGTCGGCGCGCAGGAACGGATTCGCGGCCTTCTCTTCGCCCATGGACGACGGTGCCGTCATCTTCCTGGCGGCGAGCAGTTGCGTCACCTGCTGTTCGCGTGCAATGAGCGCCTGGTTATCGGGCTCGATGGTCTTGGCGAAGCGGATGTTCGCCAGCGTGTATTCATGGCCGCAGTAGAGCATGGTGTCGTCGGGCAGCGCGCGCAGCTTGAGCATCGACTGCCACATCTCGTCCATCGAGCCTTCGATCACGCGTCCGCAGCCGATCGAGAACAGTGTGTCGCCGGCGAATAGGAGCTTGTCGGCGGCAAAGTAGAGTGTCGCCGGCGCCGACGTGTGGCCCGGCGTCACGATGACGCGTCCTTCGAGCGCGCCGACGCGGACGGTATCGCCCTCGCGCACGGTCTCGTCGACCTCCGGGATCGTGCCGGCTTCACCGTCGGGCGCCACCACGCGGCAGCGATGGCGGGCCTTGAGCTCGGCGATGCCGTCGGTATGGTCGCGATGATGGTGCGTCACCAGGATATCGGTGAGCGTCCAGCCGGTGGCCTTGAGCGCAGCTTCGACCGGAGCGGCTTCCGGCGCGTCGATCGCGGCGGTCCGGCCGCTGCCGGGATCGTGCAGCAGCACGCCGAAATTGTCCTTAAGGCACATGAAAAGACGCGTCTGCGCAGGCATGGGATGTCCTTGTCATTCCATAAACCACAGGGCGACCAGTGTGGCGGTTCAGAAGCAGGGTTAATGCGAATTTCGGATTCGGACCACTAGGTTAGGCTCAGGGGCGCGAAAACGAAAGGTTTGGAGATATGCATTCCCGGGTCGCGTTGTTCCGACGCGTCCCGGAATGACGTAAGTTTCCTCCCATGTCCATTGACGTCGTCGACCTGCGCAATTTCTACACCCAGCGCCTGGGAGTGGTGGCACGGCGCTTCATTGGCCGCGGCGTGCGGACACGATTCAACGATACCCGCGGCATGAGCATGCTCGGTGTCGGCTATGCGACACCCTATCTCGGCCTGTTCCGCGAAGAGGCGGAGCGTTGCCTCGCCTTCATGCCGGCGGCGCAGGGCGTCGTGAAATGGCCATCGGCGCGACCGAGCCTCGCGAGCCTCGTCGACGAACTCGACTTGCCGTTGCCGGATTCCGCGGTCGATCGGGTTCTGCTCGTGCATGCGCTCGAAATGACGCATGACCCCGGTGCACTACTGCGTGAAGTCTGGCGTGTGCTGGCCGCCGGCGGGCGCCTCCTGGCGGTTGTGCCCAACCGGCGCGGCCTGTGGGCGCGCATGGATACGACGCCGTTCGGACACGGGCGTCCCTATTCGCGCTCGCAGATCACGCATCTGTTGCGCGACACCTGGTTCACGCCGATCGGATGGAGCGAAGCGCTTTACGTGCCGCCGGTCGGACGCGGCTGGTTCCTGCGCTCTGCGGTGGCATGGGAACGCGCCGGCGCGACGATCTCCGCACCGTTTGCGGGCGTGCACATCGTCGAAGCGACCAAGCAGGTGTACCGTGCCATCCCGGCACGGCGCGAGCGCCGGCGGCTCGTGCCGGCACTCGAACCGGCGCTTGCGCCGTCACCACGCAGTATCGAGAGGTCTTAGTCCTGCGACGCAGCGTCGTCGCGCTGACCGCCCTGGAACTCCGGGCGCGGTCCGCGATGACGGCGCCGGCGGCGATGCAGCGGGAAGCGATCCGGCTGGCCGTCGTGGCCGTTTTGCCCCTGGGCCGCCGGCTCTGCGCCAGCGTTCTGCGGCTGCCCGCCGGTGATGAACGACGGCAAACGATCGACGTCGCCGTTGTCCTGCTGTTGCCGCGGCGCGGGTTGTTGCTGATTGGGGAACGGCTGGGTTTCGCGTGGTATGTAGGGCTGTGGCTCGCGCGTGCCGTAAGGCGAATCGCCACCGGCCTGAATCGGCTGCTGGTTGCCGCCACCGCTGTCCTCATCGCCGTCCTCGAATGCGTCGTCGCGCATGTCGCTGCGCATGTCGTTCTCGGGACGATTATTGAATTGCGGATTCTGCTGGCGGAACTGTTCCTGCGCGGCGGCGATCAGGCGATTGTAGTGCTCGGCGTGCTGATAGTAGTTCTCGGCTGCCACCGGGTCTCCCGACGACTGCGCATCGCGGGCAAGCTGAACGTATTTTTCGGCAATGTGAGACGGATTTCCGCGAATCTTAACATCGGGTCCGTTGGACTCATAAACCCGCGACATCGGGTTCTGATTCCTGCGTTGGTGGTGATGATGCTGGTTGTTGTTGTTACGACCACGCATCCGCTTGTTGTTCTGACCGTTTCTCATGACTCGCCTGTTTGTTACCTCTTCCTTTGGCGGTTGCTGCCGCCTTCCTTCAAATCGATTTCGCTATTCGCGCGATTTCACCCGTCGCCATTCCGCAAATTCAGGCCCGCGATGCCGGTGCCCGGCTCGCACGCAACGCCGCCTTGCAGGATCAAGCGTACTGCTGGATTGCCGCACCGCGTGCCGCAATCCCGGATGTCGTGTCACGAAACAGCAACCCCTTATCCGCAACTTTCTCTGCGGTGTTGCCCACCTCTTGTCATGCGCCACACCGCGTCAATGTCATATCGCGGGCGGCGCGTAACCGATGAAGCATTCGATCCCAGAAAGGGCGAAACTACTGCCGGATGTCCGCTCCGGCCGTCAATGTTTCGCGCCTTCGCGCCTGTGGCTCTCCGAAGCTGTGCTGCGGGCTCTTGCTGGCGCCATGGACCGATTTCTGTCGGAAATCTAGTCGGTCTTGACCCACAATCCAAGTGCTTTTTTGCGGGGGTGAGATGTGGACGAGGTATGCTGGTTCCTGCTGTTTTTATGTGCTTTGGGTCTAGTTGTGGCGGTTCAGATTCCGAAGTTCGTATACAAGGCCGCCGCAAAATGACACGAACTTCGGAATCGGTACACTATGTCGAAACCTTGACGGCGAGGGCGCGCGGCAACCCGCCGAGGTCGCGTCGACAGGGGCCTGGAATAAGCCCCGCTTCAGCCGCCAATGCGGTGACCGCCTCAAGCTCTCCGGCGCCGAGTTCGAGCACTAACAGGCCGTGGCGCGCCAAAATTCGCCGCGCATCGCCGGCGATCGCGCGATAGGCCAATAGTCCGTCCGGCCCGCCATCAAGCGCCCGCCGCGGATCGAAGTTGCGCACTTCGGGCTGCAAGCCTGCGATGGCAGCGCTCGCCACATAGGGTGGATTGGCGACCACCAGGTCGAAGCCGCCACCGAGCGCCGATCCATGATCGCAGGCGACGAACGACGCCCGGTTCTCAACGCCGAGCGCGGCGGCGTTCGACCGGGCACAGCCGAGTGCCGAGAGGCTGATATCGGTCCCGACGCCCTGCGCCGCCGGCAATTCACTGAGCAGCGCCAGCAGGAGCGCGCCCGATCCGGTGTCGAGATCGGCGATACGTAATGCCTGCCCGCGATCCTCGCCGAGCGCGGCGAGCGCCGCCTCGACCACGGTTTCGGTCTCCGGGCGCGGCACCAGCGTCTCGGCATTGAGCGTGAGCGGCAACCCCCAGAACTCTTTTGCCCCGACGATGCGCGCGACCGGCTCGCGGCCGAGGCGACGTTGCGCGAGCGCAGCGACCGCGGCGGCCTCCCGATCCGAAAGGCGGCGATCCGCTTGCGCGGCAAGGGCGGCGTGGTCGAGGGCGAGCGCATGGCCGACGAGAACGCGCGCGTCGAGATCGGGCGTGTCGAGGCCGGCCTCGCTGAATTGCCGCGCAAGACGCCGGCGCATGGTGGCGACGGAGCGCGCGGTCTCGGTCGACGCGGCGGGCATTACGACGACTCGGCCGACAGCAGCTCGGCCTGATGCTCCGTCACCAGCGCGTCGATGATCTCGCCGAGGGCTTCGCCCTCGACGATCTGCGGCAGCTTGTAGAGCGTGAGGTTGATGCGGTGATCGCTGACGCGGCCTTGCGGGAAATTATAAGTGCGGATGCGCTCGGAGCGGTCGCCGGAGCCGACCTGGCCGCGCCGATCTGCTGCGCGCGCCGCATCGAGCTTCTGGCGCTCGTGGTCGTAGAGACGGGCGCGCAGCACCGCCATCGCCTTGGCGCGGTTGCGATGCTGGGAGCGATCCTCCTGCATCTTCACTTCGATGCCGGTCGGAATATGGAACACCCGTACGGCCGACTCGGTCTTGTTCACGTGCTGGCCGCCCGCGCCGCCCGCCCGCAACGTGTCGATCCTGAGGTCCGCCTCGTTGATCGCGATATCGACCTCTTCGGCTTCCGGCAAAACGGCGACAGTGGCGGCCGAGGTGTGGATGCGACCGGAGCCTTCGGTGTCGGGCACGCGCTGCACACGATGCACGCCGGACTCGAATTTCAGCTTGGCGAAGGCCCCCCGGCCTTTGATCTCAGCGATGATTTCCTTGTAGCCGCCCATCGCGCCTTCGCTCGCGGACACGACCTCGACCTTCCAGCTCTGCTTGGCGGCGAAACGCTCATACATGCGGAACAGATCGCCGGCGAACAGGGCGGCCTCGTCGCCGCCGGTGCCGGCGCGGATTTCCATGATGACGTTGCGCTCGTCCATCGCATCCTTGGGCAGGAGCGCGACCTTGATCTGCTGCTCAAGTGCCGCGCGCTTCTGTTCCAGCGCCGGCTTCTCCATCGCCGCCATCTCATGCATCTCTGCATCGGTCTTGGGGTCGCCGATCAAGGCATCGAGACCGTCGATTTCGGCGACCACCTCGCGATAGGCCTTCACCGCTTCGACGATCGGTCCGAGCTCGGCGAATTCCCGCGATAGGCGCACAAAGGTTTCCGGTGCGAGCTTGGTCGACAGCTCGCTCTCGATCGCCTTGTGGCGGGTCATCAACACGTCAAGTTTCTGTTCAGGCAGCATGTTTCGAATTTGCCGGGTTCGTTCGGCTATTGGAATCGGCGCAAGTGGCGGCGGATGTCAATGGTAAGAGGGAACTGAAGAGCGCCAAGGAACAGCCCAGGGAGCAAAAAATGCCCAAGATCAGGCATCTGGCCATGACCTGTATGGACCCTGCGAAGCTCGCGACGTTCTACTGCGAGGTTTCGATATGAAAGTGGTGACTCGCAGCAGCACAAACAATGTGTTTCCTGACGGTCGGCTGCACGTTCTGAGCTTCTTTCGGCTATGTACGGGCCGAACCCGCCACTGAACGTGATAATTGGAGCTACACCTGCAGGCCGTGCTCTGAAGCGAAGGCCTTCAGCCGTTCGCGGATCGGCGCGCTGCCAGCCGGGCTGTCGATCAGCGGGCCGAGGAGCTTGCCGGCCTTGCCGGCGTCGAGGTCAAGCAGCATCGCCTTGACCGGACCAACCGCCGAGGGGGCGACCGAGAGCGAGCGATAGCCGATCGCGGTCAGCGCCAGCGCGCCGAGCGGGGTCGAGGCGAGCTCCCCGCACAGCGTCACCGGCTTGTGCCGGGCGTTGCTCTTTGCGGCGATCACCTTGAACACGCGCAGCATCGGCGCTGACAGCGGATCGAAACGTCCGGACACCCGCTTGTTACCGCGGTCGGCCGCGTAGAAGAACTGCAACAGATCGTTCGATCCCACCGACAGGAAGTCGACCCGGTCGATCAGTTCGTCGAGCTGATAGAGCAGGGACGGCACCTCGACCATGGTGCCGACCTCGACCCGGTCCGGCAGCTTGTGGCCATGGCGGCGCAGATGCGTCAGCTCGCGCTCGATCAGGCCCTTGGCCTCGTCGAACTCCTCGACCGCGGCGATCATCGGGAACATCACTTTGAGCTCACGCCCGCCTGCGGCCCGCAGCAGCGCGCGGATCTGGGCGCGCAGCAGCCCGGGGCGATCGAGGCCGAGCCGGATCGCACGCCACCCGAGCGCCGGGTTCTCCTCTTCCTCGTTGCGCATGTAGGGCAGCACCTTGTCGCCGCCAATGTCGAGCGTGCGGAAGGTCACGGGCTTGTCTCCGGCCGCATCGAGCACAGCCCGGTAGAGCGAGAACTGCTCGGCGGTGCGCGGCAAGTTCGCGGCGACCATGAACTGCAGCTCGGTGCGGAACAGCCCGATCCCGGCGGCGCCGGTCTCGTCGATATGGGGCAGGTCGACCGCGAGCCCGGCGTTGAGCAGGAGCGTGATCGGCACGCCGTCCTTGGTGACGCAGGGCTTGTCGCGCAGCGCGAGGTATTGCGACTGCCGCCGCGCCCGCAGCCGTACGCGCTCGACATAGGCCGCTTCCATGTCGGGCGACGGCCGCACATGCACATCGCCGCTGGCGCCGTCGACGATGATCGCGTCGCCGGGGTCGGCCACGCCGGTGGCGTTGGCAATCTCGCCGACGGCGGGAATGCCAAGCGCGCGCGCCACGATCGCGACATGCGAATTGGGTCCGCCTTCCTCCAGCACAAGGCCGCGCAGGCGCTTGCGGTCGTATTCGAGCAGCGCAGCCGGTCCCATGGTGCGCGCGACGATGATCGCGTTCTCCGGCAGCCGGTCGCGTGGCGGCGTGTAGTCCTTGCCGAGCAACTGATGCATCAGCCGGTTGGACAATTCGTCGAGATCATGCAGGCGCTCGCGCAGGTAAGGATCGGTCGCGCGCAGCATGCGCGCGCGCGTGTCCGACTGCACGCGTTCAATGGCCGCTTCGGCGGTAAGGCCGGTCACGACCGCTTCAGTAAGGCGGTGCTGCCAGCCGCGGTCGTAGGCGAACATGCGATAGGCTTCCAGCACGTCGCGATGCTCGCCGGCATCCGGCACCTCGCCGCGTTCGAGCAGGACGTCGAGGTCGGAGCGCATGGTCTCGATCGAGGCTTCGAGGCGCTTCAACTCCTTGTTGACGTCGTCGGCAATGAAATTGGTAATGACGATACGCGGCTCGTGCAGCACCACATGGCCGAGCGCGATGCCATCGTTGAGCGCTGCGCCGTTGATATGCACCGGCCGGCGCGCGGCCGGCTCGGGCGCGCCGGGGCGCGCGATCGCCGAGAGCTCGCCGGACGCGATCATCTCGGCGACCACCATGGCGGTCGTCTGCAGCGCCTCTTCCTCTTCCTCCGAATAGGTGCGGCGTGCGCGGTTCTGCACGACCAGCACGCCGAGCGTGTTGCCGGCGCGCAGGATCGGGACGCCCAGGAAGGAGTGGTAGATCTCTTCGCCGGTCTCCGCCCGGTAGGAGAAGGCGGGGTGCGACTGCGCCTCCGAGAGGTTGATCGGATTGGCTTCGCTGGCGACCAGGCCGACCAGGCCTTCGTCGGCGGCGAGCACCGTGTTGTGGACCGACTCGGCTTTCAAGCCTTCGGTGGCGTAAAGCTCGAGCCGGCCGTCGACACGCAGCACATAGACAGAGCAGACCTCCGCCACCATGTTGGCGGCGATCAGCACCACGATCTTGTCGAGGCGTTCCTGCGCGCTGACCGGCTCCGCCATGACCTCGCGAAGCCGGCGCAACAGCACGCGTGGACCGCCGAGAGCGCCGCGCATGGCGTGATCCTCGGGGGCTAGTGTCGCGATTCGGACGTTCGCCCGAATGGTCAGCAGGCTCGTTAACGAACGTCCGAATCGACCGACACTAGCAAGTAAAAACTATGGTGTGGCTTGGATTTGAAGTTCCTGCGCTGAGCAAGCCACAACGTTGGCAGGAACTTCAAACCACCACACCAGCTGGAACGGGATGCTCCAGCGCTGCTAGTGGAGTGGATTTGACATTCGCTACCCCGTTGACCGCAGACTCCCAGAGCGAATGTCAAATCCAAAACTCCACTAGCAGCTTATATTTGCTAGTGGTCCTTTGATTCTAACATTCGCAAAGTCGCCCGCTGCGAAGGGTTGCGAATGTTAGAATCGGACCACTAGGTCAGGAAACTTGCGTCTGCAGGGCCGGTCACCCGCGGACACATCTCACCTATGGGCTATAGCGAATGCCCCATGTAAACCGCAAGCCAAAGGCCTATCAGGATGTCGGTCCCATCGGTTCAAAGGACGTCCCGCAGCCGTCGCCTGCCGTAGACGGAGCGCACGACCTCCACATCGTCGCTGCGGACCCTGGTTAAAGATCAGGTCGTCCTCGACCGGAAAGTGTCGAGGTATGGTTCGCCGCGCTCGACCGCATCTTTCAGAAGCTCGATGAGCTCAGGGGTCAGGGCGGCGCTGACTTGTGCACATTGCACATGGGCACCATCGTCGCCTCCATAATAGCAAACCTGGGCCGAAGGCACCAGCCGGACCTGCGTCGAGCGCGGCTCGAAAGCGCCACGAGGGCACGAAAGATCGCGACGATCGGCGCTACGCTTTGTCGAGCTCATAGAGATGATGCAAGGTCCGCACCGCGAGCTCGGTATACTCGGCGTCGATCAAGAGCGAGAACTTGATCTCCGAGGTGGTGATGGCGCGGATGTTGATCTGGCGTTCGGCCAGCGCCTTGAAGGCCCGCGCCGCGACGCCGGCATGGCTGCGCATGCCGACGCCGATCACCGACACCTTGGCGACGTCGGTCGCGCCGTCGAGGCGCTCATAGCCGATGTCCTTGCGTGCCTTGGCGAGCACGTCGGCCGCCCGCTCGTAGTCCGCCGCCGGGACCGTGAATGTCAGGTCGGTGGTCTGGCCGTCGGGGGACACGTTCTGCACGATCATGTCGACATTGATGCTGGCGTCGGCTAGCGGGCCGAAGATCGCAGCGGCGACGCCCGGCTTGTCGGCGATGTTCCGGATCGAGATCTGCGCCTCGTCCTTGGAGAAGGCGATGCCGGTGACGACCTGCTGTTCCACGATCTCCTCCTCGCCGCAAATCAGGGTTCCGGGCGGGTCTCGGTGCGGATCGATGTCCTCAGGTTTGTCGAAGCTCGACCGCACGAAAATCCGGACGTTGTGAATCATGCCCAATTCGACCGAACGTACCTGCAACACCTTCGCCCCGAGCGATGCAAACTCCAGCATCTCCTCATAGGCGATCTTGTCGAGCCGTTGCGCGCGCGGCACCACGCGCGGATCGGTGGTGTAGACGCCGTCGACGTCGGTGTAGATATCGCAGCGTGACGCCTGGATCGCGGCCGCCACGGCCACCGCCGATGTATCGGAGCCGCCGCGGCCAAGCGTGGTGATGCGGCCGGTGTCTTTGTGGACGCCCTGGAAGCCCGCGATCACCGCAACCTCGCTGCGCTCCTTGAAGCGGGCGATCAGCTCGCCGCCGTTGATGGAGAGGATGCGCGCCGCGCCATGGGCGTTGGACGTCGTGATTGGAAGCTGCCAGCCCTGCCAGGAGCGGGCATTGACGCCGATGCCCTCGAGCACGATTGCAAGCAGCCCGGCGGTAACCTGCTCGCCGGAGGCGAGCACCGCATCATATTCGCGGGCGTCGTGCAGGGCCGCCGCTTCTCTGCACCAGCCGACGAGCTCGTTGGTCTTGCCGGACATGGCGGAGACCACGACGGCCACCTCGTGGCCGGCATCGACCTCGCGCTTCACGTGCTGCGCGACATTGCGGATTCGGTCGAGATCGGCGACCGAGGTTCCGCCGAATTTCATCACAAGGCGGGCCATGGAGGATTTAGGTGTCCTGAAAAATGTGCCCTTACATATCGGCCGCGATGGGTGCCCGCAACCTCGCCTTTGATGCCGTTAACGCTGTAGCGCTTTAGCGCCGGTCTTGGCTCTAGCCTTGGCTCTAGCCTTGGCTCCCGTCTTGGACCGGAGTCAGAGGCATGGCTGACTGACCTGCAGCGCGCTACAAAGGGGGGCAGGAGAGACTCCGATGAATGCTTCGTCCTCGACCGTCGACGCCGACGAGGTCGCACGCTTCGAGCGCCTCGCCGCCACCTGGTGGGACCCGCGCGGTAAGATGGGCGTGCTGCACAAGTTCAACCCGGTCCGGCTCGGCTTCATCAAGGAGGCGGCCTGCCGGCGGTTCGGCCGCGATCCCAAACGGCTCGACAGCCTCGCGGGGCTGCGCATCCTCGACATCGGCTGCGGCGGCGGTCTTCTATGCGAGCCCATGGCGCGGCTCGGCGCCGAAGTGGTGGGCGCCGACCCGGCCGCCGCCAATATCGAGGCGGCACGGCTGCACGCAGCGCAGAGCGGACTGGCAATCGACTACCAGATCACCACGGCCGAGGGCCTGGCCGATGCCGGCGAGCGCTTCGACATCGTGCTCGCCATGGAGGTGGTCGAGCACGTCGCCGACGTGTCGCTGTTCATCAAGCGGTGCGCGGAGATGGTAAAGCCCGGCGGGATGATGGTTGCGGCGACGCTCAACCGCACGCTGAAGAGTTTTGCGCTGGCGATCGTCGGTGCCGAATACGTGCTCGGCTGGCTGCCGCGCGGCACCCACCAGTGGGACAAGTTCGTGACGCCGAACGAACTCGAAGCCGCGCTCGAGCGCCACGGCTTGCGGGTCGTCGACGAGACCGGGGTGATCTACAACCTCATCGCCGACCGCTGGGAGATATCGTCCGACATGGACGTCAACTACATGGTGACGGCGGAGAAGGCGCAGTAGTTCAGCGTTACGCCCGCGCTCGGCGCGGGCATCCACGTCTTGGCACCAAACAACGAGAAAGACGTGGATGGCCGGGACGTAAGGGCGTTCACGCCCGTCTTGACGGGCTATGCCCGGCCATGACGAACTGCAAAGTACTCATCATGCTCGACTCTCCCTGGCTCTGGGTCGTCTTTACGATCATCGCTGCCGCGGCGCAGACGCTCCGCAATGCGACGCAGCGCGGGCTCACGGCGACGCTCGGTACCGCGGGCGCGACCCACGTGCGGTTCCTGTTCGGCTTGCCGTTCGCGCTGCTGTTCTTGGTTGTCGTGCTGGTCGCAACCGGTGCGGCGCTGCCGAACCCACCGGCGACGTTCTGGCTCTGGATCTTGCAGGGCGCGATCGCGCAGATCGCGGCGACCGCGCTCATGCTCGCCGCCATGAACGATCGCTCCTTCGTGGTGGTCTATGCCTATATCAAGACCGAGCCGGTGCAGGCGGCGCTGTTCGGTTTGGTCTTTCTCGGCGACGTGATCTCGCTGCCGATGGCCGCCGCGATCCTGATCGCAACGACAGGCGTCGTGCTGATGGCGCTCAAGCCCGGCACCAGCCTCGACGTGCGGGCGACGCTGCTCGGCATCGCCGCTGGCGCCATGTTCGCGCTGTCGGCGGTCGGTTATCGCGGCGCGATCCTGAACCTCGGTCTGCCGAACTATCTGATGGCGGCGACCTATACGCTGTTCGTCGGTCTGGTCGTGCAATGCGTGCTGCTGTCGGGCTGGCTGTGGCTGCGCGATCCCAAGGTGCTCGGCGCGATCATGCGGCACTGGCGGCCGTCGATGCTCGCCGGCTTCCTCGGCGCATTCGCCTCGCAGTTCTGGTTTCTCGCCTTCGCGCTCGCCACCGCCGCGAGCGTGCGCACGCTCGCTTTGGTCGAAGTGTTGTTCGCGCAGGCGATCTCGACTTTCGCGTTCAAACAGACAACCACGCCACGCGAGGCGTTGGGCATTGCGCTGATTGTGATCGGGGTCGCCGCGCTGGTGTGGGTGCATTAACTCGCTACGCTACCTCTCGAAGGAGGCTGCGCGGGGTTACGATCAGCCGCGCCGCGCCAGCGCCAACGCCAGCATGCCGATCAGGCCCGCCAGCGACGGCATCAGCGCAAGACCGAGCGCGCGCAGCCGCGCAACGTCCTCGGGCGCCGGGTTGAACGTTCCCGCGCTGAGCCACGCGACCGTCTCGGCCGCAGTCGTTGCCTGCGGGTCCGCCATGGTGACCGCGGGCAGCGCCGCCAGTTTCGATTGGACGTCCCGCAGCTCGGTGTCGATCGCGTCGCGCCGCGCCGCGGCGGCCTGCGCCTGCCGCAGGTCGAGCACCGTCGCGCAGGCGCGCGCCGAGGCCGGCCGCGTCACGTCACGGCAGCCATCGGTCATCTTCCACACCCATTGTGCCTCGGGCTGCGCCCGCTGCAGCTCGACCTCGATCGCCGCCACGGTGCGCATTTCGGCAATGCTGGCGCGTTCACTCCGAAGCTGCTCGATCCGCTCGGCGGCGAGCGCGCGCTCGCCGGCGATCTTGGCACGGCCCGCCACCGCGTCGCCGATATTGGTCGATGCGAAGCCCATCGCGGCGAGCAATGTCAGCGTGAGCACGGCCAGCCAGATCGTCCAGGTCGCGGCCGCGGCCAGGATAGAGCGCCGGTGCCAGAGCTGGACACCCACGCTCGGCAGCGTGACGGCGAGCAGATCGACGGCAAGCCCGATGCCGGCGAGCAGGATGGCGGCTTCCGCGGTCTGGCCGAACGAGGCGGCGAAGCGCGCATTCATGACAAGGCCGACGGCGGTCAGCCCGAGCGCCGTCAGGACCAGCAAGCAGGCGGTGATGACGCCGATCACGGATCGGGCCGGCCTCTGAGCGGAGGCAGGGCTGGCGGCCGCGATGCTGAAGGCGTGTCCGACCAGTTGAACGGCTGTTTCCCGTGACGATCGCGTGGGCGCCAAGACGATCCTGCCCGTGCCGCCCGAGGCCTTTGTGATGAGCCCGGCCTCGACCCAGGCCGCGATCCGGCGGCGCAATCGGGTGAGCGGCCAGCCGAATTGTTGGGCAAGCTCGCTGAGGCTCGTCTCGACGCGGCCATCGACGTGATCGCTCAGCCACATGAGCGCTTCGTCGTCGTTGAACGAATGCAGCGCAACGACTTTTGCGCGAGCCACGTCAGCCTCCTCGTGGGCGACTCATACCCATTGCGGCGCTTGCGCGCCGACCAACCACGTCACGGTCCTTGATTCGCGCAAACTACCACGCCGGAATCACATCGCGCAAAACGCGCGACGCTGAATGTTGTGGGAATGTCTGGAACGGCGGCGCGCTACTCTACCTCCGTCACCCTGAGGCGCCCGAGCGCAGCGAGGGCCTCGAAGGGCGACGGCCACAGCCTTGCGCAACATGGCCGTGCATCCTTCGAGGCCCGTACTTCGTACGGGCACCTCAGGATGACGGAGCGAGGTCGTGCGCCAATGCGCTACCCACGGCTCAGTACGCGTTCCGGTAGGACTTCGGCGAGATCACGGTGCGCACCAGGATCTGGATGTCGAGCCACAGCGACCAGTGCTCGATGTAATAGAGGTCGTATTCGACGCGCTTGCGCATGTGGTTGGCGTCGGTCTCCCCGCGGAAGCCGTGCACCTGCGCCCATCCGGTGATGCCCGGCTTCACATTGTGCCGCCGCGCATAGAGCGCGATCTTCTTCTCGTATTCGAGATTGTGCGAGAGCGCGTGCGGGCGCGGGCCGACCAGCGACATGTCGCCCTTGAGCACGTTGACGAGCTGCGGCAGCTCGTCGATGTTCCAGTGCCGCAGGAAGCGTCCGAGCGTTGTGACCCGCTCGTCGTCACGCGTGGCCTGCTGCAGCTCAGGCCCGTCTTCCATGACGCGCATGGAGCGGAACTTCGCGATCCAGAATGTGCGCTGGTTATAGCCATACCGCCGCTGCCGGAAAAACACGGGGCCGCGGCCGTCGAGCTTGATCAGGCACGCCACGACCGCAAACAGCGGGGCGAGCGCGACCAAAGCCACGCCGGCAATCACGATATCCATGAGCCGCTTGGTCAGCCACTGCAGCGTCCCCATCGGCGCCGCCGCCAGTTGCAGCATCGAGATCGGACCGAGCCGCAGCAGTTCGGCATTGGTGAATTCCTCGAGCATGCGGTCGGGGCCGAGATGGAGCTCCGCGGGAAGCACGCCGAACTTCTCGACGGTCTGCTTGACCGCATCTGTGGCGGTCCACGGTGCCAACAGGACAACCGCATCCGGGTGGGTCTCACGCGCCTGGATCAGCGCATAATCGAGTTCGCGCGTCAGCAACCGTGAGCTGTCGCCGCTGAGCGGGCCGGGCAGCAGCGGCAGGAAGCAGCATCCTGCGACTTCGACGCCGAGCTGCGAGGGCCGGTAGCGCTCGAGGAATTCCGTGATGCGCTGCTCCGCGCCCACGATGAAGATCTTCTTGGCCGACACGATTCCGGTGCGACTGGCGTAGAGCGTCACCCGCGTCAGCAGGCGACGAAGCGGCACCAAGGTCAGCAGTCCCGAGACGTAGAACAGCGCCATCCACGCGCGCGAGTAGATGATGCTCGTCTGCGCCAGGAAGCCGATGGCAAGCAAACACAGGATCGTTCCATGCCAGTGTATGAGGATGCGGCGGGTGGGGACTTTGCCGTCGAGGAAGTTGCCGAGGCGGTAGTCACGGCGGACCGTATTCGTGAGCGTGTAGACCAGCGCGGCGAGCACGCCCACATGCAGAAAGAACGCGGCATTGCCGGCGCCGCCATAGGCGGCGAGGTGGTAGAGAATGGCCGTGGTCAAGGCGAGTGCGACGACGACGAAAAATTCGAGCAGGAATGCGAGGATGCCGAACGTCGGCGCATTGATCGGTGCTCGCCGCGTTTTTTGCGAAACCGAAGCTTCGAACGGGATGTGGGACGGGACGAAGTTCATAGCCCTAGGCGCCCGCTTCAGTGCCGAGCGCGCCAGCCGGTGCGCGGGCTCGCAACCGCGATCTCAGGGTGCGCGCCAGCATCCGCAGCCGCCGGTTGCTTCGGGCGGCGCTGCGCAGCCGTCGATAAGTCACGAATCCAAGGCCCTTGAGGCTGCGCGCCTCCAAATATTCATACAGCGAGAGCGAAAGGTCGGACCAGGCCCGCTTGTAGTCTTCGTCGCCGATCGTCATGTCGAAGATGTTGACGTCGTCCTGCGCGATGCAGCGCTGGAGGACGGATTCCATTAAGATCCGCCCGGCGGAATAGTTCTTCCATCTCTCGCATAGCTCGGCAGCAGCAAGTAGTAGCGTCGGCCGAAAATCGCGCCCCAAATGGTGGCGGTGATCTGGTCGCCGACACGCAGGCAAGCGACAAGGATTCGCCCGGCTTGCGGTTGGCACTTCGTCAGCCGTTCATAGAACGCGCGCGTGTCCGGCCGGTCGAAGGCGTTGCCATGGCCGTTGCTGCGGAGCCAGTTCGATTTCTGCTCAGCGAGCACGCGCAAAACTTCCAGCCGCTCGTCATGCGCCGACGGAAAGCTGACATTGACCGCTCCGTGCTTTTCCAGCCGCCGGCGATGCCGCCTGATCTGAGCGAAGAACTGCGTACTGCGGGCGGCAGTAAATTCCTTAAAGCTGGCCGGCAGCGCGGCGGCATGCGCGTCATCGGTGTGGCGGGCTCGGGCGAGACCGGTCAGCGGGTTCGGCGTTCCGTCGATTGTCTTCGGCATCCGGACCAGCCAGATGGCGTCAATCTTGGGCAACAGGCTGATCACTGCGCGCCACAGGCGTTCAAATTCCTCTGTCGTCACGGCCCGTGCGAATGCGACATCAATCAGTGGTGCGTTATAGTCGGTGAGCGAGCCACCAAGGAATTCCAGCACACGAAGGTGCCGGGTTTGCCTGATCGCAAGTGGCAGAAGCATCAGCGTACGGCCGTCGGCCCCGGTGACGTGAACGACATGTTCCGAGATTGCTTCCGTGCGGCCGACCGTCTCTCGCCACGCCGCATTCCATTCGAACGTTTGGAAGACGAAGCAGGCACATTGCTCGACCGCGCGGCGCCACGCCCCTTCGGCTTGGGAAAGGGACGAATAGATCGAGATTGCCGCTGTCGCGAGCGACGTCTTGGTGAAGCCGTGGTCGAGCTCGGCGAGCCTGATCCGGTGCATTCCTAGTGACGACCCCTGTTATGCATTTGATTTGTATTTGAATTGATTTGTGCAACATCCGCTTACCAATGTCGCTCACGAAGACGCGTTAGGATTACCGGCGGAAAGCATCACATCGCCCCGTGTTTGTGGGCTAAAGCCAAAGCACGAGCCTTCACAAGTTCGCGGGCGCTCGGGTTAACGGAGCAGCAGTTCCGGAATTAAGATTCAAAGGTTAAATCGATGCGCGTGGCGTCGCTTCTCAAATCCACGTTTCCGATCGTCGCGCGCTGCAGCGGCCTTGGTTCCGCGCTTGCGCTGCGCTACCGCGCGCTGCGCTACCGCGGCGCCGGCACGATCTTCATGCTGCACAGCGTCGTCGACTGCGGCGACGACTATCCCGATCACAGCCTGCGCTGCCCGGCCGAAACGCTGACCGCGGCGTTGACCTGGCTGCGCGAGGCGGGGGTCGATTTCGTGTCGCTCGATGAGATGCTCGAGCGGCTTATCGCGCCGTCCGAGCGCCCGTTCGCGGCGTTCACGTTCGACGATGGTTTCGCCGACTCGCTGACCCATGCTTTGCCGGTGATGGAGCGGTTCAACGCACCGATGACCGTTTACGTGGCGACCGGGATGATCCTGCGCAGCATGGATGCCTGGTGGCTGGGCCTCGCCGCCTGGATCCGCGCCAATGATCGCATCGCGCTACCTGCCGCCGGCCTTGCGTTCGACTGCGCCGATCCCGCCGGCAAGAAGCGCGCATTTGTCGCGATCGAGGCGGTGATCCACCACAATTACGAGCTGCTGCCGAACGTCCGCGCCGCCATCGCGGCGCAGGGAATCTACAGCGACTCGCTGGTCGATCGCGAGGCGCTGACGATTGCGCAATTGCGTGAACTGTCGCGGCATCCGCTCGTCACCATCGGCGGCCACGGTGATACCCATATCAACCTCGCACGTGCCTCGGACGACACCGCCTATCGCGAGATGATGTCGAACCGGCGCTTCCTCGAAGAGCTGATCGGCCGGCCGGTCGAGCATTTCGCGTATCCGTTCGGGAACGCACGCGCTTGCGGCAACCGCGAGGCCGAGTTTGCGCGCTCTGTCGGTTTTCGCACGGCGGTCACGACGCGCAGCGGCGCCGTCTTCCCCGCGCATCTCGATCACCCCTACGCGCTGCCGCGCGAGGTCCTGTCCGCGAACGACACGCCGTCGTCGCTGCGCTGCAAGCTCGACGGCGTCTACCGCGCCATCCAGTCGCAGCTTGGCGACCCGATCGCGCTCATGTGAGCCGCAGATGATTGCCGCCGCCTTCATCCATCGTCTTGCTTGCGTCGCCGTCGCCGCGTGGCTGGCGATGCTGCCAGCGCAGGCGCAGCCCGAGCCGGCACCGTTCCGGCGCGGCGTCGCCATTGCGCATTCGATGGCCTGGGCGCAAGTCGAACCGCCGCCGTCGAAAGCTTTCGTGTTTCCGCCGTTCGCCGAACCGAATTACCGGCTGACGACGGCTGAGCTGCAGGCGGTGCGGCGCGCGGGCTTCGACTTTGTGCGCCTCGCCGTCGATCCGGGGCCGTTCCTGCAATTCCAGGGCGCACGGCGCGACCGGCTCGATCGCATCCTGCTCGATCAAGTCAGGATGATCCTGTCGTCCGGGCTCGCGGTCATCGTGGATTTCCATCCGAGCGACATGCATCCGCAATACACCGGCGCTGCGCTGACCAAGGGTGCCGCGACGCCCGCATTGCGGGACTATCTGCGGTTACTGGAGCGCACGGCCGCACTGCTTGATGGGCTCAAGTCGCCCCGTGTCGCGTTCGAGCTGATGAACGAGCCGCCGATATCGCCGCAGGCCTGGCAGCCGATGCTCGAAGCGGCCTATCACGCCGCACGACGGCATGCGCCGCATCTGCTGCTGGTGCTGCCGGGCGCCAGCGAGGGAATGGTGGAGGGGCTGCTCGGCCTTCGCGCGGCGCCGTTCCGCAGCGATCCGGCGGTCCTCTACACGTTCCACTACTACGAGCCGTTCCAGTTCACCCACCAGGCGGCGTCGTGGAATGCTGCGCGTCACCTCGCCGACGTGCCGTATCCTGCCAACGCGCGGCCGCTGCAAGACAGCCAGGACGCGACGGCGGCGGTGATCGCGGCGTCCAACTTGTCGCAGACGCAGAAGGTGATCGCAGGCATCGACGCGCGCCGCCTGCTCGAAAGCTATCGCCGATCGGGGTTCGACCGCGCTGCCATCGCGAAGAGCCTCGACCGGATCGTCGCCTGGGCCCAAAGCAACGGCGTTCCGCCGAACCGCATCTTCCTGGGCGAATTCGGTGTCCTGAAATCAGTGGGTCTGTTGCATGCGGCGCGCGCCGCCGAGCGCCGACAATGGTTCGCGGACGTGCGCGCAGAGGCCGAGGCGCGTGGTTTCATCTGGGCGGCCTGGGTCTATCGCGGCCCCGGTGGCTTCGCTCTCACTGAGGACGACCGCGACATTGATGTCGATCCCGGCATCATTGCAGCGCTGGGACTCAAGCCGCGTACACGCCAGAGCACGGCGCCGATCGAATAAGCATCGCGCGTCACACACCGCTCACACGTTGGTGAACGCGAGCCTCGCGCGATTAACACTAATACCGCTTTGTAAGCATTTGAGGCACGTAAAGAATTTTCGTTCCTCGCGATCTGTGGCAAACGCTCTTACTGCAACGCGGTAGCGTGGTGCGGCCATGCACGTGGTGCGAATTGAGCGCTGTCGCAACACGACAGATTGGTCGCGCGAGGCTCTAAGGAAGAAAATGTCGAGTGATAGTCGTCCGTTGGTGAGCATCGTCATCAAGGCGCTGAACGAGGAGAAACACATCGCTGCCGCGATCGAGAGTGCGCTCGCTGCACTTGACGAAGTCGGCGGTGAGGTCATCTTGGCGGACAGCGCGTCGACGGACCGGACCATCGAGATTGCTCGCCGCTATCCCATCAAGATCGTCACGCTGAACAGTGCGGATGACCGTTCGTGCGGCGCCGGCGGACAGCTCGGCTTTCAGCACAGCCGCGGCCGTTACATTTATCTGATCGACGGCGACATGAAGATGCGGCGCGGCTTCCTTCCCGCCGCCATTCGCTATCTCGAAGGCCATGGGGCCGTTGCCGGCGTCGGTGGCATCCTCACGGAACATGAACGGCACAATCGTGAATTCGTGCAGCGCGTGCAGCGCGGCGAGCTCTCGATTCGGCCCGGAACGGCTTTGCGCCTCGACGGCGGCGGCCTCTATCGCCGCTCTGCGATCGAGTCGGTCGGCTATTTCACCGATCGCAATCTTCACGGCGGAGAAGAAACCGAGCTGGGCGCGCGTTTGCGGGCACGGGGCTGGACGCTGGCGCGGATCGTGGTTCCCGCAGTCGATCATCGCGGCCACGCCGGCAATGCGTACCGGCTCCTGCTGCGGCGGATCACGTCGCGCGGCGCGTGGGGCAGCGGCGAGTCCGTGCGGGCCGCGTTCGGCCGCGCTCACTTCCCGCTGATCTTCCAGGAGAACAATACGCTCAAGCTCTGCTTCGCCGTGCACGGCTGGTGGTTGAGCATGCTCGCCTGCCTGTTCCTGATCAAAAGCTGGCCGTTGGCGATCGCGGCAATGCTGGGCGTCCTGCTGCTGCCGGTCGCGGCCATGTCGTTGCGATGGCGGTCGCTCTCGGTCGGGCTTTATTCGGTCGCGGCGTGGAACACTTACGCGATCTGCTTCCTGCCGGGATTGCTGCGGCGGCGCGTATCGCCGACCGCCTGGATCGAGAGTTCGGTGATCAAGGACGTCCCGGTTCTATCGGAACTGAAGGCTGGATAGCCGATGACCGTGAGCGTCCTCTCAACTCAGCCGGTTGTTGAGCCGTTTGGCGCGAGTGAGCGGCTGCTGCGCAGCGCCTTGTTCGTCGTCACGTTTCTACTGGTCTGGATCACGGTCACGCCGTTCTCCGATTTGAGCAGCGCCGACCTGCTCGAAACGGCAAACGTCGGCAACCTGATCGGGCAGCTTACAACGCTCGCGCTGACGGCCGCGCTTGCAGTCTTCGTCGCCCGCCACCAGCCGCACTTGCTGGTGAAGGCGATCACGCCGATCCTGATCCTGACGCTCGCCTGGTTCGCGCTGTCGGCGATGCTCTCGGATCATTCCGGAGTGGCGATGCGGCGTGTCGTCCTTGCGGCGCTCACCATCTTCCAGGCCGCCGTGTTCCTGCTCCTGCCGCCGGGCCGCGAGGATTTCGGCCGTCTGCTCGGCACCTGCGCGCTGATCGTGCTCGCGATTTGCTACGTGGGAATCGTCGCGGCGCCGGGACTTGCGATCCATCAGATCGCCGACGTGCGCGAGCCGGAGCTCGCCGGATCGTGGCGAGGCCTGTTCACCCACAAGAACGGCGCCGGCGCCGCCATGGCGCTGCTGATCTTCATCGGCCTGTTCGTGCGCCAGGCGTGGAGCCGGTGGATCGGTGTGCTGATCATCGCACTCGCTGCCTTTTTCCTGGTGATGACCAACGCGAAATCGCCGCTGCAGTTGCTGCCCGTTGTCCTCATGGTGGGCTGGCTTGCCGCGCGGGTGCGCAATCCGCTCGCGCTCGCGTGTCTTCTGCTGTCGGCGCCGACCGCGATCGGCGTGCTGACGATCGGGTCGGTCGTCTTCGAGCCGATCCGCGAATTCCTCGACGGCGTCATCTCCGATCCCACGTTCACCGGCCGCGATATCATCTGGACCTTTGCAATCGATCACACCGCGCAGCGGCCGTGGTTCGGATTCGGTTTCCACGCCTTCTGGGGAACGAACGAGCTGCTGGAAGGCTGGAATAACCAGGAGTCCTGGGGCTACAAGGCCACCGACGCGCACAACGGGTTTCTTAATCTCTCGGTCATGACCGGCGTCGTCGGCCTGGCTCTGGCGCTGGCCTGGATGGTCGTGCAGCCCGTGGTCGACTATGCGCGCTGTCGCGCCAAGGACGTCGATCCCGCGCTGATCACGCTGTTCCTGCAGATCTGGCTGTTCGGCCTCTGCCTTGCCGGGTTCGAGTCCGTCTTCTTCAGCGGCGGCAGCGCGATCTGGTTCATGATCGTCGCCTCGATCCTCGGCCTGCGGTTTCACCAGGCGTTTTCATTGCGCCGGTGACCCCCATGCTCAGCCCCACGCCCTGCCTCCTTTCGATCAACAACTACTTCTACCCGCGCGGTGGCGCCGAGGTGCTGTTCCTCGAACAGAACCGCATGTTCGAGGATATCGGCTGGCAGGTCGTCCCGTTCTCGATGCAGCATTCGAAGAACCTGCCGACGCCCTGGTCCGAGTATTTCCCGGACGAGATCGAGTTCGGCGAAAGCTACGGCCTCGCCAGCAAGCTCGTGCGCGCGCCGCGCGTGATCTATTCGCTCCAGGCGCGCAAGAAGCTCCGCGCGCTGCTGCGGCAGGTGAAGCCGCGCATCGCGCACGTCCACAACATCTATCACCACCTCTCGCCGTCGATCCTCAGCGTGCTGCGTGATGAGGGCATCCCGGTCGTGCTCACCGTGCACGATCTCAAGCTCGGATGTCCGGCCTATACGATGATGCGTGGCAGCAAGCCCTGCGACGAATGCCGCGGCGGCAGTTTCCATCGGGTGGTGGCGAACCGATGCATCAAGGGCTCGCTCGCGCTGTCGAGCCTGGTGATGCTCGAATCCTACGTGCATCGTCATCTGCGGCTCTACGATGCGAACGTCACCCGCTTTGTGGTGCCAAGCCGCTTCATGCTCGAAAAGCTTGTCGAGTGGGGCTGGGACCGCGAGCGTTTCGTCTACATCCCGAACTTCGTCGATCTCGATCGCTTCAAGCCAACGGCGCCGATCGGCAAGCGCTTCGTCTATTGCGGCCGCCTCGACAGCCTCAAGGGCATTGCAACGCTGATCACTGCCGCCGCCAAGGCCGGGCAGCCCGTGACGGTCGTCGGCGCCGGGCCGGACGATGCGCGGCTGCGCGCGCTCGCCGTCGACCTCAAGGCCGACGTGGACTTCCGCGGCCACCTCACGAAGGATGCGCTCGCCGGCGTGATCGAGACCGCGCGCGCGGTCGTCATCCCGTCCGAAGTCAACGAGAACGCGCCGCTGTCGGTGCTCGAGGCCTATGCCGCCGGCCGCCCGGTGATTGGTTCTCGCATTGCCGGCATCCCAGAGCTCATCCGCGAGGACGAGACCGGCGTGCTGTTTCCCACCGGCGATGCCGACGCTCTCGCCGACGCGCTCGCCCGCTTCGCGGCGCTGCCGGATAGCCGGCTTGTCGCCATGGGCGCCGCCGGCCGCCAATGGGTCGAGCGCGATTTCAGCGCCGCCGCCTATCGCTCGCGCATGCTCGAGCTTTATCAGTCGATCGACGGTGGTTCGCGATGAACATGATGTATCGCGAGCCGTATCGCGAGTCGCAGCTCTACGTGCCGGCGGCAAAGCCGCTGCGCATCGCCATGCTCGGGTTGCGCGGATTTCCCGACGTGCAGGGCGGCGTCGAGCGCCATGTGGAGAATCTGTCGCGCCGCCTGGTCGAGCTTGGCTGCGAGGTCGAGGCGATCGTGCGCCGTCCCTATATGCCGGACGGCAGCCCGACGACCTGGCACGGCGTCAAGCTCACGTCGATCTGGTCGCCGCGCGTCACCGGGGTCGAGGCCTTGGTGCATAGCTTCCTCGGTGTGCTGCACGCCGCTCGGACGCGGCCGGACATCCTGCACATCCATTCGATCGGGCCGGCGCTGTTTGCGCCGCTCGCCCGCGCGCTCGGGCTAAAGGTGGTCGTGACCCATCATGTGCTCAATTACGAGAACGAGAAGTGGGGTTTCGCGGGGCGCACCCTGCTGCGGCTGGGCGAGCGGATCGGCATGAGGTTCGCGAACGGCCGGATCGCCGTGTCGCGCTTTCTCGCCGAGCGCGTCAAGCGCGACTACGCGGTTCCGATCCGGGTGATCCCGAACGGGCTCGGCGAATTGGCGAAGCCGTCATCGGAGGCGACGACCTTGCGCGAGTTCGGCCTGACGCCGGGCCGCTATCTGCTCACCGTCGCGCGCATCGATCCGCAGAAGTGCCAGCTCGATCTGATCGACGCGTTCCGCAAGGCGCAGCCGACCAACTGGACGCTCGCGCTGGCAGGCGGCGCCGACTACGCCACCGATTATGCGCGTGCGGTGATCAACGTCGCCAAGCGAACGCGCGGTGTCGCGCTGCTCGGCCATCAGAAGGAGCCCGCGCTGGCGGAGCTTTATGCCAATGCCGGCGCCTTCGTGCTGCCGTCGAGCCACGAGGGCCAGCCGATCGCGGTGATCGAGGCGCTCGGCTACGGCTGCCCGGTGATACTCAGCGACATTCCCGCGCATCGTGAGCTGGGGATCACGGCCGGAACGTTCTTCCGCGCCGGCGACACCGATGAGTTGGCGGACCGATTGCGCGCGGCGTTTCGCGATCCGCCCGACCGCAATGCGCATGTCGCCGATCGCGATCGCATCTTGCAGCGGCACGACTGGGGCTCGATCGCGCGTACGACGGTCGATGTCTACCGCGCTGCGCTCGCACCGCGCCGCGCCGTGAGCCTGCGATTGGGTTTGCGGGAGTAGCGTTCTGTTGCACGCAGAATTCTCAGCGCGTACTTGTGCCATCGGCATTTTGTTTGAGCCAGCGTTGCCCCCCACCCCCGACCCCTCCCCACCACTCGCAAACGCTCGCGGGGGAGGGGAGCGGAGAGGCTTCCCGCGCGTCGCTCTGTGAAAGAGTGTTGCTGTGGCCCGTTACGCCGCGGTCGCTTCGGCGTGCGGTCGTGAGCGCCGGATGACCGGGATCATGTAGACAAGCCCGATGATCGCGAGGATCGTGCACACCGCGGCGGCGGAAGCGGGCGTGCGCGTCATTGCGTATCCGGCAATGGCGAGTGTGCCGCACACCATCATCGCGGCGTCCCCCGGGGTAATAGTGCGGACGTTGAAGAGTCGCTGCACCCGTACCGCGACGACCGGCTGGAGCAGGATCGCCGACAGGATCATCGCCGCCGGAATGGCCAGCATGCCAAGCCAGGGCGCGGTGACGAAGGGTGTCATCGTCAAAACCAGGAACGAGGCGCCGGTGAGCGCGACCGCGATATTGGCCTGTCCTGCGGAGATCAAGAGCCGGTCGGAGGTGGCATAGAACGACACGACAAATGACGGGATTGCGAGCCAGATCAGCAGCGCCTCGGCACCTTTGTAGTTCCCGAACACCGGGAGGATGTAGGGCGCCAGGACGAAGATGCCGCAGATCGTGAACACCGTGCAGCCGATGACGAGCCGCCGGCAGAGATCGATCTCCTGCCGCAACGTGGCGAGGTCGCCGGTCTCCTGCAGGTGGCCCGCCCGCGGCGCAAAGCGCTTCAGCAGCGCGAGCTGAAAGAAGCCATAGAGAGCGGCGAGGCGCGACGCCACCGCATAATCGGCGACCGCTTCCGATGAGAACAGGGCGCCGGCGACCAGGATGTCGGCGCCGCCGAGCTGATAGGCAAACAGCGTCGCAAACACGAATTTGCCGCTGTAGCTGTAGTCCCAGCGCGTCCAGGGCGCCGTTCCCGCGATCTCGCGGTTCCACATTCTGCGCGCCGCCCACAGCCACGGAAGAAGCACCGAGAGGGTCAGCACATGGGCGACGAAGCTGGCAGGCAGGCTCGCGAGCGCGACCAACGGGAGCAACACGATCCGGATGGCGTTGGGCACGACCTCGCTGAGCACGATCGACTCTGAAATGCGCGAGCGCCCTTCCAGCGCTCCGGCCGCCACGACCAAGAGCGTGCTGAACACCGCGAACGGGGCCAGCAGCTCGAACCAGACCGCGAGGCCGGGCTTGTGCAGCGCTGTCGCGATCGGGCCGGCGCCAAGGTAGCCAACAAGCGCGACGGTCGCCGACACGACCGCGCCCAGGATCGCGGAATAGCGGTGCAGCTTGATTTCGGTCTCCTGGTCGTGTGGGCGGCGAGAGATGTGGAACACCAGCAGCAGCGAGGGGCCGACGCCAAGCGCGACTCCGGCCAGGCGATAGAAGCCGAATGCCGTCATCATGTCGCCGAAGCTGTCTTTGGTCAGGATACGGCTCAGGATCACCAGCACGACGAACTGGGAGGCGAGGCCGAACAGCCGTGCGCCCGACACGACGGCGAGCACCTTGAGATAGGCGCGCGAGCGCGAGCCGCGTAAAGCCGCAAAAATCGCCGCCGGGAAAGCTGCCACAGACCGCATCATGGTTACCGCACCGCCTCGCAATGCTGCGAGACTCTCTTGGCGAGGCTTCTATCAGCCATTGAGACGGAGCTGGCGATTGTGCGGCCGGGCGCCGGGGGCTTTTCGAGTTTACCCTAACGGCACAAAGGTACCGCCCGATCGACGCATTGGCTTGCGGGTCATGTTTCCAGCATGAACATAGTTGATGGATCGTTGCTGCCGGCGTGGCGCTCCCGCGCCGCGTCCATGCCGAGGAAAGGCGGGCAGTGACCACGGATGCGTGATGTTCATCGATAGCAAGCAGACAGCCACGATCGCGAACGCCCAGCCGTTGCCGGCGGAGCGCATGACCGCGCCTGCGCTCGATGTCGCCTATCTCATCAACGTGCTCTGGGACCGGCGGCGCAGCATCATTGTCGCCGCCGCCACGTGCATGCTCGCGGCGCTGCTGTTCGGCCTCTTCGCGCCGGCGCGTTTCACGGCCAGCGTGCAGGTTCTGATCGATCCCAACGATCTGCGCGTCGTCGAAAACGTGCTGCGCGCCCAGAACCAGCTCACCGAAACGCACGTCACGCAGGTCGAGAACCAGGTCCGCGTGCTGACGTCGAACAATGTCGCCAGGCGCGTGGTTGAGCGGCTCAAGCTCGACAAGGATCCGGACTTCATCGGCACCGGCTTCAAGCTGTTCGATCCGCGGACCACGCTCCGCGCCCTGTTCGGTGCGATGACGGGTGGCCGCGACGATCCCGCGCTCGACGCGCTCAAGACGCTCAAGAGCCGCATCCGTGCCAAGCGCGTCGACCGCACCTATGTCGTCGACGCCAGCGTCTGGGCGCACAGTCCGGAGCGCGCGGTCGAGCTCGCCAATGCGCTGCTTGAGGCGTTCCTCGAGGAGCAGTCGGATGCCCGCTCCGATGCCGCGCGCCGCGTTTCCACGTCGCTGAATGCGCGGCTTGCCGAGTTGCATGACCGTGTGCAGCAGGCCGAACAGCGGGTCGAGGCCTACAAGAAGGCCAACAACCTTATTTCGTCGGGCGGCACGCTGGTGAACGAGCGCCAGCTCACCGAGCTCAACAGCCAGCTCGTGCTGGCGCGCACCCGCACGACGGAAGTCAAAGCACGCTACGACAAGATCATGGAAGCGCAGCGCAATCGCGCCGATCCCGGCGCGATTGGCGAGGCGGTCGGCTCCGCCACCATCACGGCGCTGCGCACCCAGCTCGCCGAGATTGCGCGTCGCGAAGGTGAGATCAACGCGACCCTGGGCAGGCGTCATCCGGCTGTGATCGAGATTGGCACGCAGGCGGCCCGCATCCGCCACCTGATCAGCGAGGAAATCACCCGCATCGCGCAAGCGGCCCGCAACGACATGGAGCGCGCGCAAGCTAACGAGGCATCGCTGGCGGCGAGCCTTGAGCGCCTGAAGAGCCAGCTTGAAGGCACCAACGATGCCAGCGTGCGGCTGCGCGAGCTCGAACGCGATGTGCAGGCCAGCCGCTCCGTGTACGAGTCCTACCTGGTGCGCACGCGCGAGGTCAGTGAGCAGGAGCAGCTCGACACCACCAACATCCGCGTGATTGCGACGCCCGACCTGCCGGAGAGCCGCAGCTTCCCGCCGCGCACGTTGATCCTGCTCGCTGCCGGCGGCATGTTGGGCGGCATGCTCGGCGTCGCGCTGGCGTTGTTCGGCGAATGGCGCGACCGCGGCGTCCCGGCGACGAAATCCGCCACTCGTACGAGTGCGACGCCGAAGCTCGCGGACGTGCTCGCGACAGCGGCGCCACCGTTCGCTCCGGCGTCTTACGTTCCGGCGCCACCGGCCGCGTCGGCGCCACCCATCGCAGCGCCATCCGCCGCAACGTTCGCCATTGTCGACGTGCCGCGGCGCGTGCCTTCGCCGCCCGTCACCGCAACGGCGGATCGCGTGCAGCAGCCTTATGCGCCTGTGCCCGCAGCAGTGGCAGTCGCAACGTCCGCTGCGGCCCGCGCCCGCAAGCCGGCGTTCCGCCTCTAGCTAGCAGGCTGTTGACACCCTTCTCGGTCATTCCGGGGCCGGCCATCGATCTCGGGTTTACCCGAGATCGGAATTTAATAGTGCCCAAGTCGGCAACAGACGACTTGGGTGGCCGGAGCCCGGAATCCATAGCGCCCTATATTTCCGTATCTCTATGATCGTGGTTATGGATTCCGGATAGCCGCTTCACGGCTTCCGGAATGACGGCGGAGAGTTTTCGACAGCCTGCTTGGCGATAGCGGCGCCGGTTCTCCCGCTATACAATGCCGCGATGACGAACCCGGACGATCCGCTGCGCTATCTGACGCTGCAGTTCCTTGATTGGATTGCGGCCGCTCCGCGAACCTACGGGGAGGTGATCGACGCGTGGCGCACGTCCTGCCCGCGCCTGACAGTGTGGGAAGAGGCCATCGAGAAAGGCCTCGTCCGCCGGATCAGCGGCGGGTCGATGAGCGAGGCGCAAGTGGTGATCACGGACAAAGGCCGCGCGGCGCTCGAGACTGCGCACATCCCGCCGACGGCAGCAACAGCAAGCAAGCGCGCACGTCGGGCGCAATAGCGAAGAGTCTTGTTCGTAGCCGGGATTTCGCTGCGCTCAATCCAGGCTCCACGCTGAGCCGTTTGGGCTACTCACTTTGTTGTGGATACGAGTTGCGCCGACAACGATCGGTTTCGCCGCGCTTAATCCATCCGATGCAGTGCGGTTATCGACAGATAGCCAACAGGCAAGCTTGGACGAGCATTTACCAGCGGCTTGTTTGTGATTATCGTCCTACCGTCCCGCTCACCGAGGGCGTCTCCGGAGACGAGCCAGAGTCGGAGCGGGATGCGGCGCCTGCGGGTTGGCTCGCAACCAGCTCCCGGGGGCCTCGGGTCACTGTCCGCCTCTACTATGAGAGGCCGCCCTTCACGGGGCAGTACGCCCAGGACCAGCGGGTGCAAACCGCTCGCGGTCAAAATCCCGCAAGGGATCCGTCCTGGTGTCCGAAGCACAGTCCGAGGTCAAAAATCGGTCCGCGGTGGAGCGCCGAGAGGCGAACGTCCCTCGTGGACACCTGCGCAGACTGCGCAGGCTTGTCTGCGGCGCAAGGGATGTGAGGCGCCTGGCGAAGGCGCCTGCGGACCGGCGTCATCGGCCCGCTCAACGGGTGCCGCTGCACCCGTGCGCCTGTCGGCGCTCCGCCCCCTCACGTTGTCGTGAGGGAAAATTGCAAAGCTCGGAGGCCCAATGCCCCGCGAGAAAGATGACGCGTGCGCACCGCGGCGCTATCTCAGCAATGCTGAAATCGCATGCGACACGGAAGGCCGCCGCGCTTGGTTTCCGATTTCGGATTGGTGCCCCTGGCCGGACTCGAACCAGCACGATGTTGCCACCAACAGATTTTGAGAGGCCCCAGATGGCCTATCCTAATCCTATCCGGCGGCACGATATTCTACGATAAGCGACTGTAGCCACTAGCTTTTTCGCATCGTCTGACCATCCTGCCTTAGCCGGTCATACGCCACGGTTGGATCTCTGGATGCTCCTATGTTGCACCTGAAATCCGACCTCGTACGGAGGTTAG
>WHTP01000130.1 GCA_009377695.1 Hyphomicrobiales bacterium | reverse complement strand
CGGGGTCTGAGGATAGCCCTCGGGCGAGTCCTCCCAGACCTCCTGCCGGCCCAGCGGCGTGATGTCGAGGTAGTTCCAGGTGCTCCCCATCTGCTCGTCGCCGCGGTTGTTGATGAAGTAGGTGCGGAACACGCGGTCGCCGTTGCGGCAGAACACGTTCGTGCCATGCCACTCGTCCACGCCGAAGTCGGCGTCGAAGCCGTCCGTGAGCGTGAACCACGGCATGTCCCAGCCCATCCGCGCCTTCAGCCGCGCGATGTCCGCCTGAGGCGCACGCGAGACGAAGACGAGGGTGGTGTCACGGGCGTTCAGGTGAGCGACATGGGCGACCTGGTCCGCCACCATGGAGCAGCCCCGGCAGGCGTGGTCGGGCCAGCCGAACACTCCCGGCTCGAAGAAGGCGCGGTAGACGATCAGCTGACGTCGACCGTCGAACAGGTCGAGCAGGTTGGCCTTGCCCGCAGGCCCCTCGAACGCATACGCCGTCTCCACGGCCATCCACGGCATTCGCCGGCGCTCGGCGGCCAGGGCGTCACGGGCGCCGGTCTGGGCCTTTTCCTTCACGAGCAGTTGCTGGCGCGCAGCTTCCCATTCCTGCAGCGATACGATTGGGGGTGTATGCATAGCAGGCTGTCCGCCTTTCCGTCCGTTCTCGGCTGATGTCGTCATGGCTTCTGAAACCTCCTATTGGGGCGAATTCCCGCGCCTCATGGCTGAAGCGCGATTGCATTCGCTGCTCATCGCTCGTTGTTGGTCGTGAGATAGTTTTGGCACCGGAAATCGAACGGTGGGAGTAACAAGTCTGGCGTTATTCCGATGGCGTTGCTGATGACAGCCGCGGCGCACTCGAAACGGGCTGGATCAATCGGCGGCCGTATCATAGCGCTCCAGCGGAGACGCAGTTCTCAGTTTCATCCATGCTGGGGCGCCGTATTTTCGTGACGGCCCGCCCGAGTGCGTCGTAGCCGTCGAAGTTCTCTCACCAGCGAAGCGGGTCGGCGATCGACGAGCCGGTTGACCAAGCCATGTGGTGCCGGGTTTGAGGAGGATCGACGGCAGCAGCGCGGTCTCGCTGGGGCGTCCGCCGCCGATCAGGCGAGCGCCGCCGGCGACCGCCTCATCGATCCAAGTGGAAACCCGGTCAGCTTCGCTTGGAGTGATGCGCGGTCCGACTCCGCGGCGAGCAGCGGTCCGATACCTGCCGGGGCCATACTGCCGCGTCAGTGCACCGCTTCCTGCCGTCGTTGCGCGATTACGAAGCGCCGCGCGGCCGCGGCCGAGTTTCTGGCGCAGGGACCGAAGGCGGTTACACAAGAGACGCCGGACTTGCACCCCATCGCCGGCACCTGCGTCCTGCAGCGGACCAAGCTTATCGCTGCAGGACGCCAGAGACACGTCTGTCAGCAGGCGTGGAATGTTTCCGACTGGTTTCCCCGTCTAAGATTTCGGGGTCTGCCGGGGTCTCTCGGTAGGCGCCAAGTTACTTGCTGCCCGAGCCGGGAGTGCCTGGGCCTGTGCCGGGAGCGCTGGGAGTGCCTGGCGCTCCGCCGGGACTGCCCTGCCCCGTCGTACCGCCGTCATCACTGCCGGTGATCATGCCAACGACCTGCCCAGTATCCGGATCCACGATCAAAATGGTCTGGTCATCAAGCTTCGCGACATGATGATCCTGGGCTTCCGGCAGAGCCGCTTTGGCTGCAGGGGGCATCGGCTGCGTTTTCAATTCCTTTGGAACCGTGGCGCCCACGGAGGGCTTAAAGCCCGTCACAGATTGTGAGACGAAATTTGCGAGCTCTTTGACTAGCGCTGAGGCCTGATTGGGGCTCGGATTGATCTGGTTTGCTGCACTGCCCGGGTTGGGGGTCTGGGCCGTTGCGCCACTCGCAACAAAAGCGATACTGCAAACAAGCGCAAATGCTGCAACCCCAGCTCTTGGTGTAACACGCATTGAAGCTCTCCTGTTCTGTGCGTTTGACGCGCTCTTCAGGTCCGGTCTCATTCCACGCTGCATCAAGTCGGACTCCACGAGGCGATCCGCAGCAAGATGGGCACAATTGTTGAAGCATCGTTTGTTGCCGTCGCTTGAATTTGTGGCAGTTCGTATCGACTGCCCCGATGCCCCGGCATACATCACATCGGAAATATTGCCGCGTTTCTGTCACGCCTTCGTTTCAATTGCAGAATTTCCGTTGGCACGTTTCTACTTGGCGCGATTCTACTTGGTGCGATTCTGCTTGACGCGATCTAGCCCGCGCGGCGTTCGCGACCAGTTTGAAATCACACACGCGGCCCCCTGAACCCTGCGCAGGGCAGCGCCCAAGCCATCGAGTCAGCGGGTTCTCGGTCAACGCTCGTCGACCCCCGTCACTGCGAACTGCCCGTGAAAAAAGACCCGGCGCGCATCTCTGCAGGCCGGGCCGAAGGTCGGGAGGAACGTTCTCAACAACAGCGTTGTGACTTGTGGGTATTACTTTTTCTCTTTCGCCTTCGGTTCCATTTGATCCGAATTCGTCCGCGGTTTCGACATTTCGCAACCAAACGCTCTCATGATTCCGAGCGGCCGCTTATTTCACCCGCTGCTGCGCTTCGTCGTAGACCTTGAGCACGCGCTTCGGCGCCTGTGCACGCCAGACCCTGATCAAGTTCGCCTTCGCCCAATTGAGATCAAGCTTCTCCGGCCGCACCAGGACGAGCGGATGGGACTTGTAGTGCGGCGTCACGAAGAACGTGTCGGGCTCGGCCTCGAGCAGCATCTCACGCTCCTCGAACGGCACCTTGAAGACCGGAGCATCTTCGTGCGGGCTCCACCACACCCAGAGCTTGCCATGAGCCTTCAATGTCGGCTCGCCCCAGGATGTCGTTTCCTCGACCCCAGGCAGACCAAGCTCCAATGCCATCGCCTTGAGGCGCAGCCAATTCGATCGCCGCTTCGACTTCCGCATGGCGCACCTCGACTTTATACCGCGTGACGATTCCGCAAGCTCGCCGCCACGCTTCGGAATCGGGACACTGCTGCGAATTTAACGCCGTCCGTTCATGCAGCGCGAGACGAGATCAGTCCGTCCCAGGCCGCCATGGCACAGTCGGCGACGGCGAGCAGGCTCTTACGCGAAGCCCCATCGCGCGCCTGGATCGACATGCCGTGCTGGACGGTCGCGTAAAACGTAGCGATGGCGCGCCGGTCCAGACCTTTCGGCAATTCGCCATCGGCGATGCCACGCTCGAGCCGGCGGCTGAGCTGCTCGATATTCTGCGCCCGCTTCTGCCGCAAGTCGCGACGGACGACCTCGTTCCCCTGGTCGGTGTGGATGGCGCCGAGCGCGATGAGGCAGCCGCGCGGCTTGCCCGCTCGCGTGAATTCTTCGGCGCTCGTGCGTAACATGGTCTCGATCGCCGCCCGCGCTGTCGGCGCCGTGACCATGGAGCTCCAGATCCGCCCGCCTTCGGTCGCGGCATAAAGCGCGACCGCTTCGCCGAATAGCTGCTCCTTGCAGCCGAACGCGGCATAGATGCTCGGCGAATTGACGCCCATCGCGGCCGTCAGATCCGCCATCGATGTGCCGTCATAACCCTTGGCCCAAAACACCTCCATCGCCCGCCGCAGCGCGGCGGCGCGGTCAAAGCTGCGCGGGCGGCCGCGTTCCACCATGCCTATTCCTTTCTGTGTCGATCGACACATAATTCTCTTGACAGCACCTGGCAAGCGGTCCACCTATTTATGTAATGATCGACACAGAAATAAAGGAGACCTCTATGCCTGGATTGGAAGGCAAAATAGCGCTGGTGACCGGCGGCAGCCGCGGCATGGGCGCTGCCATCGCGATGCGCCTTGCGCGCGAGGGCGCAGACGTCGCCCTGACCTATGTCAGTTCCGGCGACAAAGCTCGCGAGGTCGTCGGCGAGATTGAGCGCACCGGCCGGCGCGCCCTGGCGATTTCCGCCGATAGCGCCGATGCCGCTGCCGTACGCGCGGCCGTCGAGCAAACCGTCGCCAAGCTCGGCCGGCTCGATATTCTCGTCAACAATGCCGGCATCTTCATCGCAAAGCCGTTCGAAGAGCTGACGGCCGACGATTTCGACCAGATGGTTGCGGTCAACACGCGCGCCGCATTCATCGCATCGCAGACGGCGGCGGCGCACATGCGCGAGGGTGCACGCATCATCTCGATCGGCAGCAATCTGGCCGAGCGCGTGCCGGAGCCGGGCACGACGCTCTACAGCCTCAGCAAGGCGGCGCTCACGGGGTTCACCAAGGGCCTGGCACGCGACCTCGGCCCGCGCGGCATTACCGTCAATATCGTTCATCCCGGCTCGACCGATACCGACATGAACCCCGCCGACGGCAAGCATGCCGAGGCGCAGCGCAGTCGCATGGCGATCCCGCGCTACGGCGAAGCGGGCGAGGTGGCCGGCCTGGTCGCATGGCTCGCCAGCGCCGAGAGTCGGTTCGTCACAGGAACAGCGTTCACGATCGACGGCGGCGCCAACGCATGACCTGCGATGTCGTACCAGCGCGAATGGCGAAGGCGCGGCCGGCCCGCGCTTTTGGCCTCGCCATCGGTCTGCTCGCCTTCGCCAACTTCGTGATCGTGACCTCGGAGTTCATCGTCGTAGGCCTGCTACCGGCCATGGCAAGCGATCTCGGCGTGTCACTCGCCGAGGCTGGCCGCCTTGTCACCTGGTTCGCGCTCGCCGCTGCCATAGCGGGCCCGCCTGCGACGATGCTGGCCGCTCGAAGCGAGCCGAAGCTGATCGTGATGTTGACCGCGCTCGTCATCGCGGCAGGCAATCTCGCGGTCGTGCTCGCGCCGCGCTACGAGGCTTTGGTCGTCGTGCGTATCGCACAAGGTTGCGCCCTGACCGTCTTTGTCAGTGTATCGACCGTGGCGGCCGGCTTCCTGGCGCATCTGCTGTTGTCGAGCGTGCTCTTCACGGCGATGTTCGCCGGATACACCTTCATAGCACCGCTGCTTGGCACCGTCGCCGGTGTCAGCGGAACAGCCGTTGGCTGGATGCTGGCCGGCTTCGGTCTTGCCGGTATTCTTGGCAACTGGGCCGCTGGCCACGCCGCCGATCGCGATCCGCTGGTGGCGACTGTCGCGGTGGCTTTCGCTCTCGCCGTTGCGATGGCTGCGGTTGGGCTTGCCACCAACGCCCCGGTATTGCTCATGATCATCATCGGGCTGTGGGGGGCCGCGCATATGGCGGCATTCGTTGTGAGCCAGGTGCGCGTCATGCAAGCCGGACGGGGGGCACCTGCGCTTGCGATGTCGCTCAACATCTCGGTCTGCAATTTCGGCATCGCGCTGGGTGCCGTCTTCGGCGGATGGATCGCAGACGGTCGCGGTGTCGAAAACGTCGGTTACGGCGGCGGGGCCGCCGCCACTGTTGCCATCCTGATCGCCTCCGCCATGGTAGCAGCGCGCGCCTCGACCAAATCCAAGCCGCGTTCCGCGTGATCTAAGCGTTCGCGCCATGTGCGCGCCAGCGTCCCTTGTTGTGGGCGTTGAGCACGCGCTATGCCTGATAGACAACCAACACAGGTCCAGCGGCAATCAGACCGACGCTGGCTATGGTGTGCTGAGGAGACGCCGCGGATGCGTGTCGGCGTCGCGCTGGGTGTCCATCACCCAGCGCGCGATCTCGCCGAACGACGAGAACCAAACGTCGTCATGCCGTCGCATATAGCTGAAGATCTTGTCGTACACCGCGGTGATCATCGGCCGTCCGCCAAAATGGCAGTGCAACGACAAGGCGAGGAAGGCCGGCGGCTCCCTATCACGTAGATAATCGAAGGTCTCTTTGTAGACGTCCCAGATATCCTGCGGGCTCGACCTGATGACGCGGTTGTCGGTAAAGTCAGAGCCTGGAATCTGCACGATCGGACCCGCCGGAGTCTCGACCAGGCTCGGCAGGTCGGTGTCGCGCGCGTCGCCATGCCAGGTGAGCTTGTCGGCAGCGAGAAAGCGGCGCGTGTGAGCGGTGTACGCCGTCACCGGACTGATCCAGCCGCTCGGGCGCTTGCCGGTCGCACCTTCGAGAATATCGAGCGACTTGCGGATGACGGCCTGCTCTTCGCCGGGCTCGAGTGCAGTGAGGAGTTGATCCTGCAGATAGCCATGGCCGGCGGCATCGTGACCTTGCGCAATGATCGCCGCCACCGCCTCCGGGAAGATTTCCGCGCATCGTGCATTCACGCAGAACGTGCCGCGGATGCCGTGACGATTGAGCAGCGCGAGGATCCGCCACACGCCGACCTTTCCACCGTAAGCTGCCCCAGGCAATGCCGCTATAGTCGATCGTGCCGGCCTTCGGTGACGCCTGCACGCCATAAGGCGGCGCCTTGCCCTCCGACCACGTCTCCAGCATGGCGTTGACGGTCACCGCGATGCGCTTGCCGTCAGGCCAGGCGAAGGCACGTCCAGTCATGTTGCGATCCCCGATGTCCGTTTGACGATTTCATCGGCCGTGCCTGGCTTCGTCAAGCGGCGCGACCTCAGGCGAGGGAATTAAAGAGCGATAAGAGGGGGGAGAATAGAGAGAGAGAGAGAGAGATGTCTATCCGGCCCGGCGCGGCGGCAAGCCGTGATAGGGATCAAACGGCGCGGAGGGTATCGTCCTGGCCCACGATGCCGCGCGGCTCCGGCACGAAGAACTTCCCGATCTGCACCATCGGCCGTGGTTTCACCAGGATCGACAGCAGGCGGTCCTGCAACGCGCGCGGCGACGTCGGCTCAATGCCGCAGGATGGCGTTGACCCAATAGCAATTGCCCTCCTGCCGCGTGAACGTCGCGCCCCATTTGATTGCGCGGCTGGCATCGTTCGACTGGAACTGGATCTTGAACTGCTCGATCCCGGTCGCATCGTTGATGACGAACTTGCGAACGCCGGTTGACGGCTTCCAGGTCAGCACGTCCCGCGTTAGCTCGTTGCGAGCGCTGAAGACATACTCGTCCGTGCTGATCCGCAGCGCCTTGCGCCGCAGCCCGGCCAGCATGTCCTCGGAGTTGATGAGGATGGCATTCCCGATATCGTTGATCGAGATGCGCCGCCAGCCTGGCTCGTCCCGGGGCTCGTCGACCAGCGGGACGACGAGGTAGTGCAGTCCCTTGCGATCCTTGGCAGCTTGCTCGTCGCACTGCTTCAAGGCGGTTTCGAGCCAGCCGAAGTCATCGCTCTCGCCCGCCCGCTGGTCCACCACGGTCCCTTCCTGGTTCGGCACCCGCCCCGAAAACAAGAGCGCCGCAACCGCGACCGCCACGAGACCGAGCGCGACCAAGGCAGCCACCAGGATGAAGGCGCTCCGCCGTTGCACGGGAACAGGCGCGCCGCAATAGCTGCAAGCGCGCGCGCCTTTCGGAATCGGTTCCCCGCAATGGCTGCAATCATTCGAGCTCATGCCGGAATCAATGCCATCCAAAATCGCACCGTTCAATACAGACAGTCAGGCCAATCCGCCGCGGTTCATGATCGCTGTTGATTCCACCATGGAATTTCCACGATCGGCGGCGGCGGGCAGCCGGGGCGACCCGGCTGACGGGCCGTGCACAACGCGCATCGCCGCCTTGCCTGTGCAATCGATACGGCCGAAAATGCCGCCATGAGGGGCAATATGGGACGGGCAATCGCGTCGCTGTGCGTGTGCTGGTTGGCCTGGTGCGGCGCGCCGCGCTCGAACACCGTGCCGCTCGCCTTCGGCATGACGCCGACCGAAGCCGCGGCCGCGCTTGGCCTGCCGCTCGTCTACCACTCGGGCCGGCCGGGCTCGGAAATCTTTGTCGCCGCCGCTCCTGCGGGCATTCCCGGCTTCTATCCGACCGAGCACGGCATCGCTTTGCAATTTCGTCGCGGACGGCTGACCGGCTGGAAGAAGGACTGGCACTTGCGTCGCCCGGGGCTACTTTGACGGGATGGCCACGCCACGTATCCCGCTGTCCGTCCTCGATCTGTCGCCTGTATCCGCCGGTTCGACCGGCGCGACCGCGTTGCGCAACTCGATTGACCTCGCAAAGCTCACGGAACGGCTCGGCTTCAATCGCTACTGGGTGGCGGAGCATCACAACCTGCCGTCGGTCGCAAGCTCAGCGCCCGAGATCATGATCGGCCAGATCGCGGCCGCGACCACGCAAATTCGCGTCGGCTCCGGCGGCGTCATGCTGCCCAATCATGCGCCGCTGATGGTGGCGGAGCGATTCAAGGTGCTGGAAGCCTTGTTCCCCGGCCGCATCGATCTCGGTCTCGGACGCGCGCCCGGCACCGACCCCGTGACCTCCTACGCGTTGCGCCGTCGCCAGCAGACGGCAACCGATGACGATTTCCTGGAGCGGTTCCAGGAACTGATCCTGTTCGAGAGCAATGCCTATCCGGAAGGCCATCCGTTCCGGAATGTGCATGCGATGCCGGCCGACAGTCCGCTGCCGCCGATCTGGCTGCTCGGCTCGAGCGGCTACAGCGCGCAGCTCGCCGGCATGGTCGGCGCCGGGTTCTCCTTCGCACATCATTTCTCCGACTATGACGCGGTCGCCGCGATGCTGAGCTACCGCGAGCATTTCCGGCCGTCGCAGGCGCGCGCCAAGCCCTACGCTATGCTGGGTGTTGCGGTGGTCTGCGCCGACGGTGACGCGGAAGCGCACCGGCTGGCGACGACTCTCGACCTCAACTGGGTGCGTCGCTCCCGCGGCGAGTACCTGCCGCTCGCGAGCCCGGAAGAGGCGCAGAATTTCCCCTACACGCCGATCGATCTCGAACGCATCCGCCACCGTCGCGCCAGGCTGTTTGCCGGCTCGCCCGACACCGTGCTCGCGGCGCTCACGCCGCTCATCGAAGCGACCAAAGGCGACGAACTGATTGTGACGACGATGATCTACGATCATGCCGCGAGGAGGCACTCCTACGAGCTGCTGGCGAAGGCGTTCGGCCTCGAACAACGTAGAACCCCGGCCTGAGCCGGGGTTCTAGTGATCTCACGATCAACGCATCACTTAGTGAAAGTGGCACCGGCGGTGCCAGTGGTTGACGTGCCAGGACCACCGGCAGTGACGGTGCCCGTGGTGGTGATGGTGATGACCATGATGGTGGTGATCATGGTGGTGGTGGTGATGATGACCATGGTGATGATGGTGGTGACCGTGGTGATGATGGTGACCGTGGTGCGGATGAGCAGCCGCGGGACCAGCCGTGAGCGTCGCCAGGCCGAACGTGACGGAAGCAGCCAGAGCGAACATTGCAGTACGAGTGAACATGGGGCGTTCCTTGTGGAGCTAGGGTTGCCGTTACTCCATCCGGACAATTGGTCGGGAAACCGCTGCAGTGGGTTCAAGACTTTGATGTTTGTAATCTTTCATTCATCCCGCATTCATCGACAGGGCGTTGGTGAGGCGTGCTGCGATTTTCACCCACATCAATCATTTGACCTGCGCCAATTGATCGACGCGGCAGAAAACAAGAAACCCCGGACAATGCCGGGGTTTCAGTGCCGTCGTTGTTCTTGTTGTTTTACTGTCCTTGCCGAACCCCGGCGGCGTGAGCCAGCGTGTTCAATGCCGGTTCATTCTTTCACATCCGAGGACCATTCGAAGCATTGGTCGGGCAAGGCGGGGCCTCGGGTTCAAGCGATTGATTTTCGCAATGTTTTCGTTCATCTGACATTCATGGATGGAGCGAGGGTGTGGCAGGGGCGGTACTTCGCAACGGATTGCATTTGCTTCCCACACTAGCGTTAAATCAGCCGGACCTAAGCGTACCGAGAAACTTCGACAGGAGGTCAATTTGGGTAAGCACTTCACGCTCACTGCCGACGACAGCCATCAACTGGGCGCCTATCGCGCCGATCCCGCGGGCCTGTCCAAGGGCGGCGTGGTCGTCATTCAGGAAATTTTCGGCGTCAACAAACATATCCGCGCGGTCTGCGACCGGCTCGCGGCCGAAGGCTACACCGCCGTCGCGCCGGCGCTGTTCGATCGCACGGAGAAAGGGTTCGAGTGCGGTTATACGCCCGACGAAATCGCCAATGCGCGCAAGTTCATCGCCAATCCGAATTGGGACGCGATGCTCAAGGACACACAGGCCGCCATCGACGAGCTCAAGAAGGAAGGCCCGGTCGCAATCGTCGGCTTCTGCATGGGCGGCAGCATCGCGTTCCTCGCAGCGACGCGGCTGAGTGGCATCTCATGCGCGATTGCCTATTATGGCGGAGTGATTGCCAAATTCGCCGACGAGAAGCCGAAGGTGCCCATGCAGATGCATTTCGGCGAGAAAGACCAAAGCATCCCGATGTCCGATGTGGAGGCGATCAAGGCGAAGCGCGGGGGGGACAGTGAGATCTACGTCTATCCGGATGCGAGTCACGGTTTCCACTGCGATGAGCGCGGCAGCTACCATGAAACGTCGGCGAAGGCCGCCTGGCCGCGCTTCATCGATTTCCTGAAGAAGCATCTGAAATAAAGCCGAGGGAACTCAATCGGCCTCATGGTGAGGAGCGCAGCGACGCGAAGCGTCTCGAACCATTGGGGCCGCCCCATCCTTCGAGACGGCGCTTTCGCGTCTCCTCAGGATGGCCGGATCGGAATTCCCGTTAGAACCAGCGTTCCTTGATGACGATCGTGTCGCCCGGCATGACCCGCGTCAGCAGCGGCACCGAGGCGCGGCTGCGCACAGTCGCGCCGGATGCCGGCCGGTCGATCTTGACGTCGTAGCGGTAGGCGCGCGGCGTGAAGCCGCCCGCGATCGCCACCGCAGTCTCCACCGTCATGTTGGGTACGTAGGGATACTGGCCCGGCTGGATGACCTCGCCCAAAATGAAGAACGGACGATAAGTCTCGATCTCGATCGCAACATGCGGCTCGCGGACGAAGCCCGCGCGCAACTTGGCCGCGACAGCGCGCGCCAATTGCTGGGTGGTGAGACCACGCGCCGTCACTGCGCCGATCAGTGGAATGGTCACTTGGCCGGCCGCGTCGACGAAATAAGAATTGCTCAGGCCCTCCTGTCCAAACACCACGATCCGCAGCTTGTCGCCGGTATCGAGCGCGTAGGCCGGTTGGGACCGTGTCTGCCCAACGATCGGCATGACCGCCTGCGCGCGCGCCTGCATGGCGGTCCCGGTTATCGGGGGCTGAGCGTGTGGCCGTGGTTGGGGCTGAGCTTGCGCCGTGGCCGGCGCTGCGATGCGCCGCTCATAGGCCAGGCTGTCGAGATTGGCCGGAGGCGCGGCCGTGGTTGGGTTGCGGCGGGCTGCCGTCGTGCCGTTCGGCGCGGACGTGTGCGCACAGCCGGTGGCCACAAGGGCGGCCATCACGATCGGGATGAGGCGGCTTGGCCGCATGCGACGAATCCGAAGCAACTGACAAGGTTAACGGATTAACCGGATATGGTTAACAAAGCCTCACCCGATGGTTTCGCCGCGCAAGCCTTTGAAATCAGACCGCTTCACGTCCTCATTCCTGGGCCGCAGCTTTGGGGTGTGGTTTCTCCAACACGTGGATACCGAGCCTGGTGGTCTTCAGCGCCCAGCCTGACTCTCACATCGCTCGCTTGCCACTTTGCAGCCCGCGTTGCAGCCCGCGAAAAAAATGATCCGCCACCTTTTTTGGATGGCGGATCATCGGATTTCGACAATGGACGCTGACGATCGTCAGTGCGCCAAAACACCCGCAGTCAAGCTTGCGCAGACTGCGTACACTCGTTTGCGATCATGCCGGCGCAGACTGCGTGGACTTGTCTGCGATTCCAATCGGACAGCTCACGCCGGTGCCGCCGAGACCGCAATAGCCCATTGGATTCTTCGCCAGGTATTGCTGGTGATAATCTTCGGCGAAGTAGAATGGCGGCGCCTCGACGATTTCGGTGGTGACGTGCCGAAGCCCCTACCCTTCAGCTCCTTGTCATACATCGCCCTCGACGCCTCGGCGGCTTTGCGCTGGGCATCGTTGTAGACATAGATGCCGGAGCGGTACTGCGTCCCGACATCGTTGCCCTGGCGCATGCCCTGGGTCGGGTCGTGACTTTCCCAGAAGGTCTTGAGCAGGGCCTCGTAGGAGATCTTCTTCGGATCGTAGACGACCAGCACGACCTCGTTGTGGCCGGTGCGGCCCGAGCACACTTCCTCATAGGTCGGATTGGGCGTGTAGCCGGCGGCGTAGCCGACCGCGGTGACATGAATGCCGTCGCCCAGCTCCCAGAATTTGCGCTCGGCGCCCCAGAAACAACCGAGCCCGAACATCGCGGTCTCGGTCCCTGCCGGATACGGGCCCTTCAGGGGGTTCTGATTGATGAAGTGCTTGGAGGCGGTCGGGATCGGCGTCTGCCGTCCCGGCAGCGCGTCGGCGGCGGCGGGCATCTCGGCTTTCTTGCGGAGCGTGAACATGGTGCGGCGTCTCCCGTGATCGTGCCAAAGGAATCGTGCCAAGGGGTCGTGCGGAGCATGAGATCATGCCCACAATATAGGTCAGTAACAGCCGTCGCGCAGCGGGCTTGCCAATCAACTGTCGGTCACAGGCAGGCACGGCGGCGAGCACGCGCCGACACCATCGCCATCTGTCAGCGGGCGTAGCCGATCAGCGGACGCCGCTTGCGGCCGAGCAGGACCAGGATGGTGCCGATGATGAGCAGCACCAGGGCGGTCGGCGCGTTGAGGATAGTGCTGGCAACCGGATCCCACAGCCACGGCGCCAACCCTTCCAGGGTCGGCCTGACTTCGGTGAGGCTCTGCTCATGCAGCGTCGCCCAGACCTCGGCGACCTTGGTCACGTACCAGCGCTGGTCGGCGATCGACTTGGTGCCGTCGTAGACCAGGAAGATGAAGGCCAATGCCAGCGACAAGAGGCCGATAAACCGCAACAGGAAACGGATCATTGGATCGTCACGCTGCCTGCAGCCAGTGTCCCGATTCCGAGGTTCGCATCACCTTGCGGCACGGTCGTTTGCGAACTTCGGAATCGAAGGACACTAGCAACTCTTTAGAATCTGGTGTGGCTTTGGTTCAGAAGTCCGCATGTCGAACCCGCCGCCAGGATGATGCGGACTTCTGAACCGCCGCACTTGAGTCCCGGACGATGGATTACTCTTGTCGTCCCGCCGATTCAATGCATTCGGCAGCACAAAGTGGCGCGATGTCGCATCCCGCACAGGCCGTGCGGGCCCCTCATGCACTCCGTGGATTAGCTGTCCCTTGAGTGGATGGCACCCACCCGCTAGGTTCCGCCCCGATCCGGCCGCCGTCTGTTGCGTCTGGTCGGCGTCGGAGAATGACATGTCAGGCAATAATGGCGGCCGCGGCCGCCGCCCGGTATTTACCGACCAGGAAGCACTGCTGTTCCACAGCCAGGGCCGTCCCGGAAAGCTCGAAGTCGTGGCGACCAAGCCGATGGCGACGCAGCGCGATCTGTCGCTCGCCTATTCGCCCGGCGTCGCGGTTCCGGTGCTGGCGATCGCGGAAGACGAAAGCAAGGCCTACGACTACACGACCAAGGGCAATTTCGTCGCCGTCATCACTAATGGCACCGCCATTCTCGGGCTCGGCAACCGCGGTGCGCTCGCCGCCAAACCGGTCATGGAAGGCAAGGCGGTATTGTTCAAGCGCTTCGCCGACATCGATTCGATCGATCTCGAAGTCTCGAGCGAGGATCCCGAAGAGATCATCAACTGCGTCAAGCTCCTCGGAAAGAGCTGGGGCGGCATCAATCTCGAGGACATCAAAGCGCCGGAGTGCTTCATCATCGAGCAGCGGCTGCGTGAGTTGCTCGACATCCCGGTGTTCCACGACGACCAGCACGGCACCGCCATCATAGCCGCCGCCGGCCTGCTCAATGCGCTCGACCTCACCGGCCGCAACGTCAAGACCACCAAGCTCGTCTGCAACGGCGCCGGCTCCGCCGGCATCGCTTGTCTGGAATTGCTCAAGGCGGTCGGATTCGCGCCGAAGAACCTGATCCTCTGCGACACCAAGGGCGTAATCTATAAAGGTCGGACCGAGGGCATGAACCAATGGAAGTCGGCCTATGCGGTCGACACCAAGGCGCGCACGCTCGCCGATGCTTTCGAAGGCGCGGACGTCGCCTTCGGCCTGTCGGCGAAAGGTGCATTCACGCCCGAGATGATCAAATCGATGGCGGCGAAGCCGATCATCTTCGCCATGGCTAATCCCGACCCCGAGATCACCGCCGAGGAGGTTGCCGCGATCCGCGACGACGCCATCATGGCGACTGGCCGGTCCGACTATCCGAACCAGGTCAACAACGTGCTCGGCTTCCCCTACATCTTCCGCGGTGCGCTCGACGTACGCGCGACCACCATCAACATGGAAATGAAGATCGCGGCGGCGCAGGCGCTGGCAAACCTCGCCCGCGAGGACGTGCCCGACGAAGTGGCGGCGGTCTATGGGGCGCGGCCGAAATACGGCCCCGACTACATCATCCCGGTCCCGTTCGATCCCCGGCTGATCTCTTATGTGCCGCCGGCGGTCGCCAAGGCCGCCATGGATACGGGTGTCGCGCGCAAGCCGATCGACGATATGGATGCCTACCGCTCGCAGCTGCGCTCGCGGCTCGATCCGGTCGCGGGCGTGCTGCAGCGGGTCTACGAGCGCCTGCGCCGGCGGCCGCAACGCGTCGTCTTCGCCGAAGGCGAGGAGGAACAGGTGATCCGCGCCGCCGCGATCTTCGTCCAGCAGGGACTGGGCACCGCGCTCCTGGTCGGCCGCGAGGATCGCGTGCGCGAGAGCGCGCGCCAGCTCGGCATCGAGCTCGGCGGCGGCATCGAGATCATCAATGCGGCGCTATCACAGCGCAACGCCGCCTATGCGGCTTATCTTTACGAGCGGCTGCAGCGCCGCGGCTATCTGCTGCGCGACGTCCACCGGCTGATCAACACCGACCGCAATCACTTTGCGGCTTGCATGGTGGCGCTCGGTGACGCCGATGCCATGGTCACCGGTGTCACGCGCAATTTCTCGGTAGCGTTGGAAGACGTGCGCCGCTGCGTCGATCCGAAGCCCGGCCATCAGGTCATTGGCATTTCGCTCGTGCTGTCGCGCGGACGGACCGTGCTCGTCGCCGATACCGCGGTGAACGAGATGCCGGATGCGGAAACGCTTGCCGACATCGCAGTCGAGGCCGCCGGCGTCGCCCGCCGGCTCGGCCACGAGCCGCGGCTCGCGCTGCTCGCATTCTCGACCTTCGGACACCCACCCGGCGAGCGCGCGGCGCACGTCCATAAGGCGGTGGAAATCCTCGACCGGCGGCGCGTCGATTTCGAGTACGACGGCGACATGGCGGCGGACGTCGCGCTCAACATGGAGATGCGCGAAGCCTATCCGTTCTGCCGGCTGTCGGGGCCCGCCAACGTGCTGATCATGCCGGCGTTCCACTCGGCGTCGATTTCGACCAAGCTGCTGCAGGAGCTCGGCGGCGCGACCGTGATCGGGCCGATCCTGGTGGGGCTCGACCGCCCGGTGCAGATCGTGCCGCTGTCGGCGAATGACACCCAGCTCGTCAATATGGCTGCGCTGGCCGCCTTCAACGTGAGCGGATGAGGTGAGCGCCAGTGCCCCGAATTTCGCTTCCAACACGGCCGCATAGTATGGCGAATTTCTGAACCGCCACACTAGGAGCCTGTCCAGATAGCTCTGGTGTGGGGCTGTGTTCATGGACGATAGGTGGCTTAGCATTACAGTTGCCTTTTTGATTTGAAGTGAGCGCGTTGAGCGGCAGCTTGGTGAGCTCTCCGCCAGCAAGACCATGCGATGATGTGTGCGGGTTGAATACGTTTTCGAGCGAGTCTGATGGCAATGCGGCGGAT
>WHTP01000229.1 GCA_009377695.1 Hyphomicrobiales bacterium | reverse complement strand
TCCGCCGCATTGCCATCAGACTCGCTCGAAAACGTATTCAACCCGCACACATCATCGCATGGTCTTGCTGGCGGAGAGCTCACCAAGCTGCCGCTCAACGCGCTCACTTCAAATCAAAAAGGCAACTGTAATGCTAGGCTAACGCACCATCGTTGACAGATAATCAAATCTATGATGATCATATATTTGATTATCATAGGTTTGAAGAATGGCCCGCAAGACTTCCGAGGAACCTGCGCAGCGGCAGCCCGCCAAGCGAGCGTCAGATCGGGCGCTGCCGCAGCCTCCGCTTGTTCAGTTCGACCGCACGGTACCGCCAGTGCGGCGCGTGCTGATCGCCATGGCGCGGCGGCTGTTCCAGATCTGCACCACCGCCACCGCAGAGGTGCTGGTGAAGGAGGATCTCACACCGATGGAATACGGCGTGATCGGTTATCTCAACGGCGAGCCCGACATCGATCAAAGTGGACTGGCCGCGCGGCTCGGGATCGATCGCAATCATACCAGCCTGCTGGTCGATCAGCTCGAGCGCAAGCGCCTGGTTGAGCGGCGCGTGAATGGTGCCGACCGGCGCGCCAAGCTGCTGCGCCTCACACCGCGCGGAACAGCGCTCTATGCGCGGTTGATGCCGACGGTGTTCGCAGCGCAATCCCGCCTCATCGACATTCTGGCGCCGGCCGAACGCGAACAGCTCTTCGATCTGCTCGGTCGCGTGATCGAGGGAAACAAGATGCTCGCGCGTCCCGGGACCGGTCGGCGCAAGCGGGGTTCTCGCGAGTCATCCAGCAACAAGACTTGAGGAGATTGCCGTGCGTGCATTTCGACGTTCCAACCGACTCGTCCTGCTCGGCTTCGCGAGCAGCATCGTCATGTCGGCAGCGCCCGTGTCTGCGCAGCCGTCAAAACAGTCTTGGCCGCAGCGCGCCGTGCGCGTGATCGTGCCGAATCCACCCGGGGTCGCGCTCGACGTGAGCCTGCGGTTGTTCGCAGAGCCGCTTTCCGCGCGCTGGAAACAGCCTGTGGTGGTCGAGAACCTGCCCGGCGCCGACGGCATTATCGCGGCGCGCGAATTCGTCGGCAGGCGCGACAATGACACACTGCTTTATTCATTCGCAGGCCTCATCAGCATCAACCCGCTGCTGCATGAGAAGCTGCCCTATGATCCGGCGCGCGACCTTACGCCGATCGCGTCAACCACCGACAATTTTATCGCGATCGCGGTACCGGCCTCGTCGAAGATCAATTCGCTGAAAGAGCTCGAGCAGCTCGCGCGATCGCGTCCCGGCAAGCTGACCTGGGCTGCAACGCCCGGCCTGCCCTACTACGCTCTGGCATCGTTCCAGAAGAGCAACGGTCTCGACATGGTGCAGGCCTCCTACCGCGACTTCAGTCCGGCGTTCGTCGACCTCCGCGAGGGCCGCATCGATGCACTGGCGTCCGGCGTCGCGCCACTTCTGTCGCAGGCGCGGGCCGGGAAGATCAAGCTCCTCGCCTTCATCAATCGCGAACGCGCGGCGGCCGCACCCGACGTGCCGACCGCGGCCGAGGCTGGCTACCCACAACTCACGTTCAGTGCCATCACCGGCTTTTTCGGCTGGCGCGACATGCCGAACGCGCTGCGGGAGCACATCGCCGCTGATATCCGCGCCGTCACGGCCGAGCCCGCGATCAAGGACCGGCTCGCCAAGATGGGCGCTGTCGCGCTCGGTAGCACGCCGGCCGAGTTCGCCGCCGCCATCGAGGCGCAGCGCGCCAAGGTGGCGGCGATCGCGACGGCGATGAGTGTAAAGCCGGTAAACTGAAGCGTCGCCGCAAACGCGGTGCGCTCCCTCCCCCTGAAAGGGGGAGGGTTGGGGTGGGGGTCTATCATTGGCACAGATGAGCCCCACCCGGTTGCAGTCGCGCTGCGACTGCAACCGACCTCCCCCTTTCAGGGGGAGGTGAGCTTGCGGCATGAGCACCGCCTACGACACCGACTAGTTTCACCGGCTCGACTTCCGCGTTACGCTGACGTGATGGCATCAGGCAAGATTCTCATCATCGGCGGCGGCATCGGCGGACTCGCTTGCGCGCTCGCGCTGATCCGGCGCGGGATCGCGGTCGAGGTCTACGAACAAGCCACGGAATTGCGCGAGGTCGGCGCCGGCGTGCAGCTCGGCGCCAACGGCACGCGCGTCCTGCATGCGCTCGGCCTCAGGCCAGCGCTGGAAGCTACGCAGGTCGTCGCCTCCGGCAAGGAGGCGCGGCTCTGGAATACCGGGCAGACCTGGACCACCTTCGACCTGAGCGCGGTGTCACAGGAGCGGTACGGAGCACCGCACATCTTCATGCACCGCGGCGATTTACAGGCGGCGCTCGCCGATGCGATCCGACGCAAGGCGCCCGACGCGATCAAGCTCGGCCGCCGCCTCGTGGACCTGACCCAAGACGACACCAGCGTCACGGTGAGGTTCGCCGACGGCAGCACCGCGACTGGCACGCTCGCGATCGGCGCCGATGGCATCCGTTCCCCGGTACGCGCGTGCCTGTTCGGCGCGGACCAACCCGAATTTACCGGTGTCGTCGCCTGGCGCGGGCTGGTGCCGATGGACGCACTGCCGCCGCAGATCTCGCGCACCGCGGCAACGAGCTGGCTCGGCCCCGCGCGCCATATCCTGCATTATCCGGTACGGCACGGCGAACTGATGAACATCGTCGCCTTCGTCGAGCGCGATGACTGGCAGGTCGAATCCTGGACCGAGCGCGGCACCCACGCGGAGCTCGCCAGCGATTTCCGCGGCTGGCACGAGGACGCGCACACGATCTTCCGCAACAT
>WHTP01000047.1 GCA_009377695.1 Hyphomicrobiales bacterium | reverse complement strand
CGGCGAACTGATGAACATCGTCGCCTTCGTCGAGCGCGATGACTGGCAGGTCGAATCCTGGACCGAGCGCGGCACCCACGCGGAGCTCGCCAGCGATTTCCGCGGCTGGCACGAGGACGCGCACACGATCTTCCGCAACATCGGCGAGCCGTTCAAATGGGCGCTGATGATCCGCCCCGCGATGCCGCACTGGAGCGAGGGACGCGTGACGCTGCTCGGCGACGCCTGTCATCCGACGCTGCCGTTCCTCGGCCAGGGCGCCGTCATGGCGATCGAGGACGCCTATGTGCTCGCGGGTTGCATCGCGGCGCACCCGGACGATCACGCGGCGGCGTTCGCGCACTACGAAGCGGCACGGCGCGAGCGCACCGCTGCGGTGGTCGCGCGCTCGATCCAGACACGGCTCAAGGCGGTCGACCGCGCCTTCGGGGATGCAGATTCGGCCGCCGCCCACATCGACAGCGAATGGAAGCAGGAGCGCGTGACCGAGCGCTACGACTGGATCTATCGTTACGACGCCACCGCGGCGGTATGACTGGCACGCGTGCGACACCGCGTGCGCCCAAGTGAGCGGAGGATGCGTCGACCCGCCCGGAATTTCGGCTACACTTCAAAATCGGACGCCGACCAAAGAAGCGGCGAAGCGATCTAGCTAGGGAGCGGAACCATGTTGTCCAAGCGCGCGCTGCTGTGCGCATTGGCATGCGCCACTGTGTTGGTGGCCGCCGATGCGCGCGCTCAGACCTATCCAACCAAGCCGATCCGAATGATCGTGCCGTTCCCGCCCGGGGGGCCGATCGACGTGATGGGACGCCTGGTCGGCGACCGCCTGTCGCAGGGGCTCGGACAGACCGTGGTGATCGAGAACCGCCCGGGCGCCGGGGCCGTGATCGGCAGCAAGGCCGTAGCCAGCGCAGAGCCGGACGGCTACACGCTGCTGTTCGGCTCGTCCGGCTCGCTCGCGGTGACGCCGGCGCTCTACAAAAATGCCGGCTACGATCCGGTGAAGAGCTTTGCGCCGGTCGCCGCGGTCTCGGAGGGCACGATGTTGCTGGCGGTGAACTCCACACTGCCGGCGAAGTCGGTTGCCGAACTGGTCGCGCACGCGAAAGCCAATGCCGGCAAGCTCAACTACGGCTCCGGCCTCGGCACACCGCCGCACATCGCCTGGGGCCTGTTCAAGCTGCTGACCAAGACCGATGTCCTCTACGTGCCGTACAAGGGCGCAGCCCCGGCAATCACTGACCTGATCGCGGGACAGCTGCACTTCATCATCGACTCGCCCGGCGTCCTGTTGCCGCACGTCGAGCAAGGCAAGCTGCGCGCGCTCGCGGTGACGAGCCCGAAGCGCAGCGCGGATCTGCCTGATGTGCCGACAATGGCGGAGGCCGGCTATCCGAAGTTCGTAATGACATTCTGGACCGGTGTCATGGCGCCCGCCGGCACGCCTCAAGCGGTGGTCGAGCGGCTCAATCGCGTGATCAACGACGGTCTGCGCTCCGCCGAGATGAAAGCGAGTCTCGCACGTTTTCGCGTCGAGCCACGGCCGGGCACGCCGCAGGACTTTGCCGCCTTCATCGCGTCCGAGTCGAAGAAATGGGCGGGTGTGATCTCATCCGCCGGCATCAAGGTGCAGTGAGAAGGGAACTTGCTTGGGCGCGGCGGGTCGCCGCGAGCGCTGAGGTTAGTCATTCCGCCCGCAACGATCAAAACATCGACGCGACTTGCCTCAGTCCCATCGTGTGCGCGAGTTGACGCACTTCCTGCTTCTGGTCTTCGCGCAAGCTCATGATCAGCGGGAACGCTGCCGACTTCAGCCGCGCGACCTCAGGACTGTTGGGATCGATCATCGCCGCCTGCTGCCTGCCGCGTACCGGGCGCGCGGAATTCTGCCGGGTCGCAATCTTCCACGAGATTGCGCGCAACGCCGACTCGACCTGCGGCCAGTGCATCTCCTGGTCGCGGGTCAGCCGCAACCGCGCCTTGATGCTGGCGAGTTGCGCATCGTTGAACAGAACAGCCGGCTTCGCGGGGGCGGGCTTGGCCATGCGCTTCGGCATCGGCACCGGCGTGGGTACGGGCTCGGCGCCGCGGTCGACGCTGGCAAGCCGGAAACCGGACGCCGAAGCAGCGGCCGGATGGGCCGGCTCGACAGGTTCCGCCGATGGCAGCATACCACGCCGCGCCTCGGCGGCGTAGGCGAGAGCCTGCGCGGGTGAACCGTTATCGCCATTCGAGGCGCGCGCGACCTGCTGCCAGTTGGCCGGGAAGCGGGCGGCGATGACCGTGACCGGCGCCGGTGCATCAGCCTCGGACGCGGCGCGCGAAGGCTGCTTCGCCGTCATGCTGACGACCGTCATATTGGAATTCTGGTCTTTGGAATTCTGGTCTTTGGAATTCTGGTCTTTGGAATTCTGGTCTTTGGAATTCTGGTCTGATGTCTCGGAGGCGGCCCGCGCAATAGACGGGCTATGGTCGATTGCGGCCCCGCCAGGACCGGCCTCCGGCGAACGCGCTGCGTTGGTTAATCCGCCGGACAGTGTACCGGCGATCGCGCCCACGCCAACCATGGCGACGCACGCGAAGAATCGACCTGCTTTCAAACGCAAACCCCCGTTCGCGATCACCCGATCCCGTCACCGTCGACCCCAATCGGAGCAACAATATGACTTGACCGTGATATTCTTGCCCGTCCCCGGCTCGAATCCTGCCCGCATGACACAGCGCGCCGCAACTCCGGCAACCGGTAGCCCCGCACCGGATTCCAAGAACTGGCCGGCGGAAACGAAAGAGGCCCGGCAGTACCGCCGGGCCTCGACTTAATTCGCTTGCAGTTAACAGAGGCTTACGCCGCCTCGTCCTCGACCAACTCTTCAGCCGTCTTGGCCGGACCGCGGCGCGGTCCCTTGGCAAGGGCGGCCTCGATCTCTTTGATCGCCTCGGTCTCGGTCACGCGCTGCACGGCAGCGATCTCGCGCGAGAGCCGGTCGAGCGCGGCCTCGTAAAGCTGACGCTCGGAATAGGACTGCTCCGGCTGCGACTCCGAACGGAACAGGTCGCGCACCACCTCCGCGATGGCGACGATGTCGCCGGAATTGATCTTCGCCTCGTATTCCTGCGCGCGCCGCGACCACATGGTGCGCTTGACGCGAGCCCGGCCCTTGAGCGTCTCGAGCGCACGCTTGACGAGCGTGCCCTCGGCGAGCTTACGCATGCCGACGGACGCCGCCTTCGCGGTGGGGACGCGCAGCGTCATCTTGTCTTTGACGAAGTTGATCACGAACAACTCAAGCTTCAGGCCGGCGACCTCCTGCTCCTCGATCGCGATGATCTGGCCCACGCCATGCGCGGGATACACGATGTACTCGTTGGTCTTGAAGCCTTGCCGTTGAGTGGTCTTCTTGGTGGTCATTCCGAGAGTTGCTCCTTCGGCCTCCGGTTTGCGCCGGAGGCTGGTCACGGGGGCTCGACCGCGGGTATGGCCGCGAGCAGCGGGTGTAGTCCTCCGGCGCGAGCCGGCTTTCTTGGCCCGCCGGGTTGCGGCGGGGGACTTCTTAGTACGATGACGCGTCTTGCCTGCCACGGCACACTACGTGGGTCTCACGCCTCTAGTGACGGTTCCTCGGAAAATTAACCCCGAAGAAGCATGCGCCCTGTGGGAGCGCCTTCGGATGCGGGGCTTTCACTCATTTTTCGCATATCTAACACATTTTCCGCAAAAATCAAAGCGTTATCGCGTCGCAAAACGGTATTTCAGTCATGCGCCGTGATTAAATTACCGCCAGTTGGTTAACACGTCGAAGTTTTTAGGCACTGAATATTGCTACGGCACAATGTGAATATTAGTCCCCCTCTCCCGGTTCCGGCGAAAAATGCTTTTCAAGCTTTTCGGGAACACCTTCCCAATCCTTCGCATCCGGGGGCGACGGCTTCTTCGCCGTGATGTTCGGCCAGACCTTTGCGAACTCCGCATTGAGGCTCAGGAAGCGCTCAAGCCCCGGCTCGGTGTCCGGCTTGATCGCCTCAATCGGGCATTCCGGCTCGCAAACGCCGCAGTCGATGCATTCGTCGGGATGAATGACGAGCATGTTCTCGCCCTCGTAGAAGCAATCCACGGGGCACACCTCGACGCAGTCCATGAACTTGCACTTAATGCAGCCTTCGACGACGACGTAGGTCATCACAAACTCCGGATGTCGCGGGGGCTGAGTAGCGCAAGGGAACAAGGTGGGCAAGTGATGCACTGTCAGCGCAGCCCAGCTCCAGCCGGCTATTCCCTGTCCTCACCCGTGAAACGGCCGATCGCGCGGCGCTCTTGCTTGGTGGGACGTCCGGCGCCAGGGGCCCGCTCGCCCGGCGGCGGAGGTTCCGACTTCGGCTGCACCGGCGCCGGACTCACATCCTCGTAAAGCAGCCGCGCCGCATCCGACGATCCGCGCCGCTCCGCAAAGCCCGCCACCCGGAGCACGCGCACGGTGCGGTCAAGCGCGATGGTCACAACGTCACCGGCACGGACCGTGTGGCTCGCCGCATCGATGCGTTGGCTGTTGAGACGGACGTGACCGGAGGCAGCGAGCGCAGCTGCGGCGCTGCGGGTGCGCACCACCCGCGCGTGCCACAGCCACTTATCGATGCGCTGCCGATCCAAAAGATAACGCCTAGCTCGGCTCCTTGTTCGACTCGAGTTGCGCCTTGAGCGCCGCGAGCTTGGCGAACGGCGAGTTGGGATCCGCCTGCTGCTGCTCGCGCCGCTCACGGCCGTCCCGGCCCTTGATGTATTTTGCACGCAGTTCGGGGTCGCGGTCCGGACGATCGCTGCGCGGGGGGCGTTCGCCGCGCTGCGGGCGGCCACCGCTGCGATCATCGCGCTGCGGCCGGCCGGGAGATTGCGGCCGGGTGCCGCGTTCATGTCGACCGTCATCGCGTCGCTCGTGATCGCGGCCTTTGCGATCGTCGCGCCGCCACGGCCGCGCCTGCTCGGACGCGGGCGCTCCTTCGGCAGGCACACCGGCCGCAGCTGCGGCCACGCCCTCCGCCGATGCCGGTGCGCCGTTGGCGGCTGCGGCGGCTTGTGGAGCATGCCGCGGGCGGCGCGGCCCGCGAGGGGCCTCATGACGGCCCTCATGACGGCCCTTGGCGTCGTGCTGCGGGCGCGGCCCGCGCGGACGCTGACCCTCCGGGCGACCCGGTCGCCACACCTCGATGAACTCCTGCTCCGCTTGCGCGGGCGCGGCGGCTTGCTCTACGGACGGTTCCGAGGGCGCCGCCGCGCTCGCTTCGGCGGCCGGCGGAGCCGACTCAGCAGGCGTTTCCGCCGCTTCGGTCGCTTCCATGTTTGGCGTGTCAACCGCCTGCGCAGCCTCGGGCGCAACATCGGCGACCAAGGGCGTGACGTCGACAGCCGCCGCATCGGTCACCGGTGCTTCCGTCCCCACCGCATCAGCGCTGACTGCTTCGACTGGGGCGGTCTCGGCGGGTGTGCTCTCAGCAGGCGCAGTCGCGTCAGCGCCCACGTCGGCAACGGCCATCTCGACCGCGGGCGTCTCGACTGCCGGCTCCGGCGGCGGCTTCGGACGCTTCTCCATGCGATAGCCGAGCGCGCGCAGCACCGATGCGAAGTCTTCGCCCGAACAGCCTGCGAGCGAGGTCATCGCCGTCGTCACCGTAAAGCCGAAGCGGTCGGCAGTGGCCGCCGGACGCGGACCGGGAGCGCCCGGCCGCCAGGCGAGCGCCGGACGGATGATATCGGCGAGCCGCTCGAGAATGTCGACCCGCACCGCGCGCTCGCCGCAGACGCGGAAACCCGCGATGCGATAGAGTTCGTGCGCGATCGTCTTGTCGGCGGCGATCGAGGTGCGACCCGACGCGGCAAGCTGCAGGATGACGTCGAGGCCCTTGCTCCCAGAGTCCTCCTGCTTGAGCGCGGAGAGCTGGGTCGCGAGCACGCGCGGCGCCGGCTTGAGCAGCGCCGGCACATAGATGTGATAGGCGCCGAACCGCACGCCGTATTTGCGCAGCGACGCGCGCGCGGTCTGGTCGAGCGACTTGACGTCGTCGGCGATCTTGCCGCGCTCGATCACGCCGAGCGACTCCGCAAGCTGGAACGCGATGCCGCGCGCGAGTCCGGTCACGTCCTCGGCATTGGCAAGCTGGAACAGCGGGCCGAGCAGCTTCTCGACATGGGCCTTGAGCCACGCATCGAGCCGCGCCTGCACGTTGTCGCGCGGCGCGCCGGTGAGCTGCTCGTCGGCGATGATGCGCACGCGCGGCTTGAGCGCCTCCTCGGCGGCAACGATGCGGCCGACCGGCTGGCCCTGCCAGCGAATGATGCCATCGGTCGCCAGCACAAACTGATCGTCGTTGGCGCGCGCGAGGCGGCCGGCGCGCGCATCGATCTCGCCCGCCAGCGCCTTTTGCGCTGCGCCGGCCAATGCCTTGGCCTCCGAGCCCGCAGCGGATGCCTCGGGCGTGAACGAGAAGCCGTCGAGGCGTCCAAGCTTGTGGCCTTCGACCACGACTTCGCCGGTCTTGGCGATGTCGGTTTCGAGCGCGGTGTTTTCGCGCATGCGCCGCATCAGCACGCTGGTGCGACGATCGACGAAGCGCTCGGTCAGCCGCTCATGCAACGCATCGGAGAGTTTGTCTTCGACCGCGCGCGTGCGCTCCTGCCAATGCTCCGGGTCGGCGAGCCAGTCGAGCCGGTTGGCGGCGAAGGTCCAGGTGCGGATATGCGCAATGCGATTCGACAGCGTGTCGATGTCGCCGTCGTCGCGATCGGCCTCATCCACCTGCTTCGCAAACCAGTCGGTCGGGACCTTGCCCTCGCGCATCAGAAAGCCGAACAACGTCATCGCGAGTTCGGCGTGGGACGCAGGCGAGATCTTGCGGTAGTCCGGGACTTGGCAAACCTCCCACAACCGCGCCACCGCCTCCGGCGTGGTCGCCATGTCGCGCACATCCTCGTCGCGCGAGGCGTGATCGAGCACCAGGATGTCCTCGGCGACCGGCGCGCGGGTGAGACCGTTTTCCTTCGGCACCTCGGACAGCGATGCCTGCAATGCGCCGACCGACATGAAATCGAGCGCGGTATTGCGCCACTGCAATTGTTTCAACGGCTCGAACGAATGGCTCTCCAATGCCTGCACGATCTCGGTATCGAACGGCGGGCAGCGGCCTGTCGTGCCGAAGGTGCCATCGCGGGTGGCACGACCGGCGCGCCCTGCGATCTGCGCAAGCTCGGACGGATTGAGCTTGCGGAACTGATAACCGTCGAACTTGCGATCGGCGGCGAAGGCGAGGTGATCGATGTCGAGATTGAGGCCCATTCCGATCGCGTCGGTTGCGACCATGTATTCGACGTCACCCGACTGATAGAGCGCGACCTGGGCATTGCGTGTGCGCGGCGACAGCCCGCCGAGCACCACCGCAGCGCCGCCGCGCTGGCGGCGGATCAGCTCTGCGATCGCGTAGACTTCTTCCGCCGAGAACGCGACCACCGCGGAGCGGCGCGGCAGGCGGGTCAGCTTCTTCTCGCCGGCGAAGGTGAGCTGGGAGAGCCGCGGACGCGTGAGCACATGTGCACCCGGGAGCAGCCGCTCGACCATCGGCCGCACGGTCGCGGCGCCAAGCACCAGCGTCTCTTCGCGACCGCGCTGGTTGAGCATGCGGTCGGTGAACACATGGCCACGCTCGAGATCGGCGCCGAGCTGCACCTCGTCGATGGCGACGAAGGCCACATCGATATCGCGCGGCATCGCTTCGACGGTCGCAACCCAGAAGCGCGGATTCGCCGGCTTGATCTTCTCCTCGCCGGTAACGAGCGCGACGTTCTCGGGCCCGACTCGCTCGATGCACTTGTTGTAGACCTCGCGCGCCAGAAGCCGCAGTGGCAGCCCGATCATGCCGCTCGAATGCGCGAGCATGCGCTCGATCGCGAGATGGGTCTTGCCGGTGTTGGTTGGTCCGAGCACCGCCGTAACGCCCGTACCGCGGGCACGGGCGTCCCGGTTGCTCGGCGAAGAAAATGAAATTGCCATTTCAGGTCCGGGGGAAGGGAAAGGGCCGCCACCCTCTCCAAGCCTCTTCTGTACCACAATGCGACGCGGGAAAAGCCTGTGGTTAAGCTGTAGAACGAGTCTGGAACGAATCGCGGCCGAATCGCTGACTCGCTCCCAGTCGGATTTCGTTCACTGCCATATCTCGCGCCCACTCGACTGAGGGCCACTAAATCTCGTTTTTGCGGTCCGGCCGGTTCGGCGCATTTGAATGATGCTGTTAACCCCTCACCAACCCGCTATTGCGACCGGGCGCTGGTCGGCGTCGGGCGAGGCGACCGCGGAACCGTCAGGAACTGCGTCGCCTGCAGCACGCCCTGGCCAAGGGGGGTCGGCAGCGAAATCCGATACGGCACCATCAACCGCGTTCCGGCGATCGGTGCAAGCCACATCTCAGCCTCGCGCAACTGGACCAGATATTTGATGGCCGGCCGGCTCGGCACGTGGCCCGCGATCGGAGCGAACGTGACGGAACACACGACGACAGTGCCCTGATAGCCCCTCTGGGATTTGACCCGGTCGAGACGCTTGTATGCGAGCTGGAGGTCGTAGCGCATGCGGCCGTCGAACACCGAGAGCTTGCGATTGCACGCCTGCGGCACGAACGTGTCTCCAGTCCCGGGGACGCGCATGATCGCGGCGGTCATTGGGTCGACCACGTTGCGGCGATGCACGTCCTTCACCGGCACCCGCTGGGGATCCGGCGTGGTCGGCGGTTCCGCCATATAGTCCTTGACGCTGCCGGAGCTCAATTGCATGCGGACTTCGTCGTATTTCTTGTCGGTCGCGATGCTGGAGGAATAGGACGATGCATGAAGCGCACCGCGGGTCACCGAGCCGCGCGAGACGCTGGCGCCGCGCCCGGTGGTGAACAGACGCATCACGCCCGTCGTCGTCCCGTTCACCGACGCCGTGAAATGGTCGTCGCTGACCTGAATCCGCCAAGCCCCTTTGCCGAACGAAACGCCACCCAGTGTGACCTGATACTGCGCGTCGAGGCTGCCCTGCGTCCAGGCCGCGCTGCCGCCGTACACCAGCTCCGCGCCAAGGAATGTACCAAGGGACGCGCCTGCGAGCACCATACGTCGGAGAAGATGTTGCGACATCAAAATCGACGACCCCGTTAGTCCACGGTCATTCCGCGGTTAGGTCTGGCCGTGGCGGGCCGCGCCCGCCCCGGGGCATGCGTCGGACCACGGCTCTCGGGGCTTCAATAACGATTTCAGCGATCCGCCCCAGTCACGGTTTGCCGTGTCATCTTGACCCGATCAAGGCAAATCCGGGAACCGGGCGCATTCCGGGGCCGCGCTTTGGCGTACCCCCGGCGGCCGGTCCGCTGCTTGACCTTGTGGCCCCATTCCTATACGTCCGCGGTCTCCAAGCGAGCCTGCTGTCCGCCACACGGCCCCGGGCCCATCATCCCGGAACAATGGCGACCGCTCGCAAGGGCTCCGGATTTAAGGGTTTTCGTGATGTCGCGACGTTGTGAATTGACCGGCAAGGGCGCCCAGGTGGGCCACAAGGTCTCCCATTCGAACATCAAGACCAAGCGGCGGTTCCTGCCCAACCTCCTGAACGTGACGCTGATGTCCGACGCGCTCGGGCGCTCGGTGCGGCTGCGCGTTTCGGCTAACGCGTTCAAATCGGTCGATCATCGCGGCGGGCTCGACGCATTCCTGGCCAAGGCCAAGGACGCGGAGCTCTCGCCCAAGGCGCTCGACCTCAAGCGCCAGATCGCGAAGAAGAAGGCTGCCGCTCCGGCGGCGAGCTGACTCAGCTTCCACCCACCGACGCAAACTCAGGCACGATTTCTGAATCGCGCGCGCATGGCCTCATTCAGGCAGGCCTGCCTTGCGCAAGGCCAGGATCAGCCGCTGCCGGTCGGCCTCATGGCGCAACGGGTAGTAGTCGCAGATTTTGGCGATGCTCACCGCCGGATCGATTCCGAGATACGCCTTCAGCGCGCGATTCGTCTCATCGATCCGGCCGCCCATCGCGTTCGCCGCAATGGCAACGCGCAGCGCCGGCAACCAGCTGGGCTTGATGCGCAGCGCCATCGCCGCCCAGTGCGCCGCTTCGTCGTCGCGGCCGGCGATGAAATGAGCAAAGCCCATCGCACTTTGCGTAAGGAAAACGCGAGGGTCGAGCGGGTTAAGCCGGATTGCCCGGTTCAGGCTTGCGATGGCTCCTTCGGAATCGCCGGCATATCCGCGAACCCAGCCGCTTCGCTGCCAGGCGACCGCGAGGTTCTCGTCGAGCTCCAGTGCGCGATCGATGAGCAGGAGCGCGCGATCGACGTCCTTGAAAAAGAACGCGTGCACGTGTCCTGCCCAGCATAGCGCCACGGGATCATCTACCCCGAGGTCGGCGGCGTGGTCTGCGAGGCGGGAGATTTCCTTTTCGTCAAAGCTTGATGTCCAGCCGCTCGCCTTTGCGAAAAGATAGCAGGACCCCGCCAACCCATACGGAGTCGAGAACTCGCGATCCTTGTCGATAGCGGCGTAGAAGAGCTGCAGCGCCTTCGCATTTTCTTCCTTTGTCCAGCGGTTCCAGCTGGCAAGGCCGCGCAGATAGAGATCATAAGCCGCGAGATCGCCGGTCGCAGCCTTCTTGGCGCGATCCATCTCCGCTTTCTCAAGCTGTGGGGCGATCGCCCCCACCACACGAGTGACGACCTGATCCTGCAGCTCGAAGATGTTCGCGAGCTCCGCGTCAAACCGGTCGGCCCAAAGATGCCGTCCGGATTCTGCCTCGATCAACTGCCCGGTGACGCGCACCCGGCCGCCCGATTTGCGCACGCTGCCTTCCAGCAGATAGCGGACGCCGAGCTCATGCGCGACACGCTGGGTATTGAGCGGCCTGCTCTTGTACGTGAACGATGAGTTGCGGGCGATAACAAAGAACGCGCGATTTCGCGACAAGGCCGTGGTGATGTCTTCGACAACGCCGTCGGTGAAGTAATCCTGTTCCGGGTCGCCGCTGAGATTCTCAAACGGCAGGACTGCAATAGACGGCTTGTCGGAGCCGGCGGGCGAAAGGTGCATTGGACGCGCGTCGGCGGTCCCGGGCTCCTCTCGCACGGCGCCGACAAACCGTATGCCCCGTCGCGGCAGCGTCTTGATGAGCCGTTGCACTTCGCCGTTGTCGCCGAGCGCGGAACGGGCGGCGTTGATCCGGGTGCTCAGCGCAGAATCCGACACGATGCGGCCCCGCCACACCGAGGCGAGAAGATCGGCCCGGCTGACGACGCGCTCGCGGTTCTCGATCAGGTAACGCAGCAGGTCGAACACCTGCGGTTCGACCGAAACCGGACCGGCTGCGCGCAGCAACTCGCGCCGATCGGTGTCAAGCGCGTAGTCCTCGAACACATATCGCACGTCGAGTTCCAATCAGGCGGATACGCCTTCAAAAAAATATCACGGCACGAGAATCAATGAAATCGTGACGGAAAGGTAAGCCTTTCTGAAAGCCAACATCACGATGGTCCCGCATGCTGGTGGCGAGCCCCTTTCGCTGCACAGGATCACGCTAATGAAACACCCGCTATTCAAACTCAGGCGCGCCACCCTGCTCGCGCTGGTGCTGACGCTATCGGCGATTCCGGGATTGATGTTCTCGACTGCGGCGGCATCGGCGCAGCAGCTCACGATCAAGCCCGTTGCCGAGAAAAAGGTGAAGCAGCTCCCCGCCGGGCCGCTGTTCTGGACGATCGAAATCTTCCCCTTGCTCGCGCAGGCGCAAGCCGGAGCCGGTGCGACGGGGCTTGCGGCCGAGGTCTCCGGGAAGGCCTGGCTGTTTACACTCGGCCCGAAGGGCGCACCGTCCGCAGGCGCCAACCGGGTGGCCGAGATCGGCCCCGTCCCGCTGGTCACCGCGCCGGAATATCTGCTCCGGATCAACCATGCCGGCGGTCCGCCCGGGGTTAAGACTCCGGTGCACACCCACCCCGGCTCCGAAGCCTTTTACGTGCTGGCCGGCCGGTTGGGACAAAGGACTCCGCACGGCGTCACCTACGCCGACGCTAGCCAGTCCATGAATGGACATGGACCCGATACGCCGATGGTTGTCTTCAGCGATGGAATGACGGATCTCGATCAGCTCGTGATGTTCGTCGTAGATGCTACCAAGCCGTTCTCGTCGCCGGCCAACATGCCTTGAACCAGATCACCGATCGCGTGGCGCGGACCGTCCCGGCGATTGCGATGGCGCGTTTGTCATGGTGCTGAGCGCGCCCTTACTCCTCCGCCAGCGAGAACTGCAGCAGCATCGTGCGCTGCAGCGGCGAGAAATTGTTGTCCGAGGTCAGCGTCAGCACGGTCTCGCCAGTGCTGCTGCGATGCGCACTGATCCCCTCCATATTGTCGACCTGCTGGCCGAGATCGGCTTCGATCAGCACCGCCCCGTCGACCAGCGCACCGGGCCGCACCTCGGCGATCGGAATCCGGCGGATACGGATAAAGAGGCCGGTGGTCCAGCCGAACTTGCGCTCCAGCACGACGAGGTCGCCGCCCGGCAAGATCGTGGCGTCGCTGACGTCATAGTCGTTTCTTCGCTTGATCGCGAATGCCCCGGGCCGCGGGCCGCCGATCAGGTAGGCCAAGTGATTGCCGGCACGATCACGGCCGCGCTCCGCGATCGCGATCAGCGTGCCACCAAGCGGTGAGCCGGGTGGCACGAAGGCGAGCGCCTCGACGCTTCCGTTGTTGGGAAACGACCGGAACGCGGGCGGCACCTTGATCGGGCGTGCCCGCGCCAACAAGCCGTTCTTGCCGTAGTCGAAACGCACGATGCGGTGCACGCGTTCGATCCCGACATAGATCGTGCCCCCGGCGCGCGCCATCGCCTCGGTGTCGTACCAGCGCCGCGACGCCAACGTGCGTCCGTCCGAGCCGAGCATCGGCGCCATTTCGGCATCCGTGATGCCGGTTGGCCGCGTGCCGTTGTAGGTGATGCGGCCGCGCAGCCACCAGCTCCGGTCGGTCGCGGCGACGAAAGTCATGCCATCGGGCGCGACGCTGATCGAGGAAACGCCACCGAATTCCCGGAACGGCGAGGTGAGCACGAGCCCACCGCGGAAATCGAGCATGCCGAACCGCCGGCGATCGGGATCGCGGTGGTCGAATGACGGAACCGGCTGCGCGTCGATCTCGATCGCGGACGGCGCGGACGGCCGCTCGTCCTGCCTCGAGGCCGGCGCGGGCGCCGGCAGCGTAACGGCCAGCAGCGCAACGGCCAGCAGCGCGACCAGCGCGACGGCGGCGCAGCTGAAGCTTAACTTGGCCATGAGGGTGGTGCCTATCCCCTTGCCCCCGGGGCCGGATCGAGGAAGCGCGCCGATGCCCGCGACCATGCGCTCGACCGCGGCTGCGATGCGCCTCGCAGTTCCGCCGCCGCATGCTCGTCGAACAGCTCGGCGAGCTTGTCGGTCATGGCGCCGCCGAGTTCCTCGGCGTCGACGATCGTGACCGCGCGGCGATAGTAGCGCGTCACGTCATGACCGATGCCGATGGCGATCAATTCCACCGGCGAGCGCAGCTCGATATCCTCGATGATCCAGCGCAGGTGGCGCTCGAGATAGTTGCCGGGATTGACCGACAGCGTCGAGTCGTCGACCGGCGCACCGTCGGAGATCATCATCAGGATCTTGCGCTGCTCGGTGCGGGCGAGCAGGCGCTTGTGCGCCCAATCGAGCGCCTCACCATCGATGTTCTCCTTGAGCAGGCCCTCGCGCATCATCAGGCCGAGATTCTTGCGCGCGCGCCGCCACGGCGCGTCCGCCGACTTATAGATGATGTGGCGGATGTCGTTGAGCCGGCCCGGGTTCGCGGGCTTGCCGGCGGCAAGCCAGGACTCACGCGATTGGCCTCCCTTCCACGCACGGGTGGTGAAGCCAAGGATCTCGACCTTGACGCCGCAGCGCTCAAGCGTGCGCGCGAGGATGTCGGCGCAGGTCGCAGCCACCGTGATCGGGCGTCCGCGCATCGAGCCGGAGTTGTCAAGCAGCAGCGTCACCACGGTATCGCGGAAGGTCATGTCCTTCTCGCGCTTGAACGAGAGCGCATGCAGCGGGTCCATCACGACGCGCGGCAGCCGCGCAGTGTCGAGCAGGCCCTCTTCGAGGTCGAATTCCCAGGCGCGGCTTTGCTGGGCCATCAGTCGACGCTGCAGGCGATTCGCCAGCCGCGCCACGACGCCCTGGAGATGCGAAAGCTGCTTGTCGAGATAGCCGCGCAACCGCTCGAGCTCATCGGCGTCGCACAATTCGTCGGCATCCACGGTCTCGTCGAAGCGGGTCACGAACGGGCGGTATTCCGGCCCGCGCGGCTCGTTCCGACCACGCTGCCCCGGGCGCCGCGCCTCCGCAGGCGTCTCGCTGTCGCCCATCTCCGCGTCGTCCGACATCTCCGCCGTCATCGCGTCCGACGCTTCTGAGGTCGATTCCGACATGTCCTCGCCGGCGGCGGCGGAATCGTCGGTGCTCGCTTCCGCGTCCTCGGTCTCGGCGCCCTCGCCTTCTTCGCCGGTCTCATCCTTCTGGCGATCCTGCTCACCCTCCTCGCCTTCCTCCTCGTCGGAGTCGGAGGTGCGGTCCTCGCCCATGTCGAGTGAATCGAGCAGGTCATGGACGACGTCGCCGAACAGCGCCTGGTTCTCGATCAGCTTTTCGAGACGGTTGAGATCCTTACCGGCACGATCCTCGATCAACGGACGCCACAGATCGACCAGCCGCTTCGCCGCCGTCGGCGGTGCCTGCCCGGTGAGACGCTCGCGCACCAGCATCGCAAGGGCGTCCTCGATCGGCGCGTCGGCGCGGTCACTCACCTCGTCGAACTTGCCGCGATGGAAGCGGTCGTCGAGCATCGCGGTCAGATTCTTGGCGACGCCGGACATGCGACGCGCGCCGATCGCCTCGACCCGGGCTTGCTCGACCGCATCAAACACCGCGCGCGCGGTCTGCCCGCCCGGCGCCAGCTTGCGGTGCACGCCGGGATCGTGGCAGGCGAGCTTGAGCGCGATCGAGTCCGCGTGGCCGCGTACGATCGCCGCCTCCTGCAACGGGAGCTTGCGTGCGGGCTCCGGCAGGCGGACCTTGGCGCCGACGACGCCGGGACGCTCCGCGGCGAAGGTGACCTCGAGCTCGCCCTTGCGCGCGATCGCGCGCAGACAGCCGGTTACCGCGCGCTTGAACGGCTCGGTCGGGGATTCTCGCGACGGGGTCTTCGGTTTGATGTTCGAGGACATTCGATCTCCAACGTCATTCCGGGGCGCCGGCGCAGACCAGTTTACGCAGCCTGCGTACACTTGGCTGCGAGCGGCGCGCCCGCGTCCCGGAATGACGAATTACGACAGCGCCACGTTGACCGAGCTTTCCGGCAGCTCGACACCGAAGCATCGCTGATAGAATTCGGCGATGATCGGCCGCTCGAGCTCGTCGCACTTGTTGAGGAAGGTGAGCCGGAAGGCGAAGCCGACGTCCTTGAAGATGTCGGCGTTCTCCGCCCAGGTGATCACCGTGCGCGGGCTCATCACGGTCGAGATGTCGCCGTTCATGAATGCGTTGCGGGTCAGATCGGCAACGCGCACCATCTTGTTGACGATGTCGCGGCCCTCGCCGGTGCGGTAGTGCTTGGCCTTGGCGAGAACGATCTCGACCTCGTTGTCGTGCGGCAGATAGTTGAGCGTGGTCACGATCGACCAGCGGTCCATCTGCGCCTGATTGATCTGCTGCGTGCCATGATAGAGGCCCGACGTGTCGCCGAGGCCGACGGTGTTGGCGGTGGCGAACAGGCGGAACGCCGGATGCGGCTTGATCACGCGCGACTGGTCGAGCAGGGTCAGCCGGCCGGACGATTCCAGCACGCGTTGGATCACGAACATGACGTCCGGGCGTCCGGCGTCGTATTCGTCGAAGCAGAGCGCGACGTTGTGCTGGTACGCCCACGGCAGGATGCCGTCGCGGAACTCGGTCACCTGCTGGCCGTCGCGGATGACGATCGCGTCCTTGCCGATCAGGTCAATACGGCTGATGTGGCTATCGAGATTGACGCGCACGCACGGCCAATTCAAACGGGACGCAACCTGCTCGACATGCGTCGACTTGCCGGTGCCGTGGTAGCCGGACACGATGACGCGCCGGTTGTGCGCGAAGCCGGCGAGGATCGCGAGCGTCGTGGCGCGGTCGAAGCGATAGTCCTGGTCGAGATCCGGCACGTGATCGTCGGGCTCGGAGTAGGCCGGAACCTCCATGTCGCTGTCGATGCCAAACAGCTGGCGAACCGACACTTTCATATCGGGCAGGCCGGCGACGTCTTGTGTTGCAACAGTCATTGTTCCTCCGTGGTCTCGGAACACGCGAGACCCGAATCGTTCGAGAATGCGGCCGGAAATCCGGGCGAACCTAGCAAAAGTGGCAGCGGTCCGGAAGCTGCCTACAATTCGGCGGAAATAGTCACAAATTCAAGTAAATCGGGACAAAACGCCCGCGCAGCCGGCCTGCGCGGACCGCATGGCGCAGGCATGTAGGGCCGTCATGTAGAGCCTTGCCGGCTCCCTGTATTATGTAGGGATCCGTGGCCCAATCCGCATTGGCCGTTTACTTGAAGCCGACCGACTTGAGGTAGTTGTACGCCTGGATGATCTCGCGCAGGCGATCCTCGCTGGAGCGGTCGCCGCCATTGGCATCCGGGTGGTGGCGCTTCACCAGTTCCTTGAACCGAACCTTGATCTGCGCCGTGGTCGCCTCCCCCTCGAACCCCAGCGCGCCAAGCGCTTTGCGCTCGGCATTGCGGATGGCCCTCGTCTCGCGCCGGCGCAGATGATCGCCGTTCTGGGCATCCCCGAACAGCCCGTACGGGTCGCTGGCCTCCTCGAAGGCGGGACTGAACCGCGCCGCCCGCGAGCGCCCGGTCGGCTTGCCCCCGTTCATGCCCATCTTCCAGGTCGGGCGATGGCCGACGACCGCCTCGCGCTGGTAGCGCGCAATGTCGTCGGTACTCATACCGGCGAAGAAATTGTAGGAATGATTATACTCGCGCACGTGGACGAGGCAGAATCGCCAATACTCGTTCTCGCGGCCGCGCCCCTTCGGCGCGCGATGGGTTGCGGCGCCGGCACAGCCCGGCCATTCGCAGGGCGGGTTCTGCTGGCGCAGACGCCGGTCCTGGTCGGGCTTGACCCGGATGCGATCAAAAAGTGGCGAGTCGCTGGACATGACCGATCATTATGCAGGCGCGGCGTGGAAACCTTCAAGTCTTGACATTGCGGAACTATGGTACCGCGCATCCGTCATCAGCATTGACCCAAGGTTATGACAGCCGTATTCGCACGGCATGAAAACCCAAGATCGCATTGCGGAGAAGCTTAGCGCAGCATTCGCGCCCGTGCGCCTCGACGTGCAGGATGAATCGCACCAGCACGCGGGCCATGCCGGCAGCCGGCCGGAGGGAGAAACCCACTTCAGAGTCTATATCGTATCGGAGGCGTTCCAAGGGAAGAGCCGGATCGAGCGCCACCGCATGGTCAATGCAGCGCTGGCGCAGGAACTCGCGGGCGGCGTACATGCGCTGGCGATCCATGCGAACGCGCCAGGGGAACAGGCATAGGCCCAAACACGAATGAAAAGGCGGCGGGCCGAGGCCCGCCGCCGGAGCAGTCAGAATTGCGCCGAACGTTACCGGTACCGGTGAGGACGCGACTGGCGCACCCGGTGTTGACGCTGCGTGGTGTAGCCGGGCTGCACAATGTAACCGGAGGCGTAGGCCGAGGCGGCGTTCGTCCTGTCGCGCTCGCTGTTGAACCGAGGAAATGCGCTGGCGCCACCTTCATCACCCTCGATGCGCGCCGAGGCCGGCGCCGAGAGAAGCGCAACTGCTGTCGTTGCGAGGATGAGCTTGGTCTTGATGTTCATTTCGATTGTCTCCTGAGGGAGGTTGCAGATGAGCGCTCATGCTCATCTGCCCCTCAGTTAGGAAACAAATGGCGCAACGTTATGCCTGCATCCGATCACAGCGCCGTGTGCTGATCACAGCCGCGTGTGCTGATCACGGCAGTGTGTACCGACTCACGGCGCCGTGAATCGAACACGTCTTGCAGATCATAAGATGACCATCATCGCGCCCACGGCGCGGTGTCGGCGCGTTGTGCTGGCAACTTATGGCTCTACGCCCGGAGCGGACCAGGCGCGGCGCGAACGAAACGGCGGCGGGGTTCATGCCCGCCGCCAAATCGATTGTGGCCGAAGTCCCGCTTGCCGCTTAACGCTGATGAAACGGCCGGTTGATGAAGTGGCCGGACGGGCTGACAAAACCGCTGCCAGTCATATGCGTGCGCTCCTTGGTGAAGCGAGGGAAGGCGCTCGCGCCGCCTTCGTCGCCATCGATACGCGCCGAGGCCGGCGCCGAGAGAAGCGCAACAAGGGCGGCCGAGAGGATGAGCTTGGTCTTGATGGTCATGGTGCTGTCTCCGTAAGGGCTGGTTGGTTGTTGATGAGCCTTGCTGCTCATCTGCCCCGTAAGTTCGAAAGCACCCGACAGAAGGTTGCGTGCGATTGCATCACAGTACCGTGTGCCAAACACACGCTCCCGATCGCAGGGACGTGATTGATCGCCACGTTTGGTTGATTATGAGCACGAGGCCACTCGCCGATGAATTTCATCAGCGGGTGCCTCAACGACAGAGCGCGCTAAAGCGCTCTTCCAGCACGGCCCGTTCACCTCTATGCGTGGCCGGACGCCAGGGCAGCGCGGTGGCAGCTTTGGTGGTGAAAATGTTGCGCTCCGCCGATTGGTCGCGGCATGCCAACTAGCGAGACCGCAGTCTATTCCATCGCAAGATGGCCGCCGCTGCCGGGCCCGGCATGGGCATAGACGAGCGGATCGGCCTTCCTGCCCGGCAATCGAAGCGGTCGAGCGCTTCAGTATCGCAGGATGGTATTGGCCTGTCCCTTGTCGACCTGATCGACGACCAGAAGCCGCACTGGCTCGCTCCCGGTGTTCGCTCCATAGTGCCAGGCGTCGACCATCTCGACGATGAAGTCGCCGGCCTTGTAGTCCGAGGTGCGGGACATCTCGACGTCTGTGACCTGCAACATTCCTTGCAGCACATAAGCGTAGCGCGGGAACGGATGCTTATGCACCGGCAGCCGCGCCCCGACCGGGATATCGTACGTCCAGACGACCACCTCGGCGTCGCCCTGCGGCAGTTTGATCGGCTGCCCGTTGGCCGTTGTCGTCGCCGAGAAGATGCGCGAGGCCCTGACCTTGGCGGCGGCCGCGGCCTCTTGGGCATCGAGGCGCGGTCCAAAAGCAAGGAGGCCTGCGGCGAGCGCCACGCCGGTCGCGGTCATTCGAATCATGTTCATGAGGTCATACTTACTCCGCCTTGATGCCCGTCGCCTTGATGATCTCGCCCCAGCGCGCGCGTTCGGCGCGGATTTGCGCCGCGAACTCCTGCGGCGTGTCGCCGACGAGGCGCGCGCCGGATTTCGCGAACCGCTCCTGCATCGCAGGGTTGCGCACCGCCGCGGCGATCTCCTTGTGCAGCCGCGCGATGATCGCGCCCGGCGTGCCGGCCGGCGCGGCGATGCCAAACCAGGATGACGCCTCATAATTGGCGACACCGCCTTCGGCCGCGGTCGGCACGTCCGGCAGCAGCGTCATGCGCGACTTCGCGGCCACCGCCAGCGGGCGCAGCTTGCCGCTCTGGATGTGCGAGATGACGGTCGGCGGATTGTCCACCACACCGTCGATCTGGCCGGCGATCAGATCCTGCACCGCCGGCGCAGCACCGCGATAAGGCACATGCGTAATCTTGACGCCGGTGGCATGCGTGAACATCGCCAGCCCGAGATGGCCCGTGGTACCGATGCCGGGCGAGCCGAAATTGAGCTTGCCCGGCCGCGCTTTGGCGAGCGCGACGAAATCCTTGAGCGTCTTCGCCTCGACCTTCGGATGCACGACGAGGAGCATCGACATTTCGGCCACGTTGGAGATCGGAATGAATGCAGTCTCGACGTCGAATGGCATTTTCGAATAGAGGAACGGATTGGCGGTGAGGATGCCGGCCGACGACATCAAGAGCGTGTAGCCGTCGGGCGCCGCGGTCGCGACCGCGGCGGCACCCGTATTGCCGCCAGCGCCAGCGCGGTTTTCGATCACGACCGGCTGTCCAAGCGATTTCGTCATCTGATCGCCGACCGCGCGCGCCAGCACGTCGGCGAGCCCGCCCGCCGGGAACGGCGCAATCAGCCGGATTGGGCGGTCAGGATAGGTTTGCGCCTGCACGGCGGACGCAAACGAGATCGCAAACAGGCCCACGATGAATCGATGCAACATCGCCACGGCGTTTCCCCTTTACGATTGTGCCCGCACAAGGCGGGCATCCAGTCAGCCCTGGATTTTCGGGGGGATGATAGGCCCTGCCTTGAATTGATTCCAATGCTTCTTGGATGGTTCGCCGGCGCGGGTGGCGCGCCTACGCCGCTTTCGCCGCCTTGCGCATCAGCGGCGTGATGCGCAGCGCGGTGATGCGGTTGCGCTCGCGGCGCAGCACGTTGAAACGGAAGCCGTGGAACGTGAAGCTTTGCCCCGGCTCTGGGATTGAGCGTGCCTCGTGGATCACAAGACCAGCGATCGTCGTTGCCTCGTCGTCCGGCAGGCGCCAATCCATTGCGCGGTTGAGATCGCGGATCGGCACGCCGCCATCCACATTGACGGAACCGTCGGGCAGCGGCCGCACCCCCGGCACCACGACGTCATGCTCATCAGTGATGTCGCCGACAATCTCCTCGAGGATGTCCTCAAGGGTCACCAGGCCCATCACCTCGCCGTATTCGTCGACGACCAGGGCGAACGGGGTCTTGCGCCGGCGGAACGCCTTTAGCTGTTCGGAGAGCGGGCGAATATCGGGCACGAACCACGGCGGACGCGCAATCGCCTTGACGTCGATCTTGGTAGGGTCGCGGTCGGTATCCTGCAAAGCCCGCAACAGGTCCTTCGCATGCAGGATGCCGATGATGTTCTCCGGACGCTCGCTCCAGAGCGGCACCCGGGTCACCGGCGATTCCAACACCTCCTTGACCACGTCCTCGGGCGGATCGTCGGCGCAAGCAGTGATCATCTCGGTGCGATGGATCATCACGTCGGAGACGACGAGATCGCGCAAGTCGAGCAGCCCGCCGAACATGTCGCGGTCATGCTTCTCGACGCTGCCTTCCTTGTGCAGGAGGTCGACCTGCCCGCGCAGCTCTTCATGCGCCGACAGGAAGGCCTGGTCGGTGCCCATCTTCACGCCGAACAGCGTGAGGATGAATCGGACGAGGCCCTCGATCCCGATCAGCAGCGGCCCGAACAGGCGCACCGTCCAGGAGATCGGCCGGACGACCAGAAGCGCCACCCGCTCCGGGGCATTGATCGCGAGCGTCTTCGGCAGCACCTCGGTGAACACCACCACGACGACCGTCATGATCGCGGTGGCGTAGAGCGCGCCGACATCGCCGAACCACGAGAGCAGGAGCCCAGTGGTCAGCGCAGTCGCCGCGATATTCACCACATTATTGCCGGCCAAGATCGCGCCGATCGTGCGTTCGCGGATTTCGAGCAGGTTGGCGACAAGGCGCGCGCGCCGTTTGCCTGACTTCTCCAGCCGCAGCAACCGCGCGCGCGAGACCGCCGTCAGCGACGTCTCGCTCGCAGAAAAGAAAAACGAGAAGGCGAGACAGACGAGGATGGCGGCCAATGCGATCCAGTCTTCGGTCAACATGGCTTACCGCTTATGCGAGCTTCTCTGCCAGAAAGGCACGGACGTCGGCAGCATCAACGTCTTTTGCAATGAAGGCATTCCCGACTCCGCGCGCCAGGATGAACGTCAGCTTACTACGCGCGACTTTCTTGTCCTGGGCGATGAGCGTCATCAGCCGGTCAATATCGGAAACGCCGCCGGGCACGTCCGAAATGCGGGTCGGCAGGCCGACGGTGGCCAGATGGCTGACCGCACGCTCCGCCTCCGCCGTCGGCAGCAGGCCGCGGCGTGCCGAGAACTCGAACGCGAGCGCCATCCCGATCGCGATCGCTTCGCCATGCAACAGCCGATCGGAGTAGCCGGCGTCGGCCTCCAGCGCATGGCCGAAGGTGTGGCCGAGATTGAGCAGCATGCGGTCGCCGGTCTCGCGCTCGTCGCGCGCCACGATCGCGGCCTTGGCGCGGCAGCTCGTCGCGATCGCATGCTCGCGCGCAGGGCCGCCGGCGAAGACATCCTTCCAGTTCGCCTCCAGCCACGCGAAGAAGGCGGCATCGCCGAGCAGTCCATATTTCGCGACCTCGGCATAGCCGGCACGGAACTCGCGCGCCGGCAACGTATCCAGCAGCGCGGTGTCGGCGATGACCAGCACCGGCTGGTGGAATGCGCCGATCAGGTTCTTGCCTTGTGGCGAGTCGATCGCGGTCTTGCCGCCGACGGAGGAATCGACTTGCGCCAGCAGCGAGGTCGGCACCTGCACGTAATCGAGGCCGCGCCGCACGATGGCGGCGGCAAAACCGGTAAGATCGCCGATCACGCCGCCACCCAGCGCGACAACGAGATCGCTGCGCTCGATCCGCTGCGAGATCAGCTCGTCACAGAGCGAGGCCAGATGCGTGAACGACTTCGTGCTCTCGCCCGGCGGCAGCACGACGGTGGACACCTGCGGCGCACTCGCCTTGACGGCGGCGACCGCTGCATCGAGGTGCCGTGTGGCAACATTCTCGTCACTGACGATCGCGAGCTTGGCGCCCGGACGCAATGTCGCGACGCGCGCGCCGAGCGACGCCAGCTGACCGCGGCCGATCACGATGTCGTAGCTGCGATCGCCGAGCGCGACATCGACAACGATTGGGTCGCCTGCTCGCAGCGGCGCGGTCATGATGCAATATCTCCCTTCGTGGCGTCGGAGGTTGCCGCGCTGCGCGGCAACGGCCGCGCACCCAGCATCGCAACGATCTCGTCCACGATCTTATCGTGCGGCACTTCACGCGATTGCACTGTGAAATCGGCGAGCCCGTAGATCGGATAGCGCGCATCGATGAGCTGCCGCAAGGTTTCGGCGGGGTCGTCGGTGTGCAGCAACGGCCGGTCGTGACGGCGCTTGATCCGGCGCATCAGCGTGTCGAGATCTGCGTTGAGCCAGACCGATACGCCCTTGGCGCTGATCGCAGCACGGGTGTCGGAATTCATGAAGGCGCCACCGCCGGTCGCCAGCACCTGCGGACCCCCGTCCAGCAGCCGCGCGATCACGCGTGCCTCGCCGGCACGGAAATCAGGCTCGCCACGGGTGGCGAAAATATCGGGGATCGACATGCCGGCGGCCTTCTCGATCTCGGCGTCGGCATCCACAAACGGGATCGCGAGCCGCGTGGCCAGCCGACGGCCGATCGAGGACTTGCCGGCACCCATCATGCCGACGAGCACCACTGAACGCGCTCCGAGCGCGTTCAGAATGGCGGTCTCCACCGCGTTGCCGTCGGAATGGTGCGCCACCGGCTGCGGCGATGCCGGATTTGACGCTGCCGGATTGGACATAGGCGCGAATCCTGGGCGCGAATCCTGAACGCGAATCCCGCTCGTGGACCGATTCCGAAGTACTTATACGACCTTCGGAATCGAGGCTCGGTTCAGAAGTCCGCAATTCGAACCCGCCGCAACAATGTTGCGGACTTCTGAACCGCCACACTCGTGCGGTCCCGTCTCAATAGACCATCCATTCACGGGGATCGAGCCTCTTATCAGGGACGATTCGACGTAGTTTTTTCACCTTTCAGTGGCAATCAACACTAGTGTCCCGATTCCGAAGTTCGTACGATTTCTCGGCGGCCTCCAATACGAACTTCGGAATCGAAGGACACTAGCAACTCGTTGATTCTAGTGTGGCTTAGGTTCAGAAGTCCGCAATTCGGACTCGCCGGCACAATTTTGCGGGCTTCTGAACCGCCACACCAGTCAGCGTCCCGATTCAGGATGACGCCGGATCGAGCGCCCGCATGCCCAGCCTGTTCCGATTTCTCGTGTCCGTCGCCATCATGGGCGGCCTGATCTACGGCGCCATGTTCGCGATTGCGCAGTTCTACAATCCGCCGCTGCGCGAAATCACCGTGACGATCCCGCCCGACCGGTTCTTGAAACAGAAATAAACGAAAGCGCAGCCGCCGATGGCCCGCCCGGCGCGACACTCCGATGACATCCAGATCGAGCTCTTCCTCGATATGCTCGCGGCCGAGCGCGGCGCGGGTGAGAACACGCTCGGAGCGTATCGGCGCGACCTTGAGGATTTCTCCATATATCTCGCCGGCAAGCGCGGCACCGTCGCCGACGCGTCAACCGACGACGTGCGCTCCTATCTGCAATCGCTCTCGAAACGGGGCTTCGCCGCAGCGTCGGTCGCGCGCCGGCTGTCTGCGATCCGGCAGCTCTATCGCTTCCACTATGCGGAAGGTCAGCGCGGCGACGATCCCGCCGCCGTCATCGAAGGGCCCAGGCGCGGACGCGCGCTGCCGAAGGTGCTCGGCGTGAATGAGGTCGATCGCCTGCTCGCTGCCGCACGCGCAGTGGTCGCCGCGGGACGGACACCGGGAGAACGCCTGCGAGCGGCGCGGCTCAATGCGCTGCTGGAGCTGGTCTACGCCACCGGACTGCGGGTGTCGGAGTTGGTGTCGCTGCCGATCTCGGCAGCGGAGCGCAATGCCCGCATGCTGGTGGTGCGCGGCAAGGGCGGCAAGGAACGGCTCGTGCCACTCAACGACGCCGCCAAGACTGCGATGGCGGAGTATCGCGCGCTGCTGGCGGACGGCGGGCATGACGCCGACGGCAAGCCGGTGAAAGCGAAGATCGCGACATCGAAGTGGCTGTTTCCCTCATTCGGCGACAGCGGTCACCTCACCCGCCAGCATTTTGCCCGCGAGCTGAAGGCACTCGCCGCGAGCGCGAGCTTGCGCGCCGAGCAAGTGAGCCCGCACGTGCTGCGGCATGCGTTTGCCAGCCACCTGCTGCACAACGGCGCGGACCTGCGCATCGTGCAGACACTGCTCGGCCATGCCGATATCTCGACCACGCAGATCTATACGCATGTGCTGGAGGAGCGGCTGAAAAGCCTGGTGCGCGATTTGCACCCGCTGGGCGAGACCTGAACGATCGCGCTGCCTGGCCTGACGACTGATGCCCGGACCTGCCGCCCTGGACATCGCTCCGCCCGCCGCGCCATAACAGCCCCGCAAACGCGCGGAGGCACCATGCCCAACACCACGTCCGACACTGTGTCCGATTCTTGGACCAAGCTCAAAGAGTGGCCCGAGCTCTATCTGGAGCGTCTTGAGGACGCCGGCGTCGCGCGCATCACGCTCAACCGCCCGGACAAGCGCAACTGCTGGAACCGGGCGTTGTGCAACGCCTTTCTTGAGTCGCTCGACATCATCCGCGCCGACAAGGAGCTCAAGATCGTCATCACCCGCGGCGCCGGCAAGGTCTATTCGTCCGGGCTGGATTTGACGTTTCTGCGCGAAGTCTCGAACGGGCCGATGCTCGACTGGGACCGGCCGAACCTCACCATTCAGATCGCGGAGGATATCCGTGCCTTTCCGCGCATCATGATCGCGCAGGTGCACGGCTATTGCCTTGGCGGCGCGCTCGGCATCATGAACTGCCACGATATCGTGTTCGCGGCCGAGGACGCGCAGCTCGGCATGCCCGAGGTGCTGCGCGGCTCATTCGGCCAGCTCGTAACCGCGACACTCCTGCATTCCGGGCTGCCGGTGAAGAAACTCTCGCTGATCGCGCTGGGCGGCAAGAACGTCACTGGCAAGGAGGCCGACGCGCTCGGCATCGTCAGCGAGGCGGTGCCGGCGGACAAGCTCGAGTCGCACACCACGGCGTTCGCGCGCGACCTCGCATCGCGGCATCTTGCTCCCTTGGAACATCACAAGATCACCGTGCAGATGGGCCGCGACCTCTCGCTGTCGCAGGCGATCAAGCTCGACCAGCTCGTTGGCCAGCGCTTGCGCCGCGTCATGGACCCGCTCAGCGATGTCGAAGGCTATCTGCAGTCGCAGAAGGGTGGCGCGAGCCTTAACTACAAGCGTCCGGATGTGTGATCCGGTAAACCATCTTCCATCATTCCAGGAGGGCCGCGCCTTTTTGCGCACCCTCAATGACGTCATCTATCTATTGATTGATGTAACACCTGAGACCAGACCGAGCCGATGCGCATCTACCTAGACTTCGAAAAGCCGGTGGCCGAGATCGAGGCCCAGGTCGAGGAATTGCGCGCACTGCAGACCGGCGAGACGTCGGCAGCCATCGGTGAGGAGATCGCGCGGCTCGAAGCCAAGGCGGCGCAGACGCTGAAGGAGCTCTACGCCAACCTCACGCCCTGGCAGAAGACGCTTGTTGCTCGTCACCACGAAAGGCCGCGCTGCATCGACTATATCGGCACGCTGATCACCGACTTCGTTCCGCTCTCCGGCGACCGCAAATTCGGCGACGACGATGCGATCGTCGGCGGGTTCGGCCGCTTCCGCGGCGAGAGCATCTGCATCCTCGGTCACGAGAAGGGCTCGACCACTGAAGACCGCCTCAAACACAATTTCGGCATGGCGCGGCCGGAAGGCTACCGCAAGGCGGTGCGCCTGATGGAGATGGCCGACCGCTTCGGCATTCCGGTGCTGTCGTTGGTCGACACCGAAGGCGCCTATCCCGGGATCGGCGCCGAGGAGCGCGGACAGGCCGAGGCGATCGCGCGCTCGACCGACTGCTGCCTCGGCCTGAGCGTGCCCAATGTCGCGCTGATCATCGGCGTCGGCGGCTCGGGCGGTGCGATCGCGATCGCGACCGCGAGCCGGGTCTTGATGCTCGAGCATTCTTTTTACAGCGTGATCTCGCCGGAAGGCGCCGCCTCGATCCTGTGGCGCGACACCACCAAGGCGCAGGAAGCGGCGACCAGCATGAAGATCACCGCGCAGGATCTCGCGCGCTTCGGCGTCATTGATCGGATCGTGGCGGAGCCGGTCGGCGGCGCGCACCGCGATCCCGCAGCGACGATCGCTGCCGCTGGCGAAGCGATCGGCGAGGCGTTCGACGAGCTCAAGGAACTGGACCGCGAGGCCGTGCGCCGTGAGCGGCGCGAGAAATTCCTGGCAATGGGGCGAACGCTAGGGTGAGCGGCCGGACCGGCCCTGGATCACTTGCGCGCCATTGTCTTTGCCACCGCCCGAATATGCTCGATACACAGCTGGGCTACCGGACTCAGCGCACGACTTTTCAAAGTTACGATACCGACCGGCCTTCGGTTGCCGGGCAGTTCGACCGGAAGCATTTTGAGTGACCATGGCTTGCGGCCGACTTGCACCATCACCGCCGGAACGACAGTCAAGAAATGCCCACCGGCGACTAACATGAGCCTAAAATAAGCTGAAGCTGCGACAAGCGCCGTGACAGGTGCCTTCAAACCTTTTGCGCGAAAGCAATTTGCGACCACCGAGCTGATGAAGCTTGCGCGATCAGGTAGCACCCAAGGTTCGTTTGCGAGATCAGCAAGCTCAACGTGGCGCTTGCGTGCAAGCGGATGTTGAGCACCGGCTACGACTACGACAGGCTCATGATACAGAATTTCGCTTTTCATATGATCTGATTCAATATGCCCAACCAACTGAACGAGAGCGAAATCGATATTGCGCTGCTCGAGCTCCCGATAAATGCCTGATGGATCACGAACGACCACGTCAAATGCGAGTCGCGGGTATCGACGGGCGAGCTGATGCACGACGGCCGACAGAATGCCAGCGGACACAGGCTCGGTCGATCCAATGCGAACTTCCCCTGACGTCGGATCGGTGAGGAAGTCGATTTCCTCAATCCCCTTCCTCAGATCGTCGAAGACCGCAACGCCGCATTTGATCATGGCGTCGCCATAGGGTGTCAGCTCAATCCCATTGCGGCCGCGCTCGAGCAGGCGCCTGCCAAGCGTGCGCTCAAGATTGGCAATCGCTTTTGAGACCGCGGGCTGGGAATAGTTCAAGCGGTCCGCCGCCTTTCCGACGCCGCCTGCATCGACCACCGCCATCAATGCCTGAAGGTCCTTAAGCTTGAGGCGCCGGCCGACCTTGTCATCCCAGGGCATCGCTGCAGCTCCATTCCAATACGGAATGCTAAGATGCCATAATGCCATTGGTTTTTCATGCCGTCTCGACCGATCGTGGACAAGGGGATACGCGGCCGCAGAAAGAGCAGGCAACCCAGCAAGCGTTGAGGAGGAAACGATGCTGAAGCGAAGGGGATCTTTCACACGACACTTCGCGACCCCAAGCGCCGTTCTTGTTGCCATCGCCATCGCATCAGGCGTGACTGGATCAGCGAATACTGTCGACTTCGCCGGCAAACAAATTCGAATCATCATCCCAGGCGGCACGGCGGGCGGCTATGCACTCTACGGGCAACTTGCCGCGCAGCACCTCGGCCGCTTCATCCCCGGCAACCCCAGCGTCATCATCTCATATATGCCGGGCGCATCGGGGCTTAACGCCACGAACTATCTCTACGAGGTCGCGCACGCGACGGAACGGTCATCGCCGTCATACAGCAAGACCTCGCCTCAACCCAGGCGCGCCGCGTGAGCGGCGTCCGCTACGACGCGACCAAGTTCAACTACATCGCCCGCGCGACAGCGAATGTTCCGGTCCATATGGTGTGGCATACGGCTCCGGCCACCTCGATCGAAGAGATCAAGAAGCACGAAGTCATCACCGGCGGCGTGGGCACCACCGGGACGCATGCCGATCTACCACGCGCTCAGAATGCGTTGATCGGCACCAAGTGGAAGGTCATCGGCGGCTACAAGGGCAATGACGAATCGCGTATCGCCATGGAGCGTGGCGAAGTCCAGGCGGCCATCTCGCCGGCGATACTCTTCAACGAGCAGCTCAGGCCGTGGCTCGAACAGCGCAAGGTCAAGGTCGTCGTCCAATACGCGGACTTCCGCCATCCGACGCTCCCCGACGTTCCGGCCGTCACCGAGCTGACCAATAATGAAGAGGCGAAGGCCGTGTTCAGGTTCCTCGTCTCGCTGTCGACACTCGGCCGCTCTTATGCGGCACCGCCCGGTGTACCGGCCGAGACCGTCGTGATGCTCCGCACGGCCGTACAGGCGATGCTCAACGACCCTGCATTCAAGGCCGATGCGCAGAAACGCGGAGCCGATCTGCTGCCGATGTCGGGTGACGAACTGGGCGCCTACATCAAGCAGATCATGGCGACGCCGCCTGCTATCGTAAACAAGACCAACGAGGTGATCGCCGCACGATGACCGCCGCATTCAATGCACGGAACAACCCGCATACACGGGACGACCTGCCGCCGATCCAAATTGTGCGATGCGAGTCGGCTCGGCGTGAACCTGGCATGATGCTGTTCAACGTCCGCGGCGATGCTAAAATTGGAGAAAGGCAGTCATACCGCGGATGGTTGATCGGCATCGATCAAGGCGGTGAACCCGTCTGCATCCACAAATCGGACACGCCGGTGCAAGGCGTTCGGCGGCTGCCGAATGGCAATCTCCTCGTCACCATTGTCGACGGGCTGGTGCTGGAACAGACCCTTGCAGGCGAGACTGTGCGTCAGTGGTACGCGACAGGACGCTACCGCGACAGGACGCCGCCGAAAGGCGGCATTCCGGTGGAAGCAGAGACATTCCACCACGGCGTCAATCTGGGACCAGACGGCAACATGCTGCTGCTCAGCGTGGAGGTCCGCGAATACGACAATTGGCCGGGCAGCGTTATCGATCCGAATGCGCCACGCGAGCGCGCCAAGGTCGTCGGCGACATCGTGATGGAGGTCCGTCCCGACGGAACCAAGTCGAATGAGTGGCGCATCCTCGACCTGCTCGATCCCTATCGCATCACCTATGGCAGCCGCGCCAATTATTGGGCCGTGCGCGGCTATCCCGGGACGATGGACTGGTGTCACGCCAACGGCACCGCGTACGACGCGCGCGACGACTCTGTCCTGGTATCGCTGCGCACGCAGGATTGCATCATCAAGTTCGACCGCAAGACCGGTGCGCTGCGATGGATTCTCGGCGCGCCCGGTAACTGGCGCCCACCGTGGTCCGACAAGCTGCTCAAGGCGGATGCATCGGTCGCCTGGCAATTCCATCAGCACGACTGCTCAATCATGCCCGCCGGCACCATCCTCTGCTTCGACAACGGCAATCATCGCGCGCAGCCGTTCGCGCTGCGCATGTCGCCAACAGAGAGCTACAGCCGCGCGGTCGAGTTCGCAGTCGACGAAGCGAACGGCACAGTGCGGCAAGTCTGGAGTTACGGCGACGCGCCAAGCGCTCGTCTCTACGCCGGCTTTCAAGGCGGCGCCGCGCGGCTTCCAAAGACGGGGAATACGTTTATCTCATATGGCGGCATCTGTTCGATCGATGGCAGGCCGGCAAGCGGCCCCGATCGCTTTGAGCCGGGCGAGGTCGAGGCGCGGGACAAACTCGACATTTGCGCGCGGCTGATTGAAGTCACGCCGAGTCGAGAGGTTGTGTTCGATCTGCAGATCGGCGGCGGCCCGGACGATCCGAAGGCGCTCTCGGTGTTCCGCTCCGAGTTCGTGCCGCCGTGATAGAGAAGCCGATCCGATGCGACGACCGGATCATGGCCGAGCCCGATCGGCGGCGCCCACCGCGACCCGGCGATCGAGGCTATCGGCGATGCATTCGACGAGTCCAAGGGGGCTCGACCCCGAGACTGTGCACAGGCCGGCGACACGAGCAGGTTCTTATGGGGCGGACGATGACGTGATGCACTGCTATTGGCGTCTGGACCGAGCCCTTGGCGGCCGTTCCGAACGGGGGCGGCCCATTAGCGAGTGCTGACCACCCGAGAATCCGCAAGAATTACCGAAATTTTCTGGGGATTTGCCGCCCTGCCCCGATATCTCCCAAGTCTTGGGTCAGTGTCCACCTTGGAAATACGGTTGGATGGTACTGTTCTACCTTCACAAATATGCGGGGCCGGTGGGGAACACTTTCTTAACAATGACCATCCGTTAACCATTGGCATGCTGAATCGGTGCTCGTGCGCGGGGGATCGTCTTGCGGCGAAGCCTTCCAAAGGGTAACCATTAACGGTCAAAAGGCTCGGGATAGCCTTTCAGTCGGGGGAGTTCGGGGTTGAATCGTCGCCCACTGGTGCGCTCGCTTTTGGCGTCCGCGGCAATTTTTGCCGCGGTGGCGCTGGCCGGCTGTGACACCGACACCGCCGCCCCGACGCTGCGTTCCTTGCAGCCGCTTTCGCCGCAAATGATCGCTGCGATCGAGAAGCGGCACATGAGCAAGGAATCGCCGATCCTCGTCCGCATCTTCAAGGAAGAGTCCGAACTCGATGTGTGGAAGGAAGACCAGAGCGGCCGCATGGCGCTGCTCAAGACCTATCCGATCTGCCGCTGGTCCGGCGACCTCGGCCCGAAGATCAAACAAGGCGACCGCCAGGCTCCGGAGGGGTTCTATACGATCACCCCGAGCCTGATGAATCCGAATTCCAGCTACTATCTCTCGATCAACCTCGGTTACCCGAACTCCTATGACCGGGCGAACGGCCGCACCGGCTCGTTCCTGATGATCCACGGCGATTGCTCGTCGGCCGGCTGTTACGCCATGACCGACGAACAGGTCGCGGAGATCTACGCGCTGGCGCGCGAGTCGTTCTTCGGCGGCCAAACCTCATTCCAGATCCAGGCGTTCCCCTTCCGGATGACGCCGCAGAACATGGCGCGGCACCGCAACTCGTCGCACATGCCGTTCTGGCGCATGCTCAAGACCGGCTACGACCACTTCGAGGTGACCCGGCAGGAGCCGAAGGTCGACGTCTGCGAGCGCCGTTACGTGTTCAACACCGAGGCCAGCGGCCGCTACACGCCGACCGGGACATGCCCGGCCATGACTATGCCGGACGACGTGATGGCTGCCGTGAAGGGCAAGCAGCAGCGCGACGACGCCCAGGTGGCCGATCTCGTCCGGCGCGGCTCCGTGCCGGCGGCGCACAGCTTCGCCGACGGCAGCATGCATCCGACGTTCATGGCGGCGGTGTCGCGGCACAATGTCGACGAGAACGGTGTGCTGCGGGCGAAGACGTCGACCACGGCGGGAACGATTCCAGCCAATGTCCGCCTTCCGCCAAGCGGCAAACGGACCACCGGATTTTCGCTCGCGAGCGCCAAGTCCTCAACCGGCAGTGTCGGGGAGCCAGTGGTCCGGGACACCCGAACCGCGGCGGCGCAGCCATCGTCGGGCGGCGGCAACTTCTTCGGCAACATGTTTTCGTCGGGCGGTGACGCCAGCGGCGGTTCGTCGACATCCGACGGCCAATCGTCCGGCGGTGTGATGGACCGCATGGCGCGCCTCGTCGGCCTCGGCGGTTCAAGCGCGTCGGAGAAGTCTGCGCCGATCCCGAAGGCCAAGCCGGCACGCAGCAGGACCAAGACCGCGACCAGGGCGAAACCGGAAGAGAAGAAACCGGCCAGGCAGGCCGCGAACGCCGTCGCCATCCGGCCGAAGAGCGAGCCAGCGGAGCCGCAGCAGCAGCAGACCGCCGCCGCAACGCCACCGGCGTCAAATCAGGGCACGACGATCAACGGTGCCGCGCCCACCGTGCCGACGGGCAGCTTCGACAACCGCTTCGGCGCTTGGCGGTAGGCCCTCAGCCCCATTGATTATCGACCCGCGACGTCCTTGCGCGACCAAGCTTGCGGCCGGCGGCACCTCTCTCGGGCGGTCGTCGGCAAAACCTCCCATTCGCATGATGTTGCTCGCTCCGCAGGACTCACAAGCCAGATGGCGCTCCATCACAGAGCCGTCCGGCCAGTCACGTCACGCACACGCAGGATGCCACCGACCGCTCAAGGGATCGAACCACTGCCCGATCGGATGCGAGAATTTTGCGTGCTTCAATCCATTTCAGTGCTTCTGTCGCCATGGCAATCCGAAGCGCTGAGACAGCTTCTGCAATACCATAGAAGGGCCGCGCTGCGGCGTTCCGATTCCGAATCGGCGGGACAGGATCGCATCCATGGTGTGGTCTACGAGCTGCAGGAAAAAGCTCTCGCGGACCCACCGCGTTCTGGCCATGCAATACAATGCAAGATTCTCCACTACGCCTGGACTATAGGCCAAGTTGGGAATGAAGCACGAAAACACCGGTGCGAAATATTCAGTCCCCTCCACTTCGTGCATCTTCACCGCAGACCAGCTTCCGATAAACGGAAACCCAAGCCGCATCCACATCAGATCCTCGGCATGATTTAGCTCGATTGCGAATGCCGCAACTTGGTCGTGGTCGGCGAAGAACGGCAGTTTCAGGTTGGCATACAAGCCATTGCCCAGGCGAGGATGCGGTTGCTCCACGTCCATGCGCAACATGGCCGTCTCCTCCCCAAATGGCGTCTCGAGAGTCAATCCGGTCTCGTCGGCAAGGCCAAACCGAGGTTCGCTGCTACCCCACTTGTTCGCGATCGCTTCAAATTCTCCGGTGCCTCTCCACTTACTTTGCTGCTGTCCATGGCGCGCGATATCCTCCTCCACGCCAAGAATCTCGTCGACGACAGCTCGCGGGTTGTTCGGGTGTCTTGAATAGTCCGGCCGCCCGCCGAACAGCGGAGCCACGAGATGGGCCCGAAATTGCGCCTCGATCGGCTGCAGAACGGCGAGGCCGCCAAAGAAGCGCGGAAGCCAGTCTTTGGTCGATTCGTTAAGGTAGGCACTGGATGCCAGCCATATCTTGGATGATTTGAGGTCTAGTCCAAGCTTCTCGGGCGACCCGTATTTTTCGAATGCCTTCGGAAACGAGATTGGATAGGTGCAGGTAGCAAACACCCCAAGAACGCGATTCATGAGCGAAAGCGTTCTTGCAAATTCCGAGGTCGTGACGTCGACCTCGCAGAGGAAGTCGGTTCGGACACTCAGGCGATAAATCGGCCTTTCGAGCTCCGGGTGCGGTCCGTAGACTCGCACTTCCACCTTGAAATCGCCCGGCCACCAATCAAAACCGTAGCCCGATTTAAGAACCGTATCGGGGCTCGTGTCGCCGACCCATTCCATACGATCAAAATCGATGCGCAAAAGATCGTGGATTGTCTTGATGGCGTTGGTGGCGAGTTCCGGATCACCGCGCATCGACGCTTCCCCTCATCACCCCAGCAGTCAACCCGGTGGTTGCAGTAGCACAAATTTTCGCGCACCGAGACAGCAACATGCCGCGGGCCTTGGAGGACCGCGGCATAAGCGATGCGCTGGGCGGCTATGCGCGATTACGCAAACCGCCCGTGGCAGTGCTTGTACTTCTTGCCAGAACCGCACGGGCAGGCCTCGTTGCGGCCGACCTTGCCCCAGCTTGTCGGATCGGCGGGATTGCGCTCGGCAGCGCGCTGTGCGCCGAAGCCGTTGCCTGCCATCGCCGGCGCGAGCGGCGCGTCGGCCATCGCGTAGTCGGCACCGTTGTCCGGGTTGAGATGGTGCGCTTCCATATAGGGCAGGTCCGGGCTCTGCTCCGGCGGCGTGTCCATGATCTGGATGCGCATGAGATAGCCGGTCACCTGCTCACGCAGGTTCTGGCTCATCGCTTCGAACAGATTGTAGGCCTCGGCCTTATATTCGTTGAGCGGATCGCGCTGGCCATAGCCGCGCAGGCCGATCACCTGGCGCAGATGCTCAAGCATCACGAGATGCTCGCGCCAGAGATGGTCGAGCGTCTGCAAGAGCACCGTCTTCTCGACCGCGCGCATGGTCTCAGCGCCCCACTGGGCGACCTTCGCGGCCATGTGCTCGTCGGCGCGCCGCTCGATGCGTGCGAGCAACTCCTCGTCGGCGATGCCTTCTTCCTTAGCCCATTCATCGACCGGAAGTTCGAGGCCGAGCACGCGCACGATCTCGCTCTTGAGGCCAGCGGTGTCCCACTGCTCGGGATACGCATTCTCCGGCACGTGCTTGGAGACGAGGTCGTCGATCGCGACGTGACGCATGTCGGCGACGATCTCCGCGACCGAATCCATCTTCATCCACTCGACGCGCTGGTCGAAGATGACCTTGCGCTGGTCGTTGGAGACGTTGTCAAACTTGAGAAGGTTCTTGCGGATGTCGAAGTTGCGGAACTCGACCTTCTGCTGCGCTTTTTCGAGCGCCTTGTTGATCCAGGAATGGACAATCGCCTCGTTCTCCTTGAGGCCGAGGCGCTGCAGCATGCTGTCGAGCTTGTCCGACCCGAAGATGCGCATGAGGTCGTCTTCGAGCGACAGGAAGAACTTGGAATGGCCGGGGTCGCCCTGGCGTCCCGAGCGGCCGCGCAACTGGTTGTCGATGCGCCGGCTCTCGTGGCGCTCGGTGCCGAGCACGAACAGACCACCAGCGGCGAGCGCCTTCTCCTTAAGGCGGGCAATCTGTGCACGGATATCGGCAACGCGTGCATCGCGCTCGCCGCCCTCGGCGACGTCCGCGAGCTCCTGGCGGATGCGCATGTCGGCGTTGCCGCCGAGCTGGATGTCGGTGCCGCGGCCGGCCATGTTGGTGGCGATCGTCACCGCACCGGGCACGCCGGCTTGCGAGATGATCTGCGCCTCCTGCTCGTGGAAGCGCGCATTGAGGATGGCGAACACCTTGGCCTTCGACGCGCCGTCGTCGCCCGAATAGAGCGCCGCGAACGCGTTGGGGTCGGAGAAGTCGTGTTGCTCCCATCCCTGCTTGCGCAGCATCTCGGCGAGCTGCTCCGACTTCTCGATCGACGTGGTGCCGACCAGGATGGGCTGGCCGCGTTGCTTGCAGTCGTCGATTAAGGTGATGATCGTGCGGTACTTTTCGATGGCGGTGCGATAGACCTCGTCGTCATCGTCGATGCGGATCATCGGCATGTTGGTCGGCACCTCGATCACTTCGAGGTTGTAGATGTCCGCGAACTCGTCGGCTTCCGTCAATGCCGTGCCGGTCATGCCGGCAAGCTTCTCGTACATGCGGAAGTAGTTCTGGAACGTGATCGACGCGAGCGTCTGGTTCTCGGGCTGGATCGGCTGGTGTTCCTTGGCTTCCAACGCCTGGTGCAGCCCGTCGGAATAGCGACGGCCCGGCATCATACGGCCGGTGAACTCATCGATGATGATGACCTCGCCGTTCCTAACGATGTAGTCCTTGTCACGCTGGAACAGCTTGTGGGCGCGCAGCGCCTGATTGACATGGTGCACCGTCGAGACGTTCTCGACGTCGTAGAGCGAGCCGCCCTTGAGCAGATTCGCGGCGCGCAGCCTCTGCTCCATTTTCTCCATGCCGGCCTCGGTGAGTGTGACCGTGCGCTGCTTCTCGTCGACCTCGTAATCGGACTTGTCGAGATTCGGGATATAGGTATCGATGGTGTTGTAGAAGTCGGAGCGGTCGTCGAGCGGGCCGGAAATGATGAGCGGCGTGCGCGCTTCATCGATCAGGATCGAGTCCACCTCGTCGACGATGGCAAAGACATGGCCGCGCTGGACCATGTCCTCGAGCCGGTACTTCATGTTGTCGCGCAGATAATCGAAACCGAGCTCGTTATTGGTGCCATAAGTGACGTCGCAGTCGTATTCCTGCTTGCGCTGCTCGTCGTCGAGGCCGTGCACAATCACGCCGACCGAGAGCCCGAGGAACTTGTAGACCTGCCCCATCCATTCGGCGTCGCGCTTGGCGAGGTAGTCATTGACCGTCACGACATGGACGCCGCGCCCGGACAGCGCATTGAGATAGACCGGCAGCGTCGCGACCAGGGTTTTGCCTTCGCCGGTCTTCATCTCCGCGATCCGACCGTCGTGCAGGATCATGCCGCCGACGAGCTGGACGTCGAAATGGCGCTGGCCGAGCGTCCGCTTGGCCGCCTCACGGCAGGTCGCGAAGGCCGGTACCAGGATATCGTCGAGGGTCTTGCCCTCCTGGAGCTGCGTCTTGAAATCGGCCGTGCGCGCCCGCAGTTGCTCGTCGGAGAGCTTCTCCAGCTCCTTCTCCAGCGCATTGATCTGCGCCACGCGCGGCTGATAGGCCCGGACGCGGCGCTCGTTGGACGAGCCAAAAATCTTGCGGGCGAGCGCGCCGATCATCTTGAAATTCCCTTCAGGACCCTGCCAAAAAGCCGACCGGAGCGGCGCACCGGACATCGCAAAACCAACCTTTGTCGCCGCAAACGGGGCGCGCGTTCATCGGTCTTGCCACAGCATGCCGGAAATACAGCGACTTTACGGTGGGCAAACGGCGGCTGAGGGCCTGATCCGGCCGGTTTTGCCGAGACATAGGAGTGGGCTACACCCTTGTCAATTGGCGAGTTTTTCTCACGTACTTTTAAGATTCCGGTGCTTTGGCAACCATTGCAATGGGGTGCCGATTGGGCGAGTGTCCGGCCCGTTCCGCGGTCGGCGGGGCCGTATGATTCAAGGAAGCGCCAAGGACGCGCGCCAAGGATAGCGCCAATGATCTCGCTCAGACGTTCCATTCCCGCTGCCGTCGTGCGCGCCGACGAACGGCCGCGCCGCTCCGCGATCGCGACCATCGCTGCGCTGGCGATCATCGTGCTGCCGGCCATGATGGCCTGCTCGGAGCAGTCATCGGCGCCCAAGAGCAGCAGTTCCTCGACGTCCGATCCCGTGGTGGCCCGGGTCAACGGCATGGACATCCGCGAAAGCGATCTCACGATGGCGGAGGACGATCTCGGCGCCGAACTCCAACAGTTGCCGCCGGACAAGCGGCGCGAGCAACTCATCAGCTACGTTACCGACGTGATGCTGGCGGCCCAAGCCGCCGAGGCGCGCAAGCTCCAGGACACCGATGCCTTCAAGCAGCGCGAGGCCTTCCTGCGCCGCAAGCTCCTGATGGGCCTGTTGTTGCAGGACCAGGCCCGCTCGGGGGTAAAGGAAGAAGCACTGCGCAAGGTTTACGACGAGCAGATCAAGCCGATGGGCGCTGCCGAGGAAGTCCGTGCACGCCACATCCTGTTCCGCGCCGATCCCAAGGATGAAAAGGCACAGGCCGACGCGCAGGCGCGGGCGCAGGCGGCACTTGAGCGCATCAAGAAGGGCGACGATTTCGCGACGGTCGCGAGCGAATTGACCGAGGATCCGTCCGGCAAGGAGAACGGCGGCGACCTCGACTACTTCACCAAGGACCAGATGGTGCCGGAATTCGCCAATATCGCATTCCAGATGCACCCGGGACAGGTGTCGAATCCGATCCGGACGAATTTCGGCTGGCACATCATCAAGCTCGAGGACCGGCGTAACCGGCCGGTGCCAGAGTTCGACAAGGTGCGTCCTCAGATCGAAACCTTCCTGGTGCGCCGCGGACAGACCGAGCTGATCGGCCAGCTCCGCGAAAAGGCGAAGATCGAGCGCCTCGACCAGAAGGACGCACCGGCACCCGCTGCGAAGAAGTAGTAAGCTCGTCCCTCTCCGTCGTCATTCCATAGCCGCGCACTTGCGTGTTGATCGAGAAGCTGGTGGTTATGGATTCCGGGCTCGCAAGCGGAGTTTATCATCGGGCCGCGCTTTGCGCGGACCCGGTGGCTTGCGCCCCGGAATGACACGGCAATGACATGACCCCCAACGTCTCTCCCCTCGCGCCGGTATCGGTCCCCGACATGCCGGCCGTCGCCGGCGTTACCTTTGCGACAGCGGCGGCAGGCGTGCGCTACAAGGACCGCACCGACGTCCTGCTGATGGTGCTCGATCCGGGCACCGCGGTCGCCGGCGTGTTCACGCGCTCCAAATGTCCATCCGCTCCGGTGGAGTGGTGCCGCGCCAAGCTCAAGGGCCGCAAGGCGCGCGCCCTCGTGGTCAATTCCGGCAACGCCAATGCTTTCACTGGCAAGACCGGCCGCGAGGCCTGCGCGTTCACGGCGCGGATCGCAGCCAAGGCTGTCGGCTGCAAGGTGGACGACGTGTTCCTCGCCTCCACCGGCGTCATCGGCGAGCCGCTCAATGCAAGCGTGTTCGACGGCGTGATGGATACGCTGATCGCAAATGCGCGTGGCGACGGCTGGCTTGACGCCGCGAAGGCGATCATGACCACCGATACCTTCCCGAAGGTGTCGACCGCGAGGACATCGATCGGCAAAGCCACCGTCACCATCAACGGGATCGCCAAGGGCGCCGGCATGATCATGCCCGATATGGGCACCATGCTGTCTTTCATCTTCACCGATGCGCCGATCGCCGCGCCGCTGCTGCAGAAGCTGTTGCGCGAATATGTCGAGGACACCTTCAATGCAGTGACCATTGATGGCGATACATCCACCTCGGACACGCTCTTGGTGTTCGCGACCGGCGCCGCAAAGGGCGCACCTAAGATCAGCAAGGCCAACGATCCACGCCTGAAAGGCTTCCGCAAGGCCTTCGAAGCGGTGCTCTGCGATTTGTCCGAACAGGTGGCGCGCGACGGCGAAGGCGCGCGCAAGCTGGTCGAAATCGAGATCGAGGGCGCGGTCTCGAAACAGTCCGCACGCAGGATTGCCATGTCGATCGCGAACTCGCCGCTGGTGAAGACTGCGATTGCCGGCGAGGACGCCAACTGGGGCCGCGTGGTGATGGCGGTCGGCAAGGCGGGCGAGCCCGCCGATCGCGACAAGCTCTCGATCTGGTTCGGCGGCATCCGCGTCGCCCACAAGGGCGCGCGCGATCCCGGCTACGATGAAGCCAAGGTGTCGCAAGCGATGAAGAGCCCGAAGATTTCGCTGAAGGTTGCGCTCGGCCTTGGACGCGGGAAGGACCGCGTGCTGACCTGCGATCTCACCAAAGACTATGTGGCGATCAACGGCGACTACCGATCTTAGTCGCCAATTAGCCAGGGGGATGGCAGCGCCGGTCGCCTGGATTACGTTGCACCGCCATTGGCCCGGCCTCGTACCCATCAGGAGCACTGTTGTGAGCGCAAAGGTCGTCCTTGTCGCCGCCTGCGCGCTCATCGATCCCGACGGACGCGTCCTGATCGCACAACGTCCGCCGGGAAAGCCGATGGCCGGTCTCTGGGAATTTCCCGGCGGCAAGGTCGATCCGGGTGAGCGCCCCGAGGACGCGCTGATCCGGGAGTTGGAAGAGGAGCTCGGGATCGTCGTCAACGAGGCGTGTCTCGCGCCGCTGACGTTCGCCAGTCACACCTACGAGGACTTTCACCTTCTGATGCCGCTCTACGTGTGCCGGCGCTGGGAAGGAATGGTCAGCGCGCGCGAGGGCCAGGCGCTGGCATGGGTCCGCCCGAACCGGCTGAGGGACTATCCGATGCCGCCCGCAGACGTTCCCTTGATCTCACACCTGACGACGCTGCTGT
>WHTP01000193.1 GCA_009377695.1 Hyphomicrobiales bacterium | reverse complement strand
TCTTCCTCCCACTCGATCACGCGACGCGACGGTGCGACCTTTGGTATCCAGCCATCCTCGGGCGACGTGTAGCTGCCGGTGACGTGGTTGACGCGCTGCTCCAGTGGCATGATCGGGCGAAACTCGTCGCCCTCGTTGGCCCGGATCACGTCGTCGTCGATCGCAAACACGGGGACGCCGGGCACGCCGACATAGAGCTTGTAGACGCCGCCGATCTCTGTCAGCCGGCCGTCCATGGCGGACAGCATCTGCCGGATGGCCTCGAGCGGCTCGGTGTCGACCGAGATCTCAGCGCCGCCGTGGAACTGGGGCTCGCCGTCGACCGTGGCATCGCACTCGTTCATGGCCGCAAACCAGTTGTCGAGCGGCAGGTTCGCTGCGGCGGTCCCCTCCAGGCCATAGAAGTGCTGCGCGACCCCATTCACGTCCAGGACGCGAATGCCGCGCAGGATGTTGTAGGCAATGACCGCGAGGTTCGCCGTGAACTCGTGCGTTGAGAGCGTGCCGAAGCGATGCGAGCCCGATCCACCCACGGTCGTGTCCTTGCGCGGGTCGTAAAGCCGGATGCCATCGACCACGAAGCGCCAGCGCATCGGCCCCGGCACCAGGGTGGCGCCGTAGATCGAGTGCACGCGGGCATAGGTCGTGCCCCGGCCGATGAACGCGCTGGTCCATGGACGTTCGGGGTGATTACCGACGGCGGCTACCGCGAACGGGTCCGCCGTGGTCTGCGAGCCGTCGTAGAACTTGATCGCCAGCTTGTTGTTGTAGCCATTGACGGTATCGCCGCGGGATTGGGCCAGCGGCCCCCACCACTGCCCCGGGATGCCCGACCCCGCCGGCGTGAGGGTCGCTTCTTTCTCGGCAACGAAGACCTTCACCAACCCCTCGCAGGGATGGTCGGCGATCGAGATCACCTCGATCATGTCGGAGTTGTCGATCTCCTCCCGCTTGCCGTAGGTTTCGGCATAGATGAGCGATCCGGCCGTGACGGCCCGACCAACCAGGAGGCTCTGCGGCAACTCGGCGTCGATACGGATGTCGAGCTCGACGCCGCCGGCAGCCTTCGCCTGGTCCGGCTTCGGCATCAGCTTCGATGCCGCCCACGAGATGCCGACGGACAGCGCGACGGTCCCGATGAACGTCGCGACGGACGCCGCGACGCCTGTCAGCCCAATCGCTGCCACGATCGCAGGGATCAGGAAGCCGGCTTGCGCGTGCCCCGTTGCCGCAATCAGAAAAACGAGTGCAAACAGCAGCGCGGCCATTCTCATCCCACGCGGAAGGCGCGACGCGCGCGCAGGAGCGGCACGTAGCCCAGACCCACCAGAGATCTGACGGCAATCAGGTCTCCGACGACGACGCCAAGTCCGTCTGAGCCATCCTCGTTCGTGACCCGCGCCCAGTCGCCGGCGCGCGACATGGCGACCGGGACCTCCCGAAAGATAGACGCGGCCACATCACCCATGTCGCGCCAACCTTCCTCGACCATGACCCGCTTCCAAGAGAACTCGCTGTCATAGCGGCCACGCAGATGCGCGACTGGGTCGTCTCCGGTCACAGCCTGCGCGAAGGCAGCCGCGGTCATTAGGCAGTCGCTCTCACCCCACACGAATGGCTTGCCCCGCTCGGCGCGCAGGACTTCCGTCAAAACCTTGCGGACGTTCATGGGCGCTTGCGCCCGAAATAGATCGGCTTCCGCTGTACGCCCGTGTAGCTGTAGAAGAGGTCAGTCCCGTCACGCTCCTTGTGCGAGGAGTCGGAGCGGGTTGCCGTTCTCCTGATCGTCAGCGCCCGCGACGTCGACTCGCATGTGAGCTCGATCGTGCTGACCCCGCCCGCCTCCGGCGTCTTGATCACGCAATCGTCGACGAAGCCCGTGAACCGCCGGATCAACGGGGTGATGACTTGCCCGGTATCAACATCGAACAGTCCGAGGTGATACTCGATCGGAGCCTGCGATATGACGTTGCCACGCACCTGCGCAGCAACAATCGTATCGATCCCCGACAGCGTGACCAGCAGACCAGGGATCGTCAAATCCCCCTTCAGGCTCATCGACGAGATGCTGACCACTTTTCCGGACCCACGATAGAGCCGACCGTTGTGCTCGACGTTGCCGACGTCGTTCCAGAAGCCCACGGGGTCCGGATCGCCGTCGGGCTGGCGCGCCTCGATCCAGATGAACTGCCGCCGCATGAGCGAACGGCGTGCGAGCGCATCCTGCTGACCGGATGTGAGAGCGAGCATCAGGATCCCAGCGTCTGAATCGCACGGAACGACACCTCGCCGAACGTGGGCGGGATGATGGTTTCCGTATAGGACTTCGGCATCACGACCATGCGCGCGGCAGGACGGTAGAGCATCACGGTTGCGGCGGCCTCCCATCCGGTCCGCACCCGCGGCCGCACCTCGACGTCAAGCTCGCCGCTGCCATCGGCATCGCCGCCGGCACTCACCCGATGCAGCGCGCGCAGTTCATCCGAAGTGCCGTACTCGAAGGCGAGATAATCCCCGGGCCGCAGCTTGAACCCGACCGGCAGACTGTTGAGCTGCACTGTCAATCCGTTGTCGACCACATTGGCGAGGCTGCAGGTTCCGTCGAACGGATTGCCGCCCACCGTCATCGCAGCGAAGTCCGCGGCTCCGTAGCTGACCGGATATTCGCGCAGCTTGTCGTAGCCGTAGAACTCCTCGAGGCTTGACAGCGTGTCGAACCAGGCCCGGACGATGCCGAAGTCATCCTCCTCCATCTGACCGGAGCGCATCTCGGCGGTCCACAGCGTCGGTCCGAGATCGGCCGCGATCTGCTTGCCGCCCCGCGTCGGCGTCACCTCCTGCACCGGATCAAGGATGAACGACAGGCCGACAATCGTCAGCTCATCCGGCTTTGCCCTTGGAAACGTGATCAGCGCCATCAGCCCACCCGCCGCGACTGCCGCGCCTGAACGGTCGAGATGATGATCTCAGGGAGCTTGCGGTCACGCTGCGCAAGCCGCTGCTCGATCAGCGCGAGCGTCTTTTCACTGGCGTCGCCCTGCACGACGATCGTCGTGCCGGCCACGGTGACATGCGTGCCGCCGCCGCCCACATTCTGGACCCCAAGCTTTCCATCCGACCCACGGCGCAGCGGCATGATCGCCTCGGGCCCCGCTTCTCCCATCAGGCCGGCGCCGTTCGCGAACGGGAACAGCGTCGGCCGGTCAACGACGCCGCCGCGCGCGAACGGGATGACGTTGCCGTGATTGAACGCGGCGCCGTTGGCGTAGAGCCCGCCGATGCCGGGAATTCCAGTACCGCCCGTCGTTCCGAGATAGCCGCCACCGCCACCACCACCGCCGAACAGGCTGAGCAGCCCGCCCGCCCCACCAAAGGCGTTGTTGACGAGCTGTTGCGCCGCCATCTCGATCAGCTTGTCGGCGATCTTATTGAGCGCGTTCGCGGCCGCCTGCTGGAACGCTTCCATTGCACTGGCGCCCTGACGGATGGCGCTGGTGAAGTCCCGCGCAAAGCTGGTCGTGACATCCATCGCCAGATCACGGGTCTCCCGCAGATTGGCATTGAAGCGAAGGATATCCGCCTCCGCGCTGCGCAGTGAGGCCGACACATCGTTCCCGAACACGGGGCGCAAGCGCTGCGCGACACTCTGATCGGTCTGCGACAGGAACATGGTGTCGCGCTCGAATTGGGCGTCGGAGCGGATATCAGCCAAGGCGCGAAGCTGCGCCCGGCGTCCCAGCTCCGCATTGATCTTCTGCAGGCGCTCGAATTCCGCCTGATCGAACGCCGTCCTGTTGCGAGCCGCCTCCTGCTCCAATTGCTGACGGGCCTGCAGATCGGCGCGCAGCCGCGTCTGCTCTTCGATGGAGCGCCCGATCAACTGGATTTCGAGCTGGGCCGATTGCACGGACTGCTCGGCCGCCAGTCGCCGCTCCCGCGCCGCCTCCGTCAGTGCGACCGTGCCCTGCGCCAGCGCAATGGCCCGCCGCTGCTCGGCCATCCGCTCGGCATCGGCCGCACTCGCACCGTTTGTCAAATACTGGATCTTCGCTTCCTGATAGGCAAGATCAGCCCTCTGCGCCGGCGAGAATGCCGTGATCGACCGTAGCGCCAGTTGATTGGCCTCGTCGGCCCGCTCCGTTGCCGTCCTGTAGCTATCGAGCTTGGCGGACGCGCGCGCGATCGCTTCGCCAAGCTGGTCCCAGGTGATCCCCATCCGCTTCAGGACATCATCGTTCTGCTCTGCCGCCTTGCGCACGAGCCCGAGCACCAGGACCTGGTTCTGCAAGCCCTCACGGTCGGCGAGCTCCGGCAGCTCGTTGCGCACAGCCGACGCCTGAACAAACGAATCCCGCCGCGTCTGCGCATCGGATACCGCTTGCCAGTATTGCGCCCATGCCCCGGTCAGGCGCTCAAGCTCGGCGCGTTCGCGTGCAAGCTCCTCGGTCAAGCGGCCTTGGCGGGATTGGATCTCGCGGCGGAATGCGGGCGATCTCTCCGCCGAGGCCTGCATGTTTTCAAGCTGTTGCTCAAGCCGTGCGACATTGCCCCTGGTTCGCTCAAGCTGCTCGTCCAGGCCCTCGGTAAACCCGATGCCGGTTGTCCGCGATGCAAACTGCCCAAACGTATCCCAGGCATTCGAGATCGCATTGCCGATCGCGGTCCAGAACCGCGCCCCGGACGTCACCTGTTGATTGACGTCGGCCACGCTGTCGCGGATGCCGGTGGTGATCAGACGCTGCGCTTCGAGAAGCCGGTTCTGTGCCTGCAGGTTGGTGATGTTGCGCACCGTCGCCGCATCGAAAGCACCAAGCCGCTGATTGAGCTCCTCTGCACCGCGCCCCGGATCGGCATAGGCCTTGGCGACCATGCGCGCCGCTTCGACCGCATCGACGCCAAAGACCCGCGCGATATCCTTTCCCAAGGAAACGATGCCCGGGATGTTGTCGTTGGCGACCTTGCCGGTCGCCGCCAGCTGGGTTGCAAATTCACGCGCCTCCGAGCGCGACAAGCCGAACGCCGACGATGTCTGCTCCGCAATGGCGTTGATGCTACCGACAGTAGCGCCGCTCGCCCGGCCGATGCCGGTCAAGGCCATGGCGATGTCGCGTTGCGCCGATGCCCATTGCAAGGCAGCCGTCACAGCCGCGATACCGATGCCGGCGAGAGCACCCACGGCGAGCCGCGCCGGCGTGACGATGCTGCCGATCCAGGACAAGGTCTGCCGGAAGAAGCCCCCGACCGTTCCCTGTGACGAGGCAAAGATGTCGGCGACCTGCGTTCCTTGCTGGGCAAGAACCGTGAATGGGGACTGCCCCGACAGCAGTGAGACGCCGACGTCTTGCAGTTGCCGGGATAGATTGATCACCTCGTGCTGGGCGAGCGCGCCGGACTGTCGAAAGTTCTCATTGGCGGCCGACGCTTTCCCCAGCGCCGCCACCTGCTCCTGATAGCGCCGGGTCGCAAGATGCACGACGTTCGTGCGCTCTTCCGTGCTGCCAATGCCTTCCGCCTCGTAGCGGTTCACCCGCTCGATCGTGCGCTCATACTGCTGGCGCGCCTTCACAGCCGGATCGAGGCTTGCCCGCAGCCGCGCGAAGCCGGCCTCGCTGGTACGCGTCGCACGCGTGACCTTGTCCTCGGCCACCGCAAGGCGGTCCACCGATGCCGCCGCGGCATCGACGGTTTCCTTGCCCTCGACATCGAGCTTGTAGATTGCGGTTTCGACGGTGTCGGCCATTAGAATGCTAGCTCAGCGGCTCGATGATGATTGCCGGCGATCGCACCACCGCACCCTTGGCACGATCCGATCTCTGCTTCGGCGACACGTACCAGCGACTTTGATTTGCGATCCAGTTACGCGCCGCCTGATTGTGCTTGAGCTTGTAGGCATCCGGCGGCGTGATGTAGCTGAAGCTGATCCTCGCAACGTTGCGATATTTCGGGGCCAAGAGATTCTTGGTGACCCGCTCATAGATGCGATTGGGCACCGAGATCAAAAAATCACGCCCGGACTCGGTCTTTCCGATCTCCAGACGCCGCGAATACTGCAGCGGGTTTGCGATGAAGATCGTATCCTTGGCCGTCACACTCGGCGGCAAAGACTTCATCGCCACGCCGTTGACGTAGACCGTATGCATGTCGCGATAGCGGACACCCTTCGATTTGGCCCCCACCGGGCTCGCATCACGCAACGCCTTCAACGCAACGGCGACAATCTCCCGGTAATAGAAGTAGCGATACACGATCGGCCCCGGCAGCTTCACGCTTGCAACCGGCCGGCCCGGACTGTTCGCATAGGCCTCATAATTCGGCGCAAAGCCGGCACGCGACGTCTGCTCGCGCATGATCCGGGCATGACCTTCGGCAGCACGCCGGATCAGCAATGCCCGCCCTTCCCGCTCATGCCGCGCCGGCCAGTTCACGGTGACCGTGCGGCGGATCGATCGCAACCCGGCAGATGCCATGGATCAGGCCCCAGCCCTGTCAGGCTGCACTTGCGTCACCTCAGCATCGATCACAGCACGGCGATCCGACAGCTTGATCAAGGCGCGCGCCTCCCATGGCCTGATCTGCAACCGCATCAGCTCGCACCACGCCCGTAGCGTCTCCCATGTGATCACTGCCGCCCCCATCCCATTCGACGACAATCCGGCAACGATCTCGACGAACCATCCCCACAGGTAATCAAGCTCGGCGGGATAGGGCGGCGCATCGGGTAGGGCTTCCTTGGCTGCCTTCGCCTTGCCCAGCTTGAGCCATTGCTCTGAGGCAGACGCCCGATGCTGCCCCTCGTTGGCGCCGTCCGGCTGCTTGCGCGCGAGCCGGAAGACATGCTCGGCGAAGACGATCAGCTCTTCGACGAGCCCTGCATAAAATTTGCTTCGTTGTTGTGATAGGTGAAGGCCTGACGTCGCAGCCAACCGAGCCTTGGATTCGAGAAGAGCTTGCGCGCGTTCTCCTTACTGAACGGCACGTCCATGCGCTCGCGCGTCTTCGGATCGATGAGATTCCAGCCCACCGTCACCGCGACAAGCTTCTCAACCTGATCCTCGATCGGGTCTTCGTCGCCGACATCGCGATTGCGCCCACTGCGGAGCTTTCGCACCACGGCCCGGTTGCGTGCCAAGTCAACCTTGCGCGCCGGCTCACTGTCGGGCGACAGGATCTCAAGATAGGCCGCATTGCCCTGATGATCACGGATGACATCCTCGGTCCCAGGATGGAGGATGTCCATCCGACCAGGCGTTTCGTTATCCGCTTCAAGCGCACCAAATTCATTCGACATGACGATCTCCTCCGGCGGAAGGATTAGAGAGGCGCGACAACCGC
>WHTP01000115.1 GCA_009377695.1 Hyphomicrobiales bacterium | reverse complement strand
TTCGAAAGGCGGCTGCTCGATCAATCGAGCCCTTGGTCGACGCGATCGCCACCGCCCTTGCCGCTTTTACCGCCCAGGAGTGTCTGAACTACTTCGCCGCAGCCGGATATGATCGCGTCTGATCAGAATCTGCTCTAGTGTCCTTCGATTCCGAAGTTCGTATAAGAGGCCGCCGCGAAATGGTACGAACTTCGGAATCGGGACACTAGGCTCCACAGCGCGAGCGGCTGCGTCCGCCGGCAGCAGCCGCCAACCCTCGCGCAGGACGCGGCTATGATCGTTGAGGCCATTCGGCCTCCAGATTTGCACGCCCGTCAAATAGGGGAAACCGAACGTGAAAGGCTACGCCGAGACCTTGCCCACGACGCCCTTGTCCTTGAGCAGCGATTGCAACTCGCCGGCCTGGAACATCTCACGGATGATATCGCAGCCCCCGACGAACTCGCCCTTGACGTAGAGCTGCGGGATGGTCGGCCAGTTGGAATAGGTCTTGATGCCGTCCCGCAGATCGTCGGATTCGAGCACGTTCAGTCCCTTGTAGCTCACGCCGAGGTGATCGAGGATCTGCACCACCTGCCCCGAAAACCCGCACATCGGGAACTGCGGCGTACCCTTCATGAACAGCACGACGTCGTTGCTTTTGACCTCAGTATCGATGAATTGGTCGATGCTCATCGGAAATCCTTCCTGTCGCCACGATGGGCCGAGTCGTCCCCTAAAATCAGACTTTTTGACCGGTTTCGCAAGGGGACCCAGTGTCCCGAATCCGAAGTTCTGGGGCTAGATCGTTGCCAGCCGGTACGCCGAGCCGTAGCGCCCGAAATCATGGCTCGTCACGCCGTGGCGCACCGTGCCCGTGAACTGTGCGGGCGGCGTCACCACCGTCACCTTGAGCACCGCGACCTCCAGCGGTTTCATCAGGCCGGCGTGGACGGCGGCGGTGCCGATCAGGGAGTCGCCGGTATAGACGTCGGTGCCCCAGAGCTGCCCGTCGATCTGGCCGATCACGCGGAAGTAGTACGAGGTTCCGGCGGTGTCGCAGAGGCCGTGCATGGTTGCCGGCGCGTCCGCCGCGAGGAAGCCCTGCTCGAGCAGCTTGCGAAGCTGCTTCGGCGACAGCTTCCCACGCCGGTCGAAGTAATTGACGAGCTCCTGCATGACCTTCATCGGCGCTCTCCTTGCTGCATGCTGACCACGCGCCCATAGGGCGGCTGAAAGCCTGCGCCGCTGTGGGGCGGCAGAATCCACAACACAGCGTAGGGCATCGGCTCGGGCGGATAGGTGATGTCGCCGTCGGTGATGACGATCGTCGCGGTGACGCGCGGATCGTCGGCAAGCGCCAGCATCGCCGGCGTCAGATCGCTGCCGCCGTAGCCGCTCACCTCGTAGGCGGCGAGCGCGGCGGGGTTCAGCACTTCGTCCCCGGTCACCGCGGTGTCGCACTGTACGAGACGAATATCGTCGACCGCCGCCGCATCGCAAAAATCGGCGATGGCACCGAGCGCGCGCGGGATTTCCTCGCTCATGGATCCTGAGGTGTCGAGCACGACATTGAGCATCCAGGAATGACGCCGACGGCCCGGCATGACCACGTCGTGACGGTCGGCTCCGCGGCGCGAGGGCCGCACGAAGGTCCGCTCGCCGGGCACAACGCCTTCGAGCCAGGTCTGCAGCGCCATCTGCCATGGGGTGCTGTAGATGCCGCGCAGCGCATCGACTACCTGCCGGGTGCCGCCGGTGTCGTTGCCGCGACCCTGCATCGCGCCCATGGCCTTGCCGAGCGCCAGCCCCTTGGCAGCGGTTTCGCCGATCTCCTTGGCGCGGCGAGCCTGATCCGCGGAATCGTCGGGAAACATCTCGCGCTCTTGCCGCTCGCCAAGCACGTCGCCGCTCTGATCGTTGGCAGACGCACGGCCGCTGGAAACCTGCGGGCCGAACACGCGGCCGGCAATCGTCACCTCGCCGTCCCAGACCCGCGTGCGCGACGAGATGAAATCGCCGTTCTTGCGCATCTCGACGACGATTTGCTCGGCGGATTTCTCACGCGCTCCCGGCATGTCGAGGCCGCCGGCCGGGATCGTCGCGACGCCGAGCGCCGCGCGCAGCATGTCATTGATAATGTAGTCGTGCGCGTAGTTGAACTCGAGCTGGCCGCTCCCCTTGGCGCGCTCATGCGTGCGCAAGGCGAGATGCAGGAGCTCATGTGCGAGCACGAACACCAGCTCGTTGTCATTGAGACGCGCGGTGAACCCAGGATTGGCGACCAAGCGGCCCGACGCGAACACGCCCATGGTCGGCACGCGCTCGTCGATATTGACGTGCACCGCCGCCGCCAGCCCCGCGAGATGAGGCAATGGCACCGTCACCATCCGCAGCCCCTTCTGGATGCGCGCGAGCGCGCTGCGCTCCGTGGTCGCGGGCTGCGGCGCGGCTGTCATGTCGCCGTGACCTTCTTCAACAGGTCGAACATCGCCCGGTCGGCGCCGAGCGCCCCCCACTGCTCCACCATCTCGGTCAGCACGGTGAGCTGATGTTCCGACGAGAGGCTGCGCAGGAAGCGATTGATGACGTGCGGCTTGAACTTCGCGGCCCTGCCGTCGCGCACGTATTGCCGGATGCAGTTGAGCACGAACCAGCGCGCGGAATCGGACTGCGGCAGCAATTCCGGCTCCTGGATATAGTCCTCGAGCGGCCGCACCGGCCCGATCGCCTCCTCCGCCAGCGAGCAGAACACCACCGCATCTTCCGCCGAGAGCCGTCCGAACGCCAAGGCGCGCCGGGTCTCATTGCTCAGGATGCCGGACGATTCCGCCATGTCGATTGCGCGCGACAGCAGCGACCAGGCGCGCGGCGTCGAGAACGGCACCGGCTCGGCCGGAACCGGCCGCATCAGGGCATCCGGCATGCTGGCGATGAAGCTTCTGATCTCGCTGCGGACACCGTGTCGCGCCGCCCAGGCCAGCCATTCGTCGGTGTCGACGCGCAGGTGCAGGATGGTGACGCGGTTAACGAGCGCCGAGCTCATCGCCCGCACCAGCGCGCGGTCCTGCAGGCGATTGCCGGCCGCGACCACCCAGGTGCCGGCCGGCAGGCTGTGCTCGCCGAGCCGACGTTCCAGGAGTAGCGAATAGAAGGCCTTCTGTACGTCGGGCGCGCAGGCCGGCAGTTCGTCGAGGAAGAGGCAGAACGGCTCCGGGCGCTCCGGCAGCAGGATGCGCGGCGGGCAGAACACCGAGCGCTCGCCGACGATGCGCGGGATGCCACTGACATCTTCGGGAGCAATCTGGGTGCCAAGCAATGAGCGGCACGGCAGGCCGGCGTCGGCGGCGGCCTCGTAAACCATCTCGGATTTGCCCATGCCCGGGGCCGAGAGCAGCAGGAAGCTCTGCTCATGCGCCATGCACTGGATCAGCTTCTTGGCCTGACGCAGTGTGACGGTCTCTTCGAAGACGGCGTGCTGAGCTTCCATCGGGTCCCTCCTCCGCGGACGAGCCGCATGGGGCCGGCCGCATGTAGGAGAGCTATTCCGGCGGTGCCAGACCGGATCGAAAACTTTTCGTGATACGATGCGGCTTGTTGGTTAGAGCGTGACTGTCTTAGGTCGAATCGCCGTCACGCTCTTAACGTTTTGATTGAGCATAATCTTATCCCGTTTTTCGGGATCATGCTCGGTCGTTCAGCTTTCCGGCACGCCGGTCTGCAACGCCAGCGCGTGCAGCGTGCCGCCCATCTCGGCTTTCAGCGCCTCATAGACGATCTGATGCTGCTGCACCCGCGACTTGCCGCGGAAGGTCTCGGAGATGACGGTCGCGGCATAGTGGTCGCCGTCGCCGGCGAGGTCTCGGATGGTGACATTCGCGTCGGGAATCCGGGCCTTAATCAGCCGCTCGATGTCATTTGCCGCCATCGGCATAGGAGCGCCTTCCTGAGAATCCGCGGACCCTTGAGCGGGCACGCCGAAACCTTGCATACACCATCGCGATACATTGCGTTAGCGCGCCAATCAATGGCGGAAATGCAGAGCAAGCGTGGCAACGCCGTCCCTGGCGGATGCCTTCACCTTGTCGGAGCGCTGCACGATCAGGAATGCGGCGAGCCGCCGGGGCCCTTCCTCCGTTTCCAGGATTTCGTCGTGCGTCGGAAGCTGACCCGTCAGCTCCAGAGGCTTGCCCGCATAGGTCATCGTCACGTCGATGTCGAACTCGTCGTAGCCGATCTCGACCGCGATCGGCCCGGCGGGCCGGCAGTACTCGACGATCGCCTCAGCCGCCTGCTGCACGGCAAATTCCACCCGGCTGACGACGTCACGGCGGGCACCCCAGATCGCCGCATTGCGCTCGACGAAATTGGCAACCTCCTGATAATCCGGGGCGGTCGGATCGACCGACATCGCCACCTTCCGCCTGATGCCGAGCCGGAACACGAAATTGAGCGCGAGCGCGACCAGCGTGGCCAACACGAGCGGCGAGCTCACCGGCGGCTGCGCCCACTGCGGCACACCCGCGAAGGTCGACGGAAACACGGAGACCACGAAGAACGCCATCATGCCCATGCCGACCACAAGCGTGCGGCGCGAGTCGAGGACGCGCGTCGAGATGATCTGCATCCCGCTGATCATGATGAAGACCGCGGTGAACAAGAGCGCCGAGGCCATCACCGGCGGCGGCATGATCGCGAGCACAGCCACGATTCCGGGCTGGAACGCAGCGACCGCCAGGATCGCCGCGATCACGAAGGCAATCCGGCGGCTGGCGACGCCGGTCGCCGCCACCAGTCCGACATTCGCGGTCGACATCGTCAGTCCGTAGGTGCCGAGAAAGCCGGCGACTGACGCAGCAATCCCGTCAGCAAAGATGCCGCGGCGCATCGACGTCATTTCCGGGCGCACCCAGTCGGCATCGGTCGTGCGTTGATAGGTCGCGATGACTGCGGTCGAGCCCATCGCCGCCGCAAGCGCGCTGACGGCGAACGGAATGATCAGCGAGGGCTCGAAGGCAAAGCTCACATGCGCGATCGTCGGCATCGCCACGAGCGGGTGACGAACGACGGACAAGACATCATCGAGCGTGAGCAAGCCGACGGCCGCTGCCACGAAATATCCCACCACCATGCCGATGAGGATGCAGAACAGACGAAGCTGGCCCTTGTTCCAGATGTTGAGGCTGATCATGACAGCGAGCGAAATCGCTGCGACGAGCGCGCTCCTTCCCGACGGCGTGCCGGATGCATCTTCGTCGATCAAGGTCCGCAGTGCGGCGAGCCCGACATTGACGCCGATCAGGAAGACGACCAGGCCCGCGGTCTCCGACGGGATGAACGTCCGCAAGCGCGTCCACACGCGCGAAAGCGCAATCTCGATGAGACCGGCGAAGATCGTCATGCCCCACAACAGCGGCAGGCCACCCATTTTCACCGCCAGCAAGGATGGCGCGAGGTAGACCCCGGTGAAGCTCGCCGGCGCCAGAAACCGGCTGCCGACCGGCCCGCGCGGCAAGGCTTGCAGCAGCACCGCGACCGCGAGCGCGAGCATGCCCATGCGCAGGATGCTCGCGAGCACGTCGGCCGACACGCTGGCCTCGCGGCCGATCATCAGCAGATAGACCATGAAGATCGCGATCACGCCGACGTGCTGGACAGCGGTAATGAGCACCACCAGAAGTGGCGGCGCCTCCTCGACCCCATAGACGAGATTGGCAGGCTTTCTCATGGTCCGATGTCATCGAGCGATATCATGTGGGCGATGTCATCGGACGATGTCATTCGGACGATATTATGGGACAATATCATCTGGCGAAGGCGGTCATCACGGATGCCCGCCAGCCGTGAAGCTCGGAAGCCAGCTCTCGAAGCTCTCGCGAAGCTTGGCAATCGGGATCGAACGATCGTCCGCGATCGCCAACGCGTCGCCCCCAGTCGTGCCGATCTCGCGCGCGAGGACACCGGCCGCGTTCGCACGGTCGACAATCTGCCCTGCCTCGCCAGGATCGACCGTAAGCACGTAACGCGCCTGATCCTCGCCAAACCAGAACGCATGGGCGACGATCGGCGCCCGATCCAGATCGGCACCGATGCCGGACGCCATCGCCATCTCCGCCAGCGCGACCAGAAGCCCGCCATCGGACACATCGTGGACTGCGGTCGCGACGCCCTCCGCGATCAGCGTGCGTACGAAGTCGCCGTTGCGGCGCTCAGCGGCTAGATCGACCGGCGGCGGCGCGCCCTCCTCGCGCTCGCAGATCTCGCTGAGATAGATCGACTGCCCAAGCCATCCCTTCGTCTCGCCGACCAGCAGGATCGCCTGATCGGCGGCCTTGAAGGTGAGCGACGCCGAGCCTTCGAAATTGTCGAGCACACCGACGCCGCCAATCGTGGGCGTCGGCAGGATCGCGCGGCCGTTGGTCTCGTTGTAGAGCGAGACATTGCCCGACACGACCGGGAATTCGAGCGCGGTGCATGCCTCGCCGATGCCGCGGATGCAGCCGACGAGTTGCCCCATGATCTCTGGCCGCTCCGGATTGCCGAAATTGAGATTGTCGGTCACCGCGAGCGGCGTCGCGCCCACGGCGGTGAGATTGCGCCAGGCTTCCGCCACCGCCTGCTTGCCGCCCTCGAACGGATCGGCTTCGCAATAGCGCGGCGTCACATCGGCGGTCAGCGCCAAAGCCTTCGGCCCGTCATTGACGCGCACGACCGCGGCGTCGCCGCCCGGCCGCTGCACGGTGTTGCCCAGGATGACGTGGTCGTACTGCTCCCAGACCCAGCGCCGCGAACAGAGGTCGGGCGAGCCGACGAGCTTGATGAGCGCCTCCGCCGTGTTCATCGGCGGCACGACGTCAGCCGCCTTCAGCACCGGTTGCTTTGGCGTCTCCGCATGCGGCCGGTCGTAGACCGGCGCCTCGTCGCCAAGCTCCTTGATCGGCAGGTCGGCGACCACCTTGCCATTATGCTTCACGATGAACCGTTTGGTTGGCGTCGTCTTGCCAACGATGGCGAAGTCGAGACCCCATTTGCGGAAGATCGCTTCGGCCTCTTTCTCCTTCTCCGGCTTGAGCACCATGAGCATGCGCTCCTGGCTCTCGGAGAGCATCATTTCATAGGCGGTCATGCCGCTCTCGCGGCACGGCACGTCGTCGAGTTCGAGCGTGACGCCGAGATCGCCCTTGGCGCCCATCTCGACCGCCGAGCAGGTGAGCCCCGCGGCACCCATGTCCTGGATCGCGATCACGCAATCCTTGGCCATGATTTCGAGGCAGGCTTCGAGCAGAAGCTTTTCCGAGAACGGGTCGCCGACCTGAACAGTCGGGCGCTTCTCGTCGGAGTCGTCGTCGAACTCCGCCGACGCCATGGTGGCGCCGTGGATGCCGTCGCGTCCGGTCTTGGAGCCGAGATAGACGATCGGCATGCCGACCCCCGACGCGGCGGCATAGAAGATCTTGTCCTTCTCCGCGATGCCAACCGCCATGGCGTTGACTAGGCAATTGCCGTCATAGCGGGTGTGAAAGCGCACTTCGCCGCCGACGGTCGGCACGCCAAAAGAGTTTCCGTAGCCGCCGATGCCCGCCACCACACCGCCGACGAGCTGGCGGGTCTTCGGATGCGACGGCGCGCCGAACGACAGCGCGTTGAGGCAGGCGATCGGCCGCGCGCCCATGGTGAAGACGTCGCGCAGGATGCCGCCGACGCCGGTGGTCGCACCTTGGTAGGGCTCGATGTAGCTCGGGTGATTGTGACTCTCCATCTTGAAGATGCAGGCGAGTCCGTCGCCGATATCGATGACGCCGGCGTTCTCGCCCGGGCCCTGGATCACCCACGACGCCGTGGTCGGCAGCGTCTTCAGATGAATTTTCGACGACTTGTACGAGCAATGCTCGTTCCACATCGCCGAGAAGATGCCGAGTTCGGTGAACTTCGGCGCGCGGCCGATCAGCGACTTCAGGCGCTCGTATTCGTCGGGCTTGAGGCCGTGGACGGCGACCAGCGCGGGCGTGACCCTGGGTGGAGTGGATGGCTTGCGTTTCACGCGTTGTTTCTAGGCGGTTCGGCGCGCCTTTTCACCTGTCATGTCCGGATTTCGGCCAGGCCATCCACGTCTTATTGTGCGCAGCTCGTCCGAATGAGGCGGCCAGATTCCCCGCATAATCGAACGATTTACGCCGCCTGCTTCAGATGGTCGACGAGCCCTGCAAACAGCCCGCGCCCGTCGGTGCAGCCCATCGAAGGCTCCACGTGGTTCTCTGGATGCGGCATCATGCCGAGCACATTGCCCTCGTCGTTGAGGATGCCGGCGATCGCGTTGATGGCGCCGTTGTGGTTCCAGTCGGGGTCGATCATGCCGTCCGGCGAGGCGTAACGGAACAGCACCCGCCCCTCGCCTTCCAGCCGGGCGATGGTTTTCCCATCGGCGATGTAATTGCCCTCGCCATGCGCGACCGGCACGCGGATCACCTGGCCGGCATTGTAGCCGCGGGTGAACGGCGTATCGGAGCGCTCGACCCGCAGGTAGACGTCGCGGCAGATGAATTTCAGGTTCTGATTGCGCATCAGCACGCCCGGCAGCAGGCCCGCCTCGCAGATGATCTGAAACCCGTTGCAGACGCCCAGCACCAGCCCGCCCTTGGCGGCATGCGCACGCACGGCATCCATAATTGGCGCCCGCGCCGCGATCGCGCCGCAGCGCAGATAGTCGCCATAGGAGAAGCCGCCGGGCACGACCACGAGATCGGTGCCGGCGGGCAGCGCTGTATCCGCATGCCACACCATCGCCGGCTCGCGGCCGGATACGAGCTTGAGCGTGCGCGCCATGTCGCGCTCGCGATTGATTCCGGGGAAGACGATGACCGCGGCCTGCATCAGACTCCGAACTGGCCTCTTGCCCACGTCAGCATCGGCTCACCTTTGAGGAAGATGAGCACCTGCCGTTCGGCGCTGGGCAATTGATCGAGCGGCGCGACGACGGTGGCGACCATCACGTCGCAATTCTGGTTGAACGCCATCGCCAGGATTGGGCGTGGCCGGTCATATGGAATGTCGACCTGGTAGGTGCGGCTCAGTCCGCGCATTTGGCCAACTTGAATTTCATCGCCGTGGGTCAGCCCGTAAAATTTCGGGCTGAACAGCTCAAGATCGGCGACGCGATCGAGCTCGGCCTCGTCGGCGACACCAGTGTCGCAATTGCAGAAGCCGATCTTAGGTCGCAGATAGAGACTGACCTCGACGCCGCAATCGGCGGCGGCACAGCGGAACGCGCGCCCGTCGCCCCACTGATCACGCGGGAACGGCCATTTGACCTCCACGAAGTTGGGTGGCGCCAGCGTATCGGCAGGCTCCGGTGCGGGCGTCCCGACGCCAACCGTCACCGCGTCCTTTCCCAGCACTCCGGCGACGGCGATACCGAGCGCAAGGACGAGGATGGCGGTGCGAATGCGGGACATCACAACACCTCGGTGATTTCCAAGCGTCGCTCGATGCGATCCAGGCGGTTCTCGTGGCGACCAAGCATCGTGTAGATATTGGACGTGTCTTGCTGAATGGCCATCGAATGGTTGCGCAAGGCCTGTAGCTCGGCTTTCACTTCATCCATCTTCGACTCAAATTTCGTCATCCAATCCTGAAGCTGCTTCAGGACCTCATAGATCAATTCATTGGTCACTTCGGCCATGGCCGGCAGTCCTACTTCAACAGCTTCACATCATAATTCTCGATCACCGTATTGGCGAGGAGCTTGTCGGCCGCCGCCTTGAGCGCCGCGGCGGCGGCCTTGCCGTCCTTGGCCTTGATCTCGATGTCGAAAACCTTGCCCTGACGGACGCTTGCGACCCCTTTGACGCCCAATGTCTTAAGCGCCCCCTCGATGGCCTTGCCCTGGGGGTCGAGGATGCCGGACTTCAACGTGACGGTGACGCGGGCTTTCATGACGGCGGCTCGGCCTCAAGGCTGCTACGGCGCCCCTACAGGACGCGATTCGTGGCCAAAATGCATGTGGGCGCGCGCAACCGCAACCGCCGCCGACGGGATTTCCACCCGCTCAATGCACCGGCATGGCCGCCTGTTCCAGGAGGCGGCCATGGCCGGCCACATGGCCACTCTCGCCGACGAGGCGCATGGCCGCCCAGAAGGCGGCCGGCGTCGAGGAGACGACCGGGAGCCCGTGGCGATCTTCCAGAGGTTTGTGGACCCCGAGCGTGCGCAGCCCGCCGCATGAAATGACGACGCCATCGGCGCCGGGCGCCTTTGCCACCGACTTGCCGCCCAGATCGATGATGTCGCTCTCGCTCATGCGGGAGGGGCCGCCGAATTCGAGGATATGGAAGGCTTCGAGCGACAGCACCTCGTAGCCGCCCGCGGTCAGCAGGTCCTTCAGCCGCTGATTCACGACGTCCGTGTAGGCGGTGGTGACCGCGACGCGTTTGGCGCGGACCTCCTTGAGGCCATCGAGGATCGCCTGGCTCATGGTGCTGACCGGAAGACCGGTGGTCGCGCGCAGCTTTTCCAAGAGGCGGTCGTGCGCCTCGGGACCGCGGTAGAACGTGAGCGACGTGCCGATCACCATAATCGCGTCGACGTTCTGCTTCGTGAGATGCTCGGCCGCCGGCATGATGGCGTCGAACGCCGCCGCGTAACCCTCAGGCGTCAGCGAACGCACGCCGACGCCCTTCGGAATGAAGCGTTGGCCCGGGTACATCTGATGGCCTTCGGCCGGGATCTTGTCCTCGGCATGCGGGACGACGAGGCCGATGGTTGTGGTCTTGCTCATGTCCGTCTCTTTCGTGCCTGCAGTCTATTGTTTCTGTCGCGGCGTCGCGTGGTGAAGACTACTCACTGTGTGCCTTTGGCGCCGGCCGCTTCCACCACCTTGCCCCAGCGTACCAACTCACTCTTCATGTAGGCGTCGAGCTCGCCCGGCGTGCTCGTGAGCGGCCGCAATCCAAGCCTGCGAAAGCGCTCGCGGGTCTCCGATGAATTCACGACATCGACCAGCGCCTGATTCAGTTGCGTGACGATCGCGGCTGGCGTACGGGCCGGCGCGACAAAGGCCTGCCAGGCGCTCGCATTGTAGTTCTTGATGCCGGCCTCGTGCATGGTCGGCACCTCGGGAAATGCCTCGAGCCGCTGCGAGATGGTGAGCGCCAGCGCCCTCAACTTGCCGGCGCGCGCCAGCGGCATGACAGTGCTGACGTCGCCGAAATAGATCGGCACATGGCCGGCGATGACGTCCTGCAGCGCCGGGCTGCCGCCGCGATAGGGAACGTGCGTCATCTGAATTCCCGTGAGCGTCTTGAGCAGCTCCGCGTTGACGTGGTGCTGCGTGCCAATGCCGGCGGACGCGTAGCTCATAGCGCCCGGCTTCGAGCGCACCAGTGCGACCAGCTCCGCCACCGATTTCACCGGCAGCGACGGATGCACCACCAGGACGAACGGCACTTCCGCGACCAGCGCGATCGGAGCAAAATCCTTCGCCGGATCGAACGGCACCTTCTCGTAGACGTTGGGCGCGATCGCGTAGGTCGAGCTTGTCCCAAGCATGATGGTGTAGCCATCGGGCTCGGCGCGCGCGACGAAGCCTGCACCAAGCGTGGTACCGGAGCCGGCACGGTTCTCGACCACGAACGGCTGGCCGAGCTTCGCTTCGAGCCCCTTGGCGAACCAGCGCGCGAGCGCATCGGTGCCGCCGCCGGCCGGGAACGGCACCACGAGCTTCACCGGTTGGGTTGGATAATCCTGCGCCTGCACAGTGCTCAGCAGGCAAAGTGCGACCGCGACACTTGCGACAGTGATCCGGATCATCATCATCATTCCACGCCCTCTGCGCCGGCGGCCTGCATCACCTTGCCCCAGCGGACGATCTCAGTCTTGATGTGCTCGCCGAGCTCCTGCGGCGTGGTATTCAACGGCTGCCAGCCGAGCCTGCCGAAATACGCCTTGGCTTCGCCCGACAACAGGATGTCGTTAAAGGCGGTATTGAGCCTCGCAACGATCGACGCAGGCGTCCCGGCCGACGCCACGATGGCGATCCAGGCATTGGCCTCATAGCCGGTGATCCCGGCTTCGTGCATGGTCGGGATGTCCGGCATCGTGTCAACCCGCCGCGCGGTCGTGACGGCGAGCGCTCTCAGCTTGCCGTCGCGGATCAGCCCATGCGCCGCGCCGCCGACGTCGGCGAACATCATCTTGACGTGCCCGGCCACGACGTCCTGCACGGCCGGGCCGCCACCGCGATAGCTCACATTCTTGATGTCGAGGCCGGCCATGGCGCGGAACAGCTCGCCATTGACATGGTGCTGCGAGCCGACGCCGCCGGAGGCATAGTTGAACCCGCGATTGGCCTTGAGATAGCGCACCAGGTCGGCAACCGAGTGAACCGGCAGCGACGGGTGTACGACCAGCACGAAGGGGGCGGCTGCGACCAGCGCAATCGGGGCAAAGTCCGTGACCGGATTGTAGGGCAGCTTCTTGTAAAGGCTGACCGCGATCGCAAAGGTGGAGCTGGTGCCGAGCAGAATCGTATAGCCGTCGGGCGCCGACTTCGCGACGAAGTTCGCTCCAATCGTGGTGCCCGACCCGGGCCGGTTTTCGACGATGAAGGGTTGGCCGAGCCGCTGTTCGAGCCCTTTGGAGAAAAAGCGCGCCATCGCGTCGGTGCCGCCGCCGGCGGCATAAGGAACGACGAACCGGACCGGCTGGGTTGGGTAATCCTGCGCAACGGCCACTCCGCCGGGCGCAAGCCAGAGTCCGACCGCCAATGCAATCTTGAGCGTCCTCGACACGTCGCGCTCCCTCGTCACACGCACCCGCTCTCGCGTCGGGCATCGGCAGGCCAGTCTAAAGACGCCTGTGGCCGGAACAAGTCCGGCCACAATGCATCGGGATGCGACGAATGATCTTGAGCGTCTCTTTGGACGTCAGCCTTTCACCAGCACCGGACCGGTGCCCTGCGGCCGCTCGCCTTCGTTCATGATGCCGAGCCGCTTGGCGACTTCGGTGTAGGCTTCGAGCAGCCCGCCGAGATCCTTGCGGAAGCGATCCTTGTCGAGCTTCTCGTTCGACTTGATGTCCCACAGCCGGCAGCTATCCGGCGAGATCTCGTCGGCAACCACGATCCGCATCATGTCGTTCTCCCACAGCCGCCCGGTCTCCATCTTGAAGTCGACCAGACGGATGCCGACGCCGAGGAAGACGCCGGAGAGGAAGTCGTTGACCCGGATGGCCAGCGCCATGATGTCGTCAATCTCTTGCGGCGTCGCCCAGCCGAACGCCGTGATGTGCTCTTCCGACACCATCGGGTCGTTGAGCTGGTCGTTCTTGTAGTAGAACTCGATGATCGAGCGCGGAAGCTGCGTGCCCTCCTCGATCCCAAGCCGCTGCGACAGCGAGCCCGCCGCCACATTGCGCACGACGACTTCGAGCGGGATGATCTCCACCTCACGAATCAACTGCTCGCGCATGTTGAGCCGCTTGATGAAGTGCGTCGGCACCCCGATGTCGTTGAGGTGCTGGAAGACGTATTCAGAGATGCGGTTGTTGAGGACACCCTTGCCCTCAATCACCTGATGCTTCTTGGCATTGAAGGCGGTCGCGTCGTCCTTGAAGTGCTGGATCAGTGTACCCGGCTCCGGTCCTTCGTAGAGGACCTTGGCCTTGCCTTCATAGATTCGGCGTCGGCGGCTCATCGGTGTGTACCGTGGTTTGTGAAAATCCATATTGATGGCCGTGGCTCCGTTGTTGTTGTTCCGCGGCATGGAGAACGCTGGCGAGTACTGAAGGACCTGACTAGGCCACGCGTCCTGGTGAAGCAACCTATCCGATCGGCCCCCCCAGCACAATCCGAACGGATAGGCGTGTTCCACATGGTGTCGCACCGCGAATCACGTTGCCATGATGTTGCCTTGACCATCATGCCTCGCTATGCAAGGCGGCAGGATAGAGCCATCAACAGCGGCATCAGCATTCAGAGGGCGTCATGACCACGTTCGACAAGCGTGAAGAAGGTTTCGAGAAGCAGTTCGCACACGACGAAGAGTTGAAATTCAAGGCGATGTCTCGGCGCAACAAGCTGCTCGGACTTTGGGCCGCCGAGAAGCTCGGGCGCCAGGGTCCCGACGCGGACGCCTATGCCAAAGAAGTCGTCGTAGCCGACTTCGAGGAAGCCGGCGAGGACGATGTGTTCCGTAAGATCCGCAAGGATTTCGACGCAGGCGGGGTCGCTGCGACGGATCAGGAGATTCGCACGGTGATGATCGAGCTGCTGGGCAAGGCCGTCCAGCAGATCAAGGCCGGAACATAATCGGCTGCGAGCGTGAAGCGCCGAATCAACCGCAAGAAAAAGGAGACCGCGCGCCGACCGCCCCGGCGCGTCGTCACCGAAACCGATATCGCGGCCTGGTATGAAGGCAAGCGGTTCGCCGACGACTGGACGTCGTGGCATTTTCCGAACTGGATGAAGCTCCTCGCGTCCTACCACGATCGTCCTGTTCGCGTGCTCGAGATCGGATCGTGGGAAGGCCGCTCGGCGCTATTTTTCCTCAACTTTCTGCCCCGCGCGCGGCTCACCTGTATCGATACTTTCGCCGGCGGTCAGGAGCATCGCGAAGCGGCGGCTCGCGACGCAACGGAGGCGCGCGCCCTCAAACTGCTGGAGCGTCGCTTCGACGCCAATGTGAGCGCCTTTGCTACGCGCATCCGGAAGATGAAAGCCAACTCGGCAAACGCGCTCGCGCAACTGGGTGTGGAAAAGCGGCGCTTCGACATCGCCTATATCGACGGCGGCCATCGCGCGACCGAGGTATACACGGATGCGGTCATGACCTGGCCGCTCATCGAGCGCGGCGGAACGGTGATCTTCGACGACTATCAGTGGCGGGAAATGCCGGAGCGGCTCGATAATCCCGGCCCTGGAATCGACGCTTTCCTGCGAGCGATCGAGTGGCAGCACCGCGTTGCGCACAAAAAATATCAGGTCGCGATCGTCAAACGATAGGTCAACTTTCAAAGAACGAGGAACGCCTGTGTCATCGCTTCCCGGCTTTTCACTCGCTGCAAGGTTGCGCGCCGGCGAGACTGTGCACACCGGCTGGTGCGGCTTGCCTGCGCCGATAGTGGCAGAGATCGTCGCCCGCGAAGGCTTTGCGGCGGTGACGCTCGATTCCCAGCATGGCCTGTGGGACCTCGCCGGCCTTGTGGTCGGCATCGCGGCCGTGCGCCAGGTTGGCGCGGCGCCGATCGTGCGCGTGCCCCTCGGCGACTTCGCCATGGTCAGCCGCGTGCTCGATTTCGGCGCTGAGGGCATCATCGCGCCGATGATCAACACCGCGGCCGATGCGCGCGCCTTCGTCGCGGCGGCGAAATTCCCGCCCATTGGCGAGCGGAGCTGGGGCCCGCATCGTGCCGCGATGCTGGCCGGCATCGCCGACCAGAAGCACTATCTCGCCAACGGCAATGACAATATCGTCACGCTGGCAATGATCGAGACACGCGCCGCGCTCGCGAATATCGACGCCATCGCCGCGACGCCGGGCATCGACGGATTGTTCCTCGGGCCGTCCGACCTCTCGATCGCGTTGTCCGATGGACGTACGCTCGATCCGGAGTCGCAGGCGGTCGAGGCGGAGCTCGACCGTATCATCGCGGCTGCGCAGAAGGCCGGCAAGATTCCGGGCGCCTATTGTGCGAATGCGGAGCGCGCTTTGGCGGTGGCCAAACGCGGCATGCGCTTCTGCGCAATTTCGAGCGACATGGGCTTCCTGCGTGCAGGCGCACGCGCGCAACTCGATCTGTTGAAGTAACCGCTGGTCAACTATCTTTTCACGAACGGGCTTCAAGCTCGACGATCTTGCCGTCGATGTCGTCAAGCACCGCCGTCACATCGCGGGCGACATCGGCGGCTGTGACGGTGACCACGCGATAGCCGCGATCGAGGAGCCAGGCGCGGCGCTCCGCGTGCTCCTTGGCCGCAGGCGCAGCCTCCTCGTCCGGCACGAGATCGACCACCAGGCGCAGCGGGAACGACACCAGATCGGCGATGTGACGTCCGATCGGGGTCTGCCGTTTGAAGCCGCGGCCGGCGAAGCGGCGGTCCTTGGTGAGCGCGTCCCACAACATGCGCTCCGCGTCGGTCGGGTTGCGCCGCAGCAGCCGAGCTAGGCCGCGCACCGGCGCACGATCGTTCGGCACCCGCCCGCCAGCATGCTCGGCAAGCAGCGTGCGCAGCATTTCCGCTTCAGTGCCGTCGAGAACGCCGCCGCGCGCCGGACCCTTGCGCCCTTCCGCAATCGCCATGATCACGCCCTGCAAGGTCTGGATGTCCTGTCGGGTCGCGCCCATGCGGTGGAAGATATTGCGCAGGTTGATCAGCATGGTGTCGCGCTTGTCCGCTGGCCGGAAATATTCGACCCGCTCAAGCTCGCGCTCGAGATTGGCGAAGAACGCGTGCAATTGCTCACGGGTCGCGGGCGCCGACTTCTGCGGCATCGCAAACGGCAGCGCGCCGCCGGACACGACCTTGCGCCATTCGTAGCCGACGATCAGCACCGCCTGCGCGAGATTAAGCGAGGCGAAGGCAGGATTGACCGGCAGCGTCACGATGCGGTCGGCCAGGCTGACCTCGTGGTTCTCGAGGCCGTAGCGCTCGCGCCCGAATACGACGCCGACGGTTTCGCCCGCGGCAATCTTCGGCGCCATCAGTTGTGCCGCCTGCTCCGGCGACACCACCGGCTTTGCCTGGTCGTGCGCCCGCGCCGTGGTGGCGAGCACGAAGGTCAGGTCGGCGATCGCGGCCTCGACGGTGTCGAACAGCTCGGCCTGGTCGAGCACGCGGTCGGCGCCGGAGGCTGCGACCCACGCGCGCGGATTGGGCCAGCCGTCGCGGGGCTTGATCAGCCGCAGCCGCGGCAGGCCAAAATTCGCCATGGCGCGGGCCGCCGCGCCGATGTTGTCGCCGAGCTGCGGCTCGACCAGGATCATCACCGGCGCCGGCGTCTCAATCCATCGTTTGGTCTTGTCGGTTCCGGATCCGGGCATTCTCAACGATCTCCGCGGCGCCAGCTATAGCGGCCGCGGCCTGCCTGAAAAAGCGCGGCATTCGGGGTCGATTGTCGCCCTTCCGCCCCCTCGCCGCCGATGCTATAGCGACGCGCGCGCACCAGTCGCGGGCCTGCCCGGGATTGGCAACGGAGGTCCCGGGCTTTGCCCGGGATCAGCACATAATAAGGCCCGGGCTTGCCCGGGAAACGGGTGGCGACGCGGCCTTCACGAGCGCCCGCCGTCCACCTCCCGCCCAGGTTCCTCCCTAAGTCGGCGCTCTCACAAGGCTTTTTTCAATGGCGAAAATCAAGGTGAAGAATCCGGTCGTCGAGATGGACGGCGACGAGATGACCCGGATCATCTGGAAGTTGATCAAGGAAAAGCTGATCCATCCCTACCTCGACATCGACCTGCTCTATTACGACCTGGGCATGGAGAGCCGCGACGCGACCAACGACCAGATCACCATCGACGCCGCCAACAAGACCCGCGAAGTCGGGGTTGCGGTCAAATGCGCGACCATCACGCCCGACTCCGGCCGCGTGAAGGAATTCAACCTCAAGGAGATGTGGCGTTCGCCCAATGGCACGATCCGCAACATCCTCGGGGGCACGATCTTCCGCGAGCCGATCATCTGCAAGAACGTGCCGCGGCTGGTGCCAGGTTGGACCAAGCCGATAGTGATCGGCCGCCACGCCTATGGCGACCAGTATCGCGCGACCGACTACAAGGTCCCGGGCAAGGGCAAGCTCTATCTCACCTTTGTGGGCGACGACGGGCAAAAGATCGAGCGCGAGGTGTTCCAGTTCCCCGGCGCCGGCGTCGCGATGGCGATGTACAACCTCGATGACTCGATCCGCGATTTCGCACGCGCCTCGATGAACTTCGCGTACGACCGCGGCTATCCGCTCTATCTCTCGACCAAGAACACCATCGTCAAGGTCTATGACGGCCGCTTTTCCGACATCTTCCAGGAGGTGTTCGACAAGGAATTCAAACAGAAATTCGCCGAGAAGAAGATCACCTACGAGCACCGCCTGATCGACGACATGGTGGCGGCGGCGCTGAAGTGGTCGGGCGGCTATGTATGGGCCTGTAAAAACTATGACGGCGACGTGCAGTCCGACACGGTCGCCCAGGGCTACGGCTCGCTTGGCCTGATGACGTCGGTGCTCACCACTCCGGACGGCAAGGTGGTCGAGGCCGAGGCCGCGCACGGCACGGTGACACGTCACTACCGCCAGCATCAGAGGGGCGAGCAGACCTCAACCAATTCGGTGGCCTCGATCTTCGCTTGGACCCGCGGGCTCGCCCATCGCGCCAAGCTCGACAACAATGCAGAGCTCGCGAAATTCTCCGACACGCTCGAGAAGGTCACGATCGGGACCGTCGAAGCAGGCGACATGACCAAGGACCTCGCGATCCTGGTCGGGGCGGACCAGAAGTGGCTGTCCACAACCGGATTCCTCGACAAGGTCGACGAGAACCTGAAGAAGGCAATGAAAGCCTAGTGTGGCGGTTCAGAAGTCCGCATCATTCTCGCGGCGAGTCCGACATGCGGACTTCTGAACCAAAGCCACACTAGATTCAAAGAGTTGCTAGTGTCCTTCGATTCCGAAGTTCGTGTAAGAGGCCGCTG
>WHTP01000023.1 GCA_009377695.1 Hyphomicrobiales bacterium | reverse complement strand
CGGCATCAGCGCGCGTTGGCGCCAAAATTCTTCCATCTGCTTCCAAATGATACGTGCCTGAACGTTCGGCGCAGTTTCCGATTGCCGCCGACATTCCACAATACGCTGCTGATAATCGATCGTACGCATGACTGCCCCCAAAACACGGTACGCCACCGATCGTTCGGATCGTATCGAAGCATCGGACGCATTGAAACGCGTGCGCTGCGGAGGCTGTGGATAGCCGGCGCCGGAAAAAGCGCCGGCACAATCTTTTTTAAACACACGCAATGGGTTCGCACTGGAGAGCGGGCCTGTGGACAAGCGACGCCAACCGCTGCAACGCCCTATTCCACACGCGCCGCATTGCGGCGCGCACTCCATGACTTGCGCATCGCGGCAGACGTTGAGCGGCTCGCAATCCAACTCACTACTTCAGTCAGGAGAACTCGGCGAACGGCTTTACCAGCGACCGCCGCCGTAGCCCCAGGTTCCGCCGTCCCAGGGATTGCCCCGGCGCGGATTGTTCGATTGACGGCCGCCACGATACTCCGGATTCCGGGAGCAGCTTCCGCCCGCTCCTTCGGCGCTCTGCCGGCACTGCTCGAATGTGTAGTAGGAGCAATCCCAGCTGCCGGCGCCCAAGGCGCCGTCGCGGATGCACCACGGATTACGGCTCGTGGCGACCTGCGCCTGTGCGCTGGGCACCTCAAAGACACCAATTATTGCTACCAGGGCGAGGCCTGCCAAAACGATACGTCGCATCGTTATCTCCTTCGGAAATGTGGCTGACCAACCGTTCAGCGTCATCGAGGTTTCCGCGCCATCGATTAAATCCGCGTCAAGCCGGACCGTAAAATGGTGGCGATGGGGGATTGCGCCCGCTATATGGACCCCGGCAGCCGCCTGGGTTACTTCAAGTTATTGCTTGGAGGCGCCAAATTCGCTAAAGCGACGACGACCTAAGAGGTCCAGGCTCGGCGGCCAAGCTCTTGGCATGCAAGGGTTTTGGGGAATAGTTCAACGGTAGAACAGCGGACTCTGACTCCGTTAATCTAGGTTCGAATCCTAGTTCCCCAGCCACTCCCCCAAATTTCAATTCGAGCTTGTAGTCGAAGGCCGATGCGAACCAGATCGGCCGACAGCGACGTCACGGATGCTCACCTGTGCTTTCTTCAGCCCTGCCCGGGGAGGCGGGCCGGGCTGGAAGAAGCCAATCTGGGCAGCACAGCTCCGAACGCGGGAGCGCGTGCATCATTCCGGGGCAATGCCGGCATTGCGGATCATGTCCGCAAAGCGGGCGGTTTCGTCCTTGAGAAACTGCGCGAACTCGTTCGGTGACGACGCAATCGCGTCCGCTCCCTGGTTGTCGAAACGCTTCTGCACGTCCGGCGACGAAATCCCCTGCTTCAACCCTGCATTCAAGGCCTGCACCAATGCGGGTGGCAGGTTCGCAGGCCCAAGCAGACCGAACCACGTACCCATTTTGAAATCGACGCCACGCTCTATGAAGGTCGGCAGGCTTGGCATGTTGCGCGCGCGCGTGTCGTTCGCATAGGCGAGCGCTTTGAGCTCGCCATTCTCAACAAACGGGCCCGCCGCCACCGTGCTGCAAAAGATCACCTGTGTGGTGTCGCCCAATGTAGCCGATACGGCGGGACCGTTGCCCTTGAAGGGCACGTGAACCATCTTCGTTCCGGTCAAGAACTGGAACAGCTCGGTTGCGAGGTACGGGCTGCTGCCGACGCCATACGATGCGTAGTTGAGCTTGCCAGGATTGGCCTTCAAGTAGGCGATGAATTCCTTGAGGTCGTTGGCGGGCACCGATTTGTTGACGAACAAGCCCAGCGGCGCATTGGAAATGAGCGATACCGGCGTGAAGTCGCTCAGCGGATCGTAAGTGAGATTCTTGTACAGCGCCTTGTTGGCCGCGAGACCGACGCTGCTCACGAGGAGCGTATTTCCGTCGGGCTTCGCCCGTGCGACAAACTGATTGCCGATGTTCGAATTTGCGCCGGGCCGATTTGAGACCACGAAAGTACGATTGAGCGACTTCCTCAGGATCTCCGCCGCCACACGCCCCATCACGTCGACGCCGCCGCCGGCCGCGAACGGCACGATGACCTCGATGGGTCCGGGAGGATAGTCACCCTGGGCGCTGGCAGCCGCTCCGGTGAAATGGACACCGAGGGTGAGCGACAGGATGGCCCACAGCAATCGAAACCTTGGCAGCACGCGCGTTCCTCCAACGTGAGCTGGCTCGTTAGTCCGCCAGTCTGTCAACACATTGGCGCGGAACTAGCCGGTCGATCATGTTGGGACAATTGAGTTTCCTGCATGCCGCGTGAGTTTTTCTCGTGACGCCTTTTTGTCGCAGGGCCTCGCTACTTGCGGGCCAGCAGGCGGTTTCCTGCTTTTGTCAGCCTGGCCGATATGTTGTATGACCCTCTCCATTCGACCAGCGTATTCAGGCAACGGGCAGCTTGGCGCGCTCCAGACCGATCCGGCCCTCATAGGAGCTGCCGCAGCGATGGTTCGACGTCATCTGCCCTTGACCGCGCTGCGCAGCTTCGAGGCCGTCGGGCGATGCCTATCCTTCGCACGGGCCGCGGAAGTCCTGGGCGTGACGCATGGGGCCGTGAGCCGCCAGATCACGGCCCTCGAGGACATGCTGGGCGTCAAGCTGTTCGAACGGGGCGCGCGGCTCTCCTTCACCGAGGAAGGAGGCCGGCTCTTTGCGGGCGTACAGCCGGCGTTCGATCGCCTCACGGAAGCTCTTGATGAGGTCAAACGCGACGACAGCCGTTCGATGTTGTCGGTGAACGCACCGCCGACCTTCACGATGAAATGGCTCATTCCCCGCCTTTCGGGCTTCCATCGAAACAACCGGGATATCGAAGTCCGCCTTTCGACCGGCATTGGTCCGCCCGGCGAATTGCAAATGAACAAATTCGATGTCGTCATCCGACGTCTTGCGGGTCCGGAAGCGGACGAGCGTTCGACGCCGTTCTTGGCCTCGACATTGCTGGCGGTTTGCGCACCCGAACTGATCGAGCGCCGCCCGATCGCAGATCCGAAGGACTTGCTCGATTTGCCGCTCATCGAGGCGGCCACCGCGAATGTGAGCTGGAGCGACTGGTTTATAAGGGCGCGATGCGAACTATCCCCCAAAGCCAGATTTACACGCTTCGAACAAATGTTCTTCGCCGTCGAGGCGGCGCTTGATGGATTGGGCGTTGCCCTTCTCCCCTCCGCGCTGATCGTTGATGATCTGGCCGCGAAACGCCTTGTCCTCGCCTACAACCTCACGGGCGTTTACGAACGCGACTACTCTTACATCCTGTCGCCGTTCAACCGCACGCACAATGCCGCCTCGATATTCGGCGAATGGCTGTCCAAGCAGGGCGAGGATTCAAACCATCTCGCCCACGCCGTCATCGGAAGCTCTGCACCGGGCTTCACGGCTCCTCGACATATGGAATCCCCGCCTTCGCCGCGGCCCAAATTGTCCGCCCGGAGTGGGTCTCGTGCTCCTCCAAGCCTCCGGCGCGTGACACGATCGAATAGGCACGCATCGCGCTGACCGGCACGCCGATCTCCAGCAGCAATGCGCCAATCGCTCCGGTCGCGTTGATCGTGATGTGCCGGCCAAACGTCTTGTCCACCTGTTCGCCGAGCTCGACGAGCAGGGCTACATACCCGCCTCCCAATCCTTCGTTGCGCGCGATCTCAAAGAGCCGCGCGGTTCGCGGATCGTCCGGTTTGTGCGTGCCGTGCCCGAATCCCGCGACCGGCCGTTTGGCCTTCGCGTGCTCCTGAACGAGCGCGGCAATCGCGCCACTCTCGCCTGCCTTGATCCGGTGCTCGATCGCAAGAAGGAGCGCCGCGCAGCTTTCGGTAGTGCCGGCATAAACACTGCCGATCGCGAGCAGCCCCGAAGCAATGGCGACCTGCGGCTCTTCCGGTACGCTGTCCGCCATCAGCCGGGCAATGACGGCGCTTGGCGTCAGTCCATGCTCCATCAACGTGACGAGGCAAGCATCCAGGACCTTTGTCTGTTGCCGGGATGGGAATTTGCCGCAGGTCAGGAAGTAGAGCATCTCGGTGAACGAATAATTGCCGATCAGCTCGTTCACCATGTCTCGTCCCCGCACGCGTATTGTCGTCGCGGTCGACGCGCCGGTGCGGGTGACGGGCCCCTTCTTCGGCTCGTTCATGCGAGCGTCGCCGATCCGACAAGCGTGGTGTCGAACTGCGACTTGCACTCGACCTTGCCGTTCGGATCAATCGTGATCTGAAGATTGTCGCCGGGACACACGCCGCGCACGTATTTGACGGTCAGTCTGCCGCGATAATGCCAGTCGGCGCCATATTTCTTGGCAGCAAGATCGCAAACATAGCCGGTGTACATCAGGCCGTGACCGAGCGTGCCGCGGAAGCCGCGCTCCTTGGCGTAGGCATCGTCATAATGAATGATGTCATTGTCTCCGTTCAACTCGCCGTATTTGTCGAACATCGCTTGAGTCTGTGGGATGGTCTTCTGCAGCGTCTTGTCGGCCATCGGAGTTCAGCTCCATCATTCGGGGAAGGCGGATACGTGATTGCATTGCACGAGCAGCGTGCCGTCCGGCCGCTTGAAGTCCACATCGTAGCAGATGTATTTGCGGCCCTTCTTTTCATACTTCTCGACAACGCGACCGGATCCGATGACGTCGGTATCCTCATCCGCCCAGATCGGATTATGGAACTGGACGGTATTGCCGATCATGATGCCGCCTTGTTGTGGCGGATACAGGCGGTACATGACGGCCATCATATAGACGAAGACGACGTTGGGCGGCGCAGCCTGCCGTCCGGCGATAACGTAGTTGGCCGGGTCGGCATCGACCACTGATTGATACTCGCGGACGATATCCGTCGTGATCGTAAAGGGCAGCGGCGGAAATTCCGCGCCGACCCTCCAATCCTTGTAAAGGGCGGCAGGCTGCTCGCCCTCGCGTGGCTTGATTTCACTTGGTCGCGTCATTCGATTCTCCTTGATAGATCACGCCCTGCGCTATGAGTTTGTCGATCGCGCTTGGGCTGTATCCGCAGATGCGTTCGAGAACCTCGCGCGTCTGCCCGCCGCGCCTCGGTGGATATGACAGCGGCCGACTGGAGCTGTACTTGAAAGGATTGCCGAGAAATTTGAGCGTCCCCTCGCCTCCGGGATGATCGAGCTCCTCGACCATGTTCCGTAACTTTGCGAGCGGTTGAGACATCGCTTCGGCAACGTTGTTAACGGGCGCTCCGGGAATACGATCCGCAACGAACTTGTCGGTCCATTCTTGCGATGACTTCGACCGGAACGTTTCGATCAGCATCTCGGTGAGCGGGCCGACATTGGCGACCCGGCTCTTGGGGTGACTGAAGCGCGGATCGTCAGCCATGTCGGGCCGGCCGATCGCCTCACAGAATTTTTTCCAGAACTGCTGGCCGGTCGGCGACACCGCCATGAACTTTCCATCCGCGCATGGATAGATATCGCTCGGTGCAATGACGGGATGGCGCGCGCCGTTGGCGGCCGGCACATCGCCGGAGATGAAGTAGTTCTGTGCTTGCCACGTCAACAGCGCGAGCTGACAGTCAAGCAGCGATATCTGGACGTGCTCACCTCGCCCCGTCTTGAGCGATTTCAACATGCCGCCGACGCAGCCGAGCGCGAGATAAAGACCGCCAGCCAGATCGGCAACCTGGTACCCGACGCGAACCGGCGCGCCGCCTCGTTCGCCGGTCACGCTCATGGTGCCTGCCATCGCTTGAATGACGAGATCAAAGGCGGGCGCTTCCGAATAGGGCGGCTCATCGTGGAGACCGATAAGCTGCGCAACAGTCAGTTTGGGATTGATCGCATGCAGCGACGCCGGGTCGAGACCCAATCGCGCTGGCACCGACGGCGCGAAGCCATAAACGACCGCGTCGGCTATTTTGACGAGGTCATAGATGACCGTGCGCCCAGCCGGATTTTTCAAGTCGATCGCGATACTGGATTTGCCCCGGTTGACCGACAGGAAAAATCCGGACGCGCCTGCGAATTCGGTTGAATGGCTGGACACCTGCCGCGACAGATCGCCTTCAAGCGGTTCGATCTTGATGACCTCCGCTCCAAGCTGAGCGAGGAGCTGGCCGGCAAAAGGACCGCCTAACACCCAGGTCAGATCTAAGACGCGAAAATCAGCAAGCATGGCGGAGGTCGCTGGCGGTAATCGTTAGTGTTGCGCAAGCCGTAAGGTCTCCTCGCCTCCGGCGAAACTGAATTGATATCCCGCGGTCTGAAAAAAACTCACGACACGAGTTCTCATCGCAATATGTCGCGAAGCTCGTTCGCCGAGATCGACAAATTCCGCAAGCTGCGCGCCGAGAAGAAATGAGCTGTCGCACCGTGCTGGGGGCCGGCAGGCTGCTCAAATTTCCAGCCCTCGCCGCCAGCATGGCTGCGCTATAGCCGATCATCCGACCCACATCGGAGATCAGGGTGAGGCCGTGCGCGAGCTTGAGCGCACCGGATTTCGCAACAATGCGCTCGCCAGTTAGGGTCCCAGTTCCCCAGCCATTGCTAAAGCAGCGATTTGATCCCGTCTGGGAAATTTACCGAGTAACGGACCGAGCTATTTATCTGGCCCGTGTGGATGCGCCGGCCGCGGCTCCAGACCGGTCATCGAGCAGGACCACGCTCTCCTGTTCATTGGGATCGGTGCGCGCAATCAGGGCCCGCGCAACCTTGTCGGTCGGATTGAACGGCTGGTGCGGTACGCCGGCGGGGATGTAGACGAAATCGCCCTCGGCGACATGGTCGAGATGCTCGAGATTGGGCCCGTGCCGGAACGACGTTGACCCCTCCAGCATGTAGATCGCGGTCTCATGGGCTTCGTGGTAGTGCGGCTTGGCCTCGGCACCTGGCGGCATGACCAGGAGGTGCATGCAGATGCCCTCGGACGCGGCGCTCTCGGCCGAGACGCCGGTGAAATAGTCGAGGCCCTGCTTGCCCTTATAGCCCTTGCCGCCTCGGATGACCTTGCATTGCTTCATGCACCGAGAATTAGTCGCGGGGTGGACCACCTTCAATACCCCGTCCTCGGGCAAGCGATCAGGCCGTCGAGCCGAGCTTGGGCCGCCCGGCGGGCCGCGCTCGGGCCAGATGGCCCGTACCTCTTGGCCCGCAGTCATGGGCACCGACGACATCACGTTTCAACGACTTGCGGGTAAGCCGAATGACGCGGCGACAGCTCGTTATCGATGCGTTAAACCATGCGATCGATAGGTCCCGGAACTCCTTTTGCTCTTGAGGAGTAGCTCTTGACCAATGTCGAATAGGTTCGCCGCCTTGACCATCCGTTCGCAATAACGTTTGCGCAAGCGAATATCTCACGCGAATATCTAAAGTCCAAAATCTTCAGTGCGGCGGCGATTGTCATGATTCGCACGAATTGCCTTCAATTCCGCGACGCAGGAAATGTGTGCTGGAGTCGCCGCTTGCATTCCCCATTTTTCACATGCGATACGGCTTTCTTCCGCGATTTCTTCTTCGATCTGCCGCTCGAACGCAGCTCGCTTCTCGATCATTTGCGGGGTGATCGCAGCAAAAAACGCGACGGCAGTTATGACAAGCGTGCAGGCCGCAGCTAACAGCCTGTTGTGTGAAATCCATTGTGTGAGCGCATTGGCCATTTTCGATCTCGTGTGATTGTATGGTTAGAGGAATTCCCAAAGAAACTTAGCATGTTAAGCAATATCCTTAGGTCAAAGCTCATCCAATGGACATCCTGCAAACGTATGGAAGACATGGTGCTTTCGGCGGTGGTGGTTCTAGTGCACTCGCTTCGCTGACCAGCTCACGCCACATCTCAGGCCGGACGGCACAAAAATACCCCGGCCGACGGCCGGGGTAGTTCACCACACGAAGAGAGTTGATACGCAACGTCGCACTGAAAGGATGGTTCCCGCGCGGCGGTTATCGCTCCTGGTTTTGCGGAGTGTCCTGCTTGCCTTGCGCGTCCGGACGACCGGTCTGCCTGGGGTTCCGATGGCCTGCTGTTGCTGCTGGCCAGGACATCTCCGCCGCTCTGTTGCGTGCCGCCCCTGGTTTGCTGCGCCCCATAGGCGCCTTGTGCTGCCTGGCTCTTTTGACCGGACCGCCTTTCGGACTCGTCGGCAATAACCGCTAATCCGTCAACAATGCGAGCACGACGCGCTTACGGCGTGGGCCGAGGACGCACCGGCTGCAAATCGTTAAGCGAAAACGCGAGGCTGGTCTGAAGGTCTTCGACCTGCGCTCGCGACAGCTGGAGCATGATCCAACCAAGCCCCGGATGTTGGATTCCGAGCTCCAGCGCGGACATCTGAGGTGCCGATCTTACGCACCACAAAAGGTTGTCGCCCGCGAGAGTCGTACTCTCGTCGACGGGCGGCTCGGCCGGATGAACCGGCTTCATTCGGGCTCTGTGCTTGGCCAGCCGACGAATGAGATCGTCGACCTGACTTGCTTTCAGTTGCGACCTGTCGCTACCGGCGCGCATCGTCAGCGTTGTCTCGTCTTCGGAAAGGTCCAGCGATAAGAATGACATTCACGGGCTCCGGTGGATTTGCGCATCACGATGCCCGGCCAACCGGCGCCGGCATTCATCGTATCTGACGATGAAACAGCCAAACGGTTAGCGCGGTGATGCGACCTGGTGCTTCAGGGCGATCTCCTGCCCGCTTTGCGAGGAGTCAATCGCCGCGATGCAGATTTCCAAATTGGCGAGACCCCACCGGCCGTCATGAACTGGCGGTCGCGCGCCGGTCATCGCGTCGTGAAACTCGTCCAGCACCAGATCGCGCGGGCTCTTGTCGGTTGGCAAGACGATTTCGTTGCGTCCGTCGGCCGAATAGACATAGAGACCTCGCGGCGACTGGCGGACATCACCGCGCTCGCAACTTACGACCGTAAGGCCGAAGGTCGGCTGAAAAGGTGCGCTTGCTGGAATGGCGCCTTTTGCACGTTGACGTTTCGCTTGCAGCTCGTCGGCAGCCGAGCGTCCGGCCGAGGAGCGGGTTACCGGCGTGCGCTGCTCCACCGTCTCAATGAATCCCCATTCGGTGACGTCGCCGCACAATTCCATCGCGGAGAAATAGCCGTAGCCGTTGTAGACGGCCGTCGCGGTCGTCCCATCCACGAATTGCATGAAGACCGTATGGGCGCCGATTGCGCTCCGTTGCGGATCCCAGTCATAGGTCACCGCGCGCACGCTGCGGACGAGCCCGCCGCCGAGAAGGCGTATGATGTCGAATTGATGCGACCCCTGCCGGAACGTCACGCCGCCGCCCTTGCCGATATCAAATTCGTCAGGCCGCCGCGGACGATAAATCCAGTCGGTGTAGTTCCAGGTATGGATCATCCGCACACGACCTAACTCTCCGCCAGCGACGATCTCGCGCATGCGCTGGATCGGGAGATCGTAGCCATGGGCGTGACCGACCACCAGAAGGACGCCGGCCCGCTCCGCGTCGTCGACCATCGCCTGCGCCTGCTTGAGATCGACCGCCATCGGCTTCTCGGTCAGCACATGCTTCTTGGCGGCAAATGCCATGCGCGCATGCTCAGGATGCAGCTCGCTCGGCGTCGCGATATAGATCGCGTCGAGGTCTGCGCCCTGCAGCATCGACGGCAGGTTGGGATAGCCGGCGCAGCCCATCTCGGCAGCGACGCTGTCGCGGGCTTCCGCGACCGGCTCGGCGATCGCTACGAGATCAAATCCCGCATGTGCCTTGAACGCCGGCAAGAAGGCGCGTCCCGCGGCACCAACCCCGACGATTCCGACGCGGAATTGCCCCCGTGATGCTGCCATTGCCCGTTCCTCCCGGCGAGTCTCTGGACTTGCTCCAGAAATAATGTTAGGTGCCTAATATAATATCACAGCGCTGGCAAGGGCGCAGGACCCTCAGCGCACGTGCCAAGGAGAGTCCGCCGCATGCTGACAGCAGAACAGAATGACCTGTTGACCCGCATTGGCCCGGGAACCCCGGCAGGCAACCTGATGCGGAGATATTGGCAACCCATAGCGGCCACATCGGAGCTCGCGGACCGCTGGACGATGCGCGTCCGCCTGCTGGGCGAGAACCTCGTCCTGTTCCGCGACCGCCAGGGCAAGCGCGGCCTCATCACGGAAAAGTGCCCCCATCGCGGCGCTTCGCTTGCGCAGGGCATCCCGACCCCGAACGGAATCCGGTGTCCGTATCATGGTTGGGAGTTCGGGCACGCGGGTGATTGCCTGAGCCAGCCGAACGAGCCCGAGCACGTTTGCTTCAAGGACAAGATCAAGACCGCCGCCTATCCCGTGGAAGAGCTCAACGGCATGCTGTTCGCCTATCTCGGGCCGGAGCCGCGGCCGCTGCTGCCGCGATGGGATGGCTTCATTGCCGAAGGCTCGATTCGGATGCTCGGCCGCACGCTCATCCCGATCAATTGGCTGCAGGCGATGGAAAACTCGCTCGATCCCATCCACACGGAGTGGCTGCACGGGCACCACTATGAGTTCGTCAAGGAGCAGCAGGGCAACAGCACCAAGGTCGCCATCAGCGCGCGGCACGAGAAGATCGCCTTTCGCGAGTTCGAGTACGGCATCACCAAGCACCGCCTGCTCGCCGGCCATTCCGAAGATTCCGACGACTGGCGCATCGGCCATCCGGTCGTGTTTCCCAACATGCTGTCGGTCGGCAATGGCGATGAAAGTTCGCGCTACTACGCGTTCCAGATCCGTGTGCCGGTCGACGATACCCACACCATGCACATGTGGTACACCGCCTATATGCCGCCGAAAGGCGCGGACGTCCCGGCGCATCTGCTCGACAAGGTTCACGTCTACAATGTGCCCTGGCAGGACGAGAACGGCGACTTCATTGTCGACAACATTGACGGCCAGGACATGATGGCGTGGATCACGCAAGGCGCGATCGCCGACCGGACGAACGAGAACCTCGGAGCGTCCGACCAGGGCGTCGCGATCTACCGCCGTGTTCTCCGCCGCGAAATCAAGAAAGTCGAGCAAGGGCAGGATCCGATCGCCGTGATGCGCGATCCCAGCCGCAACCAGTGCATCGATCTTCCGAACGAGCGCAAGAAGCACCACAACAGCGACGGCTTTGCGAGCTGGCTGCTGCGCACGCATGCAGCCTACTCGCCGATCGCCCAGGACCTCATCAAGATCTTTGAGCCCCATAAGAAGGGCCCGGTGCGTTTGGTGAGTTAGTTTCCTCTCGATCGCTTCGGAGAAGCACTTGGCGTCGACTCGCCGCTTACGAGCCGGGAAGCGCTCCGGTGAATTTCCGCGGCCGGTGGTCGATACGTCGGATCGCCTGGCGCACCTCGTGAAAGATGCCGGCAAGGCGTTGTCGCGCGCCTTGCAAGTTCGCCTCGCCGAACGTTCGGTGGCCTATGGCCACTGGAAGTTCCTGCGGATTCTGTGGAAGCACGACGGCATCAGCCAAACCGAGCTCAGCCGACTGGCTGGCGTCATGACCCCCTCGACCTTTGCCGCGGTCCAGTCGATGGAAGAACTCGGCTACATCGTTCGCAAACGCAAGCCCGAGAACCGCAAGACGATCTATATCTGGCTCACGCCGGCCGGGAAGGCGCTCGAAGCCGATTTGGTGCCGCTCGCCATCGACGTGAACCGCGTCGCGACCAAGGGGCTCTCGCTTCGTCAGATCGACGAGTTTCGAAACACGCTGATCAAGATCATCGATAATCTTGAACGCGGCGCCCGTGGCTAAGGAGCTCGCTGGCGGGCCCTCACACCTTCGACATGTCCATGGTCGACGGCACGAACAATTCCTCGACCGAGGCACGGCGGTCGGTCAGCCCCTGCTCGTGCAGGTACTGGCACAGCGCCTCGATCTCATGCCGGCTTTCGTCGACACCGTAGCGCCAGAAGTCATGGCCCATGACCTGCTGGGTCGCCTGGGTCTCGGCCGAGAGCCACGGCAGCGTCACCATCAGCGCGTTGACGTCGAGGAGATCGATCATCGCCAGCGCCTTGGCTTCGAGGAATGCCTTGTAGACGCTGGTCGCGAGCCAGGGATGCTGCTTGACCAGCGACTTCCTGATCCCAACGAGATGCATGATCGGGAACAGCTTGGTCTTCTTATAGTATGCCATCTCCGTCGCACGGATGTCCGGAAACAGCCGCTTGATATGCGGCTCCCCGCGCAGAAACGATGACGGTCCACGCGCCGTGAACAGCGCATCGAGCTCGCCGTCGCGCAGCATGTTGACCAGCGTCTGGTGCGGCTCGAGCGGCTTGAGGTCGAGCCCCTGGATCGGCTTGAGCGGCGTCCGCTCGTGGCGGCCCGGCTCTTCCTGCCCGCCGCTGCGCCAGTGGATTTCGGAGGGCTTCACACCGTATTCGTGCTGCAGCATGCCGCGCGTCCAGACCACGGCCGTGATCTGGTATTCGGGCAGCCCGATGCGCTTGCCGCGCAGATCCTCCGGCCTGTTGATGCCGGCGTCGGCGCGCACATAGATGCCGGAATGCCGGAACAGCCGGGATACGAAAGCCGGGATGCCGATATAGTCCGACGTGCCCGCCGCCACGGTGCGGATGTAGCTCGAGAACGACATCTCCGCGACGTCGAACTCCTGGAATTTGAACAGCCGGTGGAAAATCTCCTCGGGATAGAGCGGCAGGTAGTTGATGTCGCAGCCCTCGACCTTGACCCGGCCGTCGATGATCGCCTTGGTGCGATCGTAATTGCCGCAGGCGATCGTTATTGGCAGGTCGGCCATGGAAGCTCCTGGTCTTGAATGGATGCTGCGGGGCAGCGAAGGCGGGAGCACAGCGTAATGGCTTGTCTTGCGGCTGTGAAGCGCAGCTAATGTCCCGATTCCGAAGTTCGTTCCATTTCGCAGCGACCTCTTCTTCGGAATCGAAGGACACTAGCAACTCATTGAATCTAGTGTGGCTTTGGTTCAGAAGTCCGCATGTCGGACTCGCCGCGAGAATGATGCGGACGTCTGAACCGCCACACTAGACTAGGGAATGGCGGCTCAGCTTGTCGCTGCGCGTTTTGGGCGATACCTTGCCGCAAGCCAAGGAGCCGCCATGCAATCGACAGTGATCGGCGGCGCAATGCTGCCGCATGCGCCCCAGTTCTTCACGCTGCCCGACAGCGAGGACAAGGCCGTCGTGGCCAAGGTCCGGGAGGTTGCGGCCGATATCGGCGAGCGGCTGCGCGCCCTCAAGCCCGATCTCTGGATCATCTTCTCCAACGACCACGCCGAGCAGTTCTTCCACACCACTGCGCCGCCCTTCACCATCCATGTCGGCGGCGAGGCGACCGGCGATTTCGCCGGCCGGAAATTCCACTGGCAGGTCCCGAGCGAGATCGCGTTCGAGCTGGTGCGGCAGCTCTACCGGCAGAATTTCGACCCGGCCTTCTCGTCGACCGCCAAGATCGACTATGCCATCGGCATTCCGCTGACGCATCTCGGCCATACCGATCCGGTCCTTCCGATCTACGTCAATGCCTACCTGCCGCCGCAGCCCACGATGGAGCGCTGCTATTCGTTCGGCCAGGCGGTGGCGCGCACGGTGACCGCCATGGGGCTTCGCACCGTCATCCTCGCGAGCGGAGGCATGTCGCACTTCCCCGGCACCGACCGCTATTCCAACCCGGAGTTGAACTGGGACAAGAGCCTGCTCGACAAGCTTGCCGCTGGAAACCTGAAATCGCTGATCGGCTTCGACGAGACCGAACTCGACGAGACCGGCAATATCGAGCTGCGCTGCTGGGCGTGCGCCGCCGGCGCGCTCGGCGAGCGCAAGCCCGACGTGGTGTCTATGGACCCGAGCTGGCACCACGACTATGCCTCGCTCGGCTGGATCGACTCGAAGATCGGCGAGCACGCGGCGCACTATCCCTCCATCAAGCCCGAGCTGGTGGAGCTGACTGCCGCGCTGCATGCGCTCGCCCATGATCCCTCCCGGCGCGCGGAATACGTCGCCGACGCGCCGGCGTTCGCCGACCAGTACAAGCTGCCTGCGGAGCAGCGCGAGGCGCTGATCAAGCTCGATATGCCCACGATCGTGAAAATGGGCGCGCACCCGTTGGTGCCGTTCCTCGCGCAAATGCAGATCCAGCGGATGCGCGCCCCGAAATAGCTTTACACACCGTCACGCCTAAGGAAGGACTTGCTTTGATGCAGACGCCTGCCAAGAAACCTGCGAAAAACACTGCGCAGAAACTTCCCGCTACGCCCAAGGAATTGCTCGCCGAGCTCGTGCTCGCCAACAAGATTCTCTACGGTCTCAAAGCGGTCGATGCCTTCGGGCATATCAGCGTGCGGCATCCGAATGATTCGAACAGATACCTGATGTCGCGCCACCTCCCGCCGGGCATGGTGACGCCGAAGGATATCGTGCTGTTCGACATGGACTCGACGCCGCTGAGCCACGCGGACAAGCCGCAATACTCCGAGCGCTTCATCCACAGCGAGATATACAAGCTGCGCCCCGATGTGATGTCGGTGGTGCATTGCCACGCGTATTCGCTCATTCCTTTTGGTGCAGCCAACGGCGCGCGACTGCGGCCCATGTTTCACATGTGCGGCTTTCTCGGCTGCGGCGTCCCCATCTTCGAAATCCGGGAACGCAGCGGCAACACCGACATGCTGATCCGCACGCCCGAGATCGGCCGCGCCTTGGCGGAGAAGCTCGCCGACAAGAACGTGGTGCTGATGCGCGGGCATGGCGCCACGATGATCGGCAACTCGATCCCGGAGGCGGTTTTTCGGGCGGTCTATTCGATGGAGAATGCCTCGATCCAGATGCAGGCGCATCAGCTGGCGGATGGCGGCGAAGTCGAGTTCCTCAACGAGGAGGAGGCCGACAAGTCGAGTCGCGGCCGTAACGTTCCGCGCTCATGGTCGCTGTGGAAGCATCAGTTCAGCAAGGCATAAGGGCTGCACCATGCTCAGATTTGCCCTGACTACACTCATCTCGCTTGTCATCGGCGCGACCTGCGCCACGTCGTACGTTTATGCCGATGCGGTCGAGGATTTCTACAAGGGCAAGACCATCACCGTCATTACCTCGACCGGCGTCGGCGGCCCCTTCGACCTGACTGCCCGCGCACTTGCCAAACACATGTTCCGCTACATCCCCGGCCGCCCGACCATGATCGTGCGCAACATGCCGGGCGGGGGCCACGTGCTCGCGACCAATTACATGTATCAGCAGGCCGAGAAGGACGGCACCGTCATCGCCACGGTCAACAACAGCGTGCCGTTGCATCAGGTGCTTGGCGGCCAGGGCGTGCGCTACGACACGCGGCGGTTCTACTGGCTCGGCTCCACCGGCACCAGCAACCTCATGACGGTGGCGTGGCACACGTCCGGCTTCAAGACCATGGACGATGTGATGCAGCGCGAGCTGATCATCGGCGCGACCGGGACTGGCTCCGGCACATTCATCTATCCCAACGCGATGAACGTCGTGCTCGGCACCAAGTTCAAGATCGTGATGGGTTACAAGAGCACCGCCGAGCTCGATCTTGCCATGGAACGCGGCGAGGTCGCGGCCCGCGCTGGTGCGAGCCTTGCCGGTATTCTGCAGGAGCGGCCGACCTGGATCGAAGGCAATCGGGTCGTCATGCTCAACCAGATCGGCAGCGAGCGCGACAAGGCCTTTCCGCACGTCCCTCTGATGCACGAGCTGGCGAAAACGCCCGAACAACGGCGAATCCTGACCCTGCTGTCACGCCCGCCCGCGCTTGGGCGGCCGTTCTTCACGACGCCGGACGTGCCACGCGAACGCGCCGTCGCGCTGCGGCGCGCCTTCGAGGCGACCATGAAGGACGAGGCATTCCTGAACGAGGCCAAGCAGCTCAACCTCGAGATGAGCCCGTTCGGCGGGGAGCGCGCGGCAGCAATCGTGAACGACACCATCAACGTGCCGGCCGAACTGGTCGCCAAGGCGAAGGCCGTCCTTGAACCGAAGTAGCCGCAACGGCGATAAGCGAGCATTCTGAAACTCATGGCGACTTTTGAGACGCCGATCCTGATCGTGGGCGCGGGCCCGGTAGGCTTGGCGCTTGCGGCCGATCTCGGCAGCCGCGGCGTGCCCTGCCTCGTGATCGAACAGGGCGAAGGCCCGCCGGACCACCCGCGCGCCTCCGTGCTCAATGCACGGTCGATGGAGTTCATGCGCCGCTTCGGCGTCGCCGATGCAATCCGTCGCGACGGGACGCCTGAGGACTTCCCCCATACCGCGCTTTATTGCACGGCCTTGACCGGCTTCGAGATCGCGCGCATCGAGCGGCCGCATCATGGCGGCAGCGCGCCTTCGGCTGAAAGCCCGGAACGGCCACAGCGCTGCAACCAGATCTGGCTCGATCCGATCCTGCGCGAGCTTGCGTCAGGCTACGACTGCGTGACCTTGCGCTATCGCTCCCGGTTCGAAACTGCGATCGAACAAGGCGACCGCGTGCTCGCGACCGTCCACGACCTCGCCAGCGACGAGCGCTTCACGGTCGCCGCGGGCTACCTGATTGATTGCAGCGGCGGGCATTCGCCGATCCGCCGCGCGCTCGACATCGGCATGAGCGGGTCCAACTATCTCGGCTACTTTCTCAGCATCTTCGTGCGCGCGCCCGAGCTATGGACGCACCACAAGATGGGCAAAGCGGCGCTGGTCAATTTCGTCGAGCCGGTTGGCCTTTGGCGCAATCTCGTCAGCCTCAATGGGCGCGACCTCTACCGCTTCGGCATCCGTGGCAAGGCCTATTACGACGCGCCGGAGAACGTCGACGCCGAGCGTCTGTTCAGCGAGGTGGTCGGCAAGCACGTCCCCCACGAGATCATCTCGATCCGGCGCTGGACCGCGCGCAATGTGGTGGCGGACACCTATCGGGCTAGCCGGATCTTCTTCGCCGGCGACGCCGCCCACCTCAATCACCCCGCCGCCGGGCTGGGCATGAACACCGGCCTCGGCGACGCCATCGATCTCGGCTGGAAGCTCGCGGCTGCGCATCGCGGCTGGGCAGGCCCTGCCCTGCTTGACACCTACGAACTTGAGCGTCGCCCGGTCGGCCAGCGCAATGTCGGCCATGCCGATGTGAGCCACGCCAACGACCGCGAGCAACAGCCGGGGCCCGCCATCGCCGAGGACACGCCCGAAGGCGCCCGTGCCCGTCAGGCACTGGCCGACGCCATCGTGCCGGCGCAGACGCGTAAGGTCATCACCGACGGGCTCGCGCTCGGCTATCGCTACGAGCGCTCGCCCATCATCTGGCCCGACGGCTCGCCGGCGCGCGACGACAGCGTCACCGAGTATCACCCGACCGCACGGCCAGGTGGCCGCGCGCCGCATGCCTTCGTCGCGGCCGGCCATTCGACCATTGACCTGTTCGGCAAAGGCTTCGTGCTGATGCGGCTTGGCACGGTGGCGCCGGACGTGTCGCTAATCGAGCGCGCCTTCGCACAGCGAAGCGTGCCGCTGAGCGTGGAGACGATCGGTAATCCTGATGTTGCCGCGCTCTATGAACGCAAGCTCGTGCTGGTCCGGCCGGACGGCCACGTCGCCTGGCGCGCTGACAGCGCGCCGGCTGATCCGTTGACACTAGCCGACCGCGTGCGCGGCGCCAGTGCTTAGCCTGACAGCAGGCGACACGATCAGAGGTTCACATCGGGCTTTGCGAGAATACGACGGACCGCATCCGCATTGCCGAGGACGGCCGACAGTTCACGTAGGTTCAAGAGGCTGACCGCCTCGGCTCGATTTTCCGCGACGTCGATCTTGGCAAGCGCCAGGACAAGGTCGGCATCGATCTCGCCTCGCGGTCGCGAGAGCGGCGGAGGCAGCATGCGCACATGAGCATCGAGGAGACGCGGTTCGTCTGCCAGCAGGGCAATGGCATCTCTCCGTTCGACGTTCGACCTCTCAGCCACAAGCTCGTTGGCACGAACGAGAATTGAAGGCGGTACCCGCTCTTCCGGCGTTAGGAGGAAACCGCCGCTCCGCAAGCCTGCTCCCAGTGTCGACATCGACGCCAGCGCGACGATCGGAATGGCGAGGATCAATCCGAAAATCACGGGCAGCATCCAGAGCAGGAGCGAACCGGAAACGCTGTATGCGGCGATGGCCAATGCGGCGCCGACCGCAGTGTGGAAGCCGTACCGCCGCGCCAGCTCGTTGAATGATGCACCGCCGTGGGTCCGTTGTTGTGCCGCCCAACCCGAATCGCGCCCCATGAGGATTTCCGCGACGGATTTGGACTGACCCAACATCATAATTGGCGCAATCAACGCGGAGACAAGCGTCTCCCCCAATACCGAGCCGAATCCGCGAACCGCCCCGCCCATTCCGGACCGATCAGACCGCCGGAGCAGCATCGCGACATAGCCGAATAGTTTCGGTGCGATCAACATTGCCATCGTGCCGGCGAAGACCCAGATCGCGCGCACCGGATCCTGTGCCGGCCAATGCGGGAACAGTGTCGCGCCGGCCGGAAAATACTCCGGCCGGATGAACTGCGCTTGCAACGAAACCAAGATGCCGACGAGCAGGAAGAGCAGCCAGAGAGGTGCCGTGATATAGCAGCCGATCCCGGTGAGGAGGTGCAGGCGGGACGCCCAATGCAAACCCCGCGCCGGCAGGACGGCCAGGTGCTGCAGATTGCCCTGGCACCAGCGCCGGTCGCGCATCGCATATTCCGTTGGCGTCGGCGGACATTCCTCATAACTGCCGCCCAGGCTCGTCACCAGGTGGATGGCCCACCCTGCCCGCCTCAGCAATCCCGCCTCGACGAAATCATGACTCATGATGTGTCCGCCGAATGGCTTGCGCCCTCGGAGCACCGGTAAGCCCGCGTTCTCGGCAAATGCCCGAACGCGGATAATTGCATTGTGGCCCCAGTAGTTGCTTTCCGCGCCGTGCCACCAGCTGGTGCCGCGAGCGATCAGGGGCCCGTAGATGCGGCCTGCAAACTGCTGAATGCGCGCGAACAGGGTTTCTCCATTGAGCAGGAGAGGAACCGTTTGGATCAGACCGACGCGAGGGTTGCGCTCCATGGCCGCTGCCAGGCGGACCAGCGTATCGCCTTCCATGAGGCTGTCGGCGTCAAGCACCACCATAAAATCGTAGTGACCGCCAAACCTGGTGACCCAGTCGGCGATATTTCCAGCCTTGCGCCCCGTATTGTCTCTGCGATGCCGATAGTAAATGCGCGCGCATCCCGTCGTCTCGCGTAGCCGCAAAAACTCCAGTTCCTCCAGAACCCACACTTCAGGCCGCGTGCTGTCACTCAGAACAAAGAAATCGAAATGAGTGCCTTGCCCCGTGCGATCGACGGATTCCCAGATCGCGCGCAAACGCGACATCACGCGAGCAGGATCCTCATTGTAGGTCGGTAGCAACAGCGCGATTCGACTGGATAGCTCAGGCAGTGGCCCGGTCGGATCGGGGAATAGCGAGCGGTCGCTGCCGGTGGTCAGGAACCCGACCGCCGTGCTCACAAACGACAGCGCGATCCATGCAAACAATAGGACAAACAGCGCCAGGATCGCAGCTTCCAGGACCGTCAAGCTGCCAACCTGCAAGACCTGATACATCTCGTAGGCTGCACCGATGGTCACCGCGATTGTGCACCCAAACACAAGTGCCCTGCGAAGGAGGATCGTTCGCGGTCCCGTGCCCGGGTCTGCTACGGATGCGGACCAGCTCCGCATACATTGTTCGGGCATGACAAGAGGACGCTCCGCCGGCAGCGCGTCCGTTGGCACGCGATCAACAGCCTGCGGTTGGCGAGATGCTAAGGCGTCCACCGATACAGCCACACTTCCGAGATTGCTTCATCATCGCGCATCACCTGCGCGCGCAGCTCGATCGCCGGTTCCTTCTTGGTTGCCAGTTCGAAGCTCATCCGCATTCCGCCAGTGGCCGAATTAGGATGAACGACCAGGTTCCGAATCTCGCCCTTATCCGCGTTCACAACGGGCCGCAGGCGATCCGCAGTTGCGCGGTCGAGAACGGTCCCATGAAGGTCGAGAACAAACCTGCGGGTATCGTCAGGCCCGGCCCCAACACGGGTTTTGGTGAATTCCGCCAGCCGCCTGTTGCCGGCGATTGATCCCCAACTGATTCGATAAGCATACTGATACTCACCCTTGGCGCGGAGCGGATCCTTCGGCCGCCAGAATGCGACGATATTGTCGTGAATTTCCTCTTTGGTCGGAATCTCGAGCAGTTGAATGGCGCCAGGACCCCATTCGTTCAGTGGTTCGACCCATGCACTGGGACGCTTTTCAAAGCGAGATTCCAAATCATCATAGGCGTTGAAGTCTCGCTCGCGCTGGCAGAGTCCAAAGCCGCGCGGATTGTGATCGGCAAACAGACTAATTTGCAGGTCGCGCGGGTTTGAGAGCGGCCGCCATATGACCTCTCCCTTTCCATTGTGGATCGAAAGCCCGTCCGAATCGTGGACGGCACGGCGATAGTCATCGACGCCCAGCCGGTCATTGGCCGCGAAAAAGAACATGCTGGTCAATGAGCCGATGCCAACCTGAGTGATATCAACCCGCGGATAAACTATCAGGTCGACATCGTAGGTTGTGGGGCTGCCCGGACGAATGGCAAAGCGCGCGGCCGCCGTCGCGCTCTTGCTGTCGACCAGCGCATGCACCACCAGAAATTTCGCGCGTCGAGCGGGACGCTCGACCCAGAACGATCGAAACGCCGGAAACTCCTCTCCTTTCGGATCGCCCGTCGCGATCGAGAGGGCTCTCGCAGAGAGGCCGTAGACCTGGCCTTTCGCAACTGCCCGGAAGTAACTCGCTCCGAGGAACACACCGACCTCGTCATAATAGTCCCTCCGAGCCATCGGTGCGTGCAGGCGAAATCCTGCAAACCCCATGTCGCTCTCACTGGGGCGCTCCTTGATTTGCTCGAAATGAAAGAGATCCGGCTCATACGCGACGGGCCGAGCGCCCCCTTTATTGACCTCATAGACCTGCACACGATCCTTGAAGATAAATCCCCGATGGAAGAACTGCAGTGCAAATGGCAGATGGTCCTTGCCCCACAATGCGCGTTCCGGTCGAAATCGGATGCTTCGATACGCATCGTAGCTGAGATTTTGAAAGTCCTTGCTGAGGGATACGTCAGGTTCCTTGTAAGGACTTGCCGCAAGCTGTTGAGCCAACTTCCGGACTTTCTCAGCGTCGAACGGCTCGGCTGATGCTTCCTCAGCTTGCGCACACTCCAAGGTCCACCGGCTTTGCAGGCTGGGCAGCGCCGCTGCCAGACCGGCGACAAATCGTCGGCGATTCAAGTCCGAAACTCCTCCCAGATAGGTTGCGGAAGACCCTTTCTCCCTCGAAGATCAATTAATTGCTCTGCGTCGTATTTGTTCCGTGCGCTCGACCACGGCCGTTATTCATCATCACCAGCGTCGATTGACTACGATTTCACCGCCGGAGGAACTCTGAACTGCTGTTCACCAATTTGAACAACGCAGGTCGACGCAAGCTGGCGATATTCCGACTGCCGCGCACGCGGGATGTCGAATCCAGATCAGACCAGCGCGTCGCGTCTAGGCTCTCGACGGCATCGCTCGGAGATCACGCTGACCAATAAGGCGGCCTTCAGGTCGCTATTGATCCTCGGCCACGTCAATCAGCGTGCCGTCGGGGTCGGCGAGTTGGAACGTGCCCAGCGGGCACTTGGCCAAGAGCTTCAGCCGTGCCGCACCCTCGGAATCGAACTCGATCGGCTTCGGGCGAAGCTGGAGGTTCTGCCGCTCGACCTCAGCCAAGTTCTTTTTGAAGGCGTCGAAGCTCGGCACCCGGAAGCCGATGTGGTCCATCGCCGGCTGCTCGATGCCCGCGCCATTGAACGACGAGATCTTCCACGGGATGATCGACATGGTCATGCGCCCGTCGGCCAGGAAGTAGCCGCCCTCCTCGCTCGACAGGTTGCGCGGCTCCAATCCGAACACGTCGGTGTAGAAGGTGGCGACCCGCTCGGGCTCGCGCACGCGGATCGCGAAGTGGCTGATGGTGTTGTCTTGCTTCCACTCGCCTTTGGCATAGACCTCGGCGCGATTCTCGTGCCCCTGCTGAGAGAGATCGAAATAATTGCCGGCCGGATCATGGGCCGAGTAGCTTGCAAAAGGCCGGTTTCCCGGCCGCTTGACGATCTCGATGTCCGGATATTTTTTCGCGCACTTTTCTCGTACTTTCTCCAAGTCATCGACCTCGATGCCGAAATGGTCGAGTCCCGCCTTACGGCCGCCGCGGCGCGGAATGATCGTCATGCCCACATAGCCGTCACCGACCGAGATCGCCGACATTTCACGGGACGTATCGCCCGATACCTTCATGCCGAACACCGCGCGGTAGAACATGCCGACCGTTGCGTAATGGTCGGTCGTGATGGCGAGATGATTGAGCTTGCCGGACATACTTTCCTCTCCTCGGATAGTATCAGTGGTAATAGCGGTTGAGCGCGATGTCCTTCATGTCGGCGAGGCCCTCCGCGTCGAGCGTGGTCATCGCCTTTTCGACCGCCGCCTGCACGTCGTCGGCACTCAGATAGCTTGCCGCCAGATTGACCTTGTTCATCTCGGCGATGAAGGCCGGGTCGCGCAGCACGTCGGCAAGTGCCGCACGCAGGAAATCGACGCGCTCCTTCGGCGTGCCGGGCGTGACCAGGATCACGCGGCCGAGACTCGCGATGATGGCGCGCCAGTCGAGCAGGCGCTCCGCGGTGCGCGACAGCTTGGCGGCCTCGAAGATAGTCGGCACGTCCGGGAATTTCTCCGACCGCTGACGCGCCAGGATCGTCAGGACGCGCATGCCGGAGCTCGGCCCATAGAGCGCCGCGGCTTCATCGGAGATCACACGGCCGTCGACCTCGGCGCGCTGGATCGCCATGTTCATGCCGCCAGTACCCTTGTAGCCGAGGATGATCTTGCATTTGATGCCGAGCGCGTAACACATGATGGCGGAGAAATCGGAGTTGTTGTCGGCCTTGCCGGAGCCCGCCCACAGCACCTGTCGGTCCAGCGCCTGCATGTCGGCGATGTTTTTGTAAGGCGACTGCGGGCCCACCACCGCGACCTTGTCCTCACCCGACACCCGCGCCAGGAACACCTGCTTGCGCACGTCGTAATTGACGCCGGAGAGGCCGTAGAGCTGCGCAGTCACGAGCCCCTCGCCTCCGGTCAGCAGCAATGTCAAACCGTCAGGCACTGCGTTGATGGTGCGGTTCATGGCGATCATGCCGCCGGCCGCCGGCTCATTGGTTGGGATAAGCTTTGCGCCGATCCGCCTTTCCAGGAAGGCGCTCACTGTGCGGGTGTAGGTGTCGTAGCCGCCGCCCGGGCTGCCCATCGTGAACAGACGACCCTGCTTGCCTTGATAGAAGGAGGCATCGGCAGCGGCGGGCGTCGTTGCAGTGGCAACGGTGCCGGCAACCGCGAGCGCGGCAATCAAGCGATTCGACAGGATGTTGCGCATTGTCGCGGACCCCGAGTTGTAGCCCGGATCGAGCGTCAGCGAAAATCCGGGACTGGCCACCCGGATGTCGCTTGCGCTCAATCCGGGCTACGACTGGCGAACTACGCCGGCGTCTGGTCCGCGCTCACGCTGTTGCGGACCTTCGGCCCGCCAGTCTTGCGGATGTCCTGCCGCGTCACGTAGTCGATGATCATCACGTTGTCCTGATTGCCGGAGCGATGGCCCATCAGGATCATGGGGCCGGTGCCGGAGTTCACGAGCTGATAGAACGAGCCGCCCGTGATCAGCGCGGCCATGCCGGGCTTGAGGACGGACGAGGTGCCGTCCGGGAAGCGCATCGTGCACTCGCCTTCGAAGCAGGTGAAGACCTGGTCCTCGTTGTGGCAATGCAATTCGTCATGATCGCCGGGATTCGGATAATAGTGCACCCAGGCGTGCAATTTTCGGGTGTTCATCACGACGGTGCGCTTCTTCTCCCGCAGCGCGACCTCTTTCGGGTCGATGACCTGAATTCCCATGGCGAGTCTCCCTTTTGTTGGCGCAAGCTTAGCCGAGCTTGGGCAACATCGAAAGGAGGTCGTCAGCGCCCGCCGGCACGCCTGAATTCCTCGATGGCGCGCCCGACCGCCGGCCGCGGCATCGCATAGGTCCGCACGTAGAGCGCTGCGATTTCGTTGCCGTCATCGAACACGATGTCCGCCCTATCTTGGCGGCGTCCTGCAGGAAGCGATGCCTGACATCGGTCCTCACCCGGGTCCGTGGCAGCTCTGTCGTCTGCTTGGTTCTAGCCGGACATTGTGAGTCGCAATGCGTTCTCGGTAACAGGCGCGTGCTCCAAGATGTGCAGCGCAAAATGCGGCGTGTCGCCGCTGCAGGGGAACTTTGTTCAACGAGAGACCGTTATGCGATCGATCGGAGGCAGTCATGCGGCAGGGCAAGACCGTCATCGCTTCGGCGCTCGTACTGATGCTCACGTGGTCATTCGACGCGACGCCGGCACAGGCGCAAAATCCCGGTCGCATCTTGCGTCCGTTCACCGCTCCACTTCGAATGATCCTGCGTAGTGTCCCGCGACCGCGCCATGTGCCGCGGACACATCGCACGCCGCGCGCTCACCGCAATACCGCCCGACGGTCACGCGATGCGGTGCGCCGGCGGATCGCACGCGGTGCCGGCATCGCCACGGCGGCCGCGTTCTGGCCGATCGGCGCCCCCGACGCATTCGAGGACATGCTGGGCTATGCGTTCTGGCCGCAGGACTACGACCGGCAGTTCTGGTCGCACGGTCCGCGCGACATCCTGCGGGCCATGACGGCACCGGCCGCGGCGTTCGCATCGCAGTCCGGCGACCGAACGCCAGAGCGACGACGCCTTTCGGCGGCGCTTGTCAGCTCCGCCGATGCAGCCGAGTCCAATCGGGCAATATGCATCGCACGGGTCAAGGACCAGGCGATGCTTCCACTTGATCGCGTCGACGAAACCGTCCGCCTCGGTCCGGACCAGCAGCGAGGATTGCAAGAGCTTCGCGACACCGTGCGCGACGCCATCGACGGCGAGGTGGCCGCGTGCCGTCGCGATCTGCCCGCCACCCAGCCGGAACGGTTGCGCGCGATGATCGACGGACTGTGGGCGATGCGCTACGCCGAATTCCGCATCCGCCCTGCGCTCGAGACATTCTACGGCTCGCTCACCGAGGAGCAGAAGGCGCAACTGGCCGAGCAACCGCGGACCGTCGGCAACAACAGCAACGAGGCGACGCCATCGCCGGCTCCCGCCGCGATATGCGGCGAGGCCATGACTTCGGATGCGAATCCGTTCGATCCGATCCAGCGCGCATTGCGCCCCACGAATGAGCAGCGCAAGAACCTGCAGATGCTCTACGGCGCATCCATGGAGATGGCGCAGTTCCTGACCAGCACCTGCCCCGGCGAAACGCCGGCCACGCCGATGGATCGCCTCAGCGCCGCCAGCGACCGGGTGATGTCGTTGCTGCACGCGGCGACGGGGATCGAGCCGATGTTCGGCCAATTCTACGCGTCGCTCAGCGACGACCAGCGCCGGCGGCTCAACATGGCGGTGCGGTGATCAGACGTTGCGGTCGGCAACGAATTTCGCGCCGGCAATCAAGACATCGGCGGACTTGCCGAACGGCGCCAGCGCCACCTCAGCGTTGCTGACGATAGTCCGCAGCCGCGCCTTCGCGCCATCGACGCCGAGAATGCCCACAATCGTCGCCTTGCCCGCATCCGCGTCCTTGCCGGTCTGCTTGCCAACCAGGGCCGGATCGCCCTCGACGTCAAGCAGGTCGTCGGCGATCTGGAACGCCTGTCCGACCGCCGCCCCATATCGCTCAAGCGCGTCACGCTGCGCCGCCGAGGCCTGGCCGAGGATGCCGCCGGCGCGACACGCAAACTTGAGCAACGCGCCGGTCTTCATCGCCTGCAGCGTCAGGACCTCTTTTTCCTGCAGGCGCCGCGCGGTGCCGCCGTCGAAACGCCCTTCGGCCGCGAGGTCAAGCATCTGCCCGCCGACCATGCCGCCGAGCCCGGACGCGCGCGCCAACGCTTGCACGAGTTCAACTCGCACCGCCGGATCGGGATGAGTCGCGGTCCGCGATGCGATGTCGAAGGCCAATGTGAGCAGCCCGTCGCCAGCGAGGATCGCAGTTGCTTCATCGAATGCCTTGTGGGCGGTCGGCTGCCCGCGCCGGAGGTCGTCATCATCCATCGCCGGCAGATCGTCATGCACGAGCGAATAGCAGTGAATGCATTCGAGCGCGGCCCCGGCCATCAAAGCCTGCTCGCGATCGACGCCGAACAGCGAGGCGCATTCCACGACCAGGAATGGACGAAAGCGCTTGCCCGCACCCAGGCCGGCATAGCGCATGGCCTCGAGCAGCCGGGCTGGCCGGCCGATCTCCCCGTCCAGCAGCGCGGAGCCGAGCAGCCGGTCAAGCAGCGTTTCGGTATCCTTGGCGACCTGGTTGAGACGATCCTGGAATTGGGCCGACGCGTTCACACCATCCTCATGGTTAAAAGTTCCGGGCCGCTTGTCTATTCGAGGCGCAGGACGATAACCAGCCCCCAAGAATGCTCCAAGAAGCCCTCAAGAAATTAGCCAAACGAAAGCGCATTTGGCCGTTGCATGTGCCGGCCGGTATTTTACACAGGTTCGCCCCGCGCAGAGGCGGGTCGAAGGGCCCTTCCGGGCGTATAGTTACCTCAAGAGGACGACCGATCGGCATGGTCTTGGTGGGTATCGCAGCGCTGGCGGCCGCCATCTGGCTCTATCTCGTGTTCGCGCGCGGCGGCTTCTGGCTGTGCTCCAAGCGCGACGAGGGCGGGCCAACGGCGTTGCCGCCATCGTTACCGTCCTGGCCGTCGATCACGGTGGTGATCCCGGCGCGCAACGAGGCCGATGGGATCGCCCAGACGATTGGCTCGCTGATGCACCAGACCTACGCGGCACATTCACGGTTATCCTCGTTGATGACGACAGCAACGACGGCACCGCGCATATCGCACGCAGGACCGCGGTCGCATCGAACGCGATCGAGCGTCTGCAGATCATTGACGGCAAACCGCTGCCGCGCGGCTGGACCGGCAAGCTATGGGCCGTCAAGCAAGGCGTCGAGGCGGCGCAGTCCGCGAGCCATCCACCCGACTATATCCTGTTCTCCGACGCCGACATCGTCTACGCACCGGAGGTGCTCACCGGCCTGGTGGCGCGGGCTGTGTCCAACAAGCTCGTCCTCACCTCGCTGATGGCGAAGCTGCGCTGCGAAAGCTTTGCGGAGCGAAGCCTCATTCCGGCATTCATCTTCTTCTTCCAGATGCTCTATCCCTTCCCGTGGGTGAACAGGCCTGCAAACGCGGCCGCGGCCGCGGCGGGCGGGTGCATGCTGGTGCGCAGCGACGCGCTCACGGCCGCGGGCGGCATCGATGCGATCCGCAACGCACTAATCGATGACTGCTCGCTGGCGAAGCTGCTCAAAGCGCAAGGGCCGATCTGGCTCGGCCTGACTGAGCGCGTGCACAGCACCCGCTCCTATCCCGGCGTCGAGGACATCCGTCGCATGGTCTCGCGATCGGCGTATACACAACTGCGTTGCTCACCGCTCTTGCTCGCCGGCACGGTTGTCGGAATGGCACTGACCTACCTCGCGCCGCCATTGCTGACACTGTTCGCCGGTGGCGCTGCCCGCTGGCTCGGGCTCCTGGCCTGGGGCCTGATGGCCGCCGCGTTCGTCCCGACGCTGCGGCTCTATGGGCGGTCGGTCCTCTGGGGATTGGCCCTTCCGGGGATCGCACTGTGCTACATGCTGTTCACCCTCGATTCAGCCCTGCAATTCGCCCGCGGCAAGGGTGGCTTGTGGAAGGGGCGCGTACAGGCCTTGGAACCATGACCCACGATCCCGCCGTATTGCGCTCCGGCAAGGGGCACCGGGACGAGAACTTCCCGGTCGCGTCGCGGCTGATCCATCCGCGCCATCGCGGTGCCATTCTCGCGTTCTACGAATTCGTCCGGATCGCCGACGACATCGCCGATCATTCCACGCTGGGCGAGCGCGAGAAGCTCGACTTCCTCGATCGCCTCGAAGCGGGCCTGCTCGGCCAGAACGACGAGCAACGGCAGGCCGTGGCACTGCGGACGGTTTTACGCGACCGCAACATCACGCCCCGCCACGCCCAGGACCTCTTGACGGCCTTCCGGATGGATGTGACCAAACTGCGCTATCGCGACTGGGACGACCTGATGAACTATTGCAGTTACTCCGCCATGCCGGTTGGCCGCTACGTGCTCGATGTGCACGGTGAGGACCGCGCCACTTGGCGGGCGAACGACGCGCTGTGCGCAGCGCTGCAAGTGATCAATCACCTGCAGGACTGCAAGAAGGATTATCAATCGCTCAACCGCGTCTACATTCCGGAAGATGCGTTGGCGGCCGCCGGAGCGACGATCGAGGACATTGGCCGCGACACCGCGACACCGGCGCTGCGCCGTTGCCTCTCCATGCTTGCCGGGCGCACCGGCAAGCTGCTTGACGAGAGCGCCCCGTTCTCTTCGCGCATTAAGGATTTCCGCCTTGCGATGGAAGTCGCCGTGATTCAGTCGCTGGCCCGTCGCCTGGTCGCGCTGCTTCTGCGGCGCGATCCCCTGAGCGAGGGCGTGCATCTCGGCAAAGGCGCCGTCGCCGGCGTCGGCCTGCTTGGGATGGTCGCCGGAACGGCCGGCCGTTTCAGCCGCGCTTTCAGCGCGCCGCATGCAACCCGGAATGCATGAGAGAAGCCGTGGACGCGACCAGCCCGTCAACGACCGCATCGCATAGCGCCTCCGGCAGCTCGTTCTATACGGCGATGCGCATCCTGCCCGCCGCGCAGCGCGACGCGATGTTCGAGATTTACCGCTTCTGCCGCGAGGTCGACGACATTGCCGACTCGGGCGGGCCGCAGCCGATCCGTACCGGGCAACTCGAGGAGTGGCGCGACGAGATCAACGATCTCTACAAGGGCAAAATCGGAGCGAAGGTTCTCGGCCTTGCCGATCCGGTGCGGCAGTTCGGCCTGCACCGCGAAGACTTCCTCGCCGTCATCGACGGAATGGAGATGGACGCGCGCGAAGACATCCGCGCACCGAGCTTCGCGACGCTCGATCTTTATTGCGACCGCGTGGCGAGCGCGGTCGGGCGGCTCTCAGTACGGGTGTTCGGCGTCGAGGATGGCGACGGCAAGCTCCTGTCGCATCATCTCGGACGGGCCTTGCAGCTCACCAACATCCTGCGCGATCTCGACGAGGATGCCGGCATCGGCCGGCTCTACCTGCCGCGCGAGGCGCTCGATCAGGCCGGTATCGCGACAAGCGATCCTTTGACGGCGCTGCGCAGCCCGAACCTCAGCCAGGCTTGCGCACCACTGGTCGAGCGCGCACGGACCCATTTCGTCGAGGCCGACCGCATCATGAAACGCTGCCCGCGCCGCGCCGTGAAGGCGCCGCGGATCATGGGTGAAGTCTACCGCACGATACTGGAAGGCATGATCGCGCGCGGCTGGAGCGCACCGCGCGAGCGTGTCAGCGTCTCCCGCTCTCGCCTGCTCTGGATCATTCTAAGATACGCATTCATTTGATGGCGCGAACCGTCCACATCATCGGCGCCGGTCTCTCCGGCCTCTCGGCTGCGGTCGAGCTCACGCTGCGCGGCGAAACCGTGGTCGTGCACGAAGCGACGACGTTTGCCGGCGGCCGCTGCCGCTCCTATCGCGACTCGATCCTCGGCATGACGATCGACAATGGCAACCATCTCTTGTTGTCGGGCAATCATGCTGCGATGCGCTATGTTGGTTTGCTGGGTGCGCAGCATCGCCTCGTCGGTCCGCCGAAAGCCGAATTTCCCTTCGTCGACCTCGCCAGCAAAGAGCAGTGGACGCTGCGGATCAACGACGGCCGCATACCATGGTGGGTCTTCAATTCCGGCAAGCGCGTGCCGGGAACGCACGCGTTCGACTATTTGCCGATGGCGCGGCTCCTGTGGGCGGAAAAGGATCGCGCGGTCGGCGAAGTCGTGCGCTTTACCGGGCCGCTCTATGAGCGACTGATGCGGCCGCTGCTGCTGGCCGCGCTCAACATCGAGCCGTCGGCGGGTTCGGCGGCGCTTGCCGGCGCCGTGATCCGCGAAACCATCGTCGCGGGCGGCGAGGCCTGCCGGCCGCTGGTCGCGCGCGACGGGCTCGGCAGTGCGCTGATCGAGCCGGCGCTTGAATTGCTGCACAAGCGCAACAATGCCGTGAAGCTCGGTCATCAGCTTCATCGCCTGCGCGCGAGCGACACGCGAGTCGAGACCCTCGATTTCGGCGACGACACCGTCGCACTCGGTGCCGACGACGTTGTGATCCTCGCCGTTCCTCCCTATACCGCGACGGCGTTGATGCCGGATCTGCAAACCCCGACCGAATTCCGCGCGATCGTGAACGCGCATTTCCGCATCGAGCCGGCGCCGTATCAGCCGGCCATCCTTGGGCTGGTCAACAGCACGACCGAGTGGGTATTCGCATTTCCCGGTCGGGTCGCGACCACCATCAGCGCCGGAGACCGCTTCATCGACACGCCGCGCGATGCGCTGGCGCGGACGATCTGGAGCGAAGTCGCGGCCGCCACCGGACTGCCGCCCGAACTCCCCCCGTGGCAGATCGTGCGGGAACGCCGGGCGACCTTTGCCGCAACACCTGAGCAGGATGCGCTAAGGCCCGGGCCAAACACGCGATTTACCAACCTCTTCCTGGCCGGCGACTGGACAAATACGGGCTTGCCCGCCACCATCGAAGGTGCCATTCGATCCGGGCGACGCGCCGCCGACCTGGTCGCGCAAGGGGCATTTTCCGGAAAGGTGGACACCGATTTTCCGCAGAAGATGCAACCAACTAAAGAAGCCAGAATGCGTTCCGGTTCAGCCTAGTGTGGCCGTTCAGAAGTCCGCATCATTCTCGCGGCGAGTCCGATCTGCGGAACTTCTGAACCAAAGCCACACTCGATTCAAAGAGTTGCTAGTGTCCTCGATTCCGAAGTTCGTATAGGAGGCCGCCGCAAATGGTACGAACTTCGGAATCGAGACACTAGTTGGAATGCGCTCGTAACCCCTGGACGCAACAACCGTGCTCACGTCGACTGACAAAGGTGTTTCCGCTTTAGAGGACCGCATCGGGCGGGCAGCCCGCGCCCTGCTCGATCATCAGCAGCCGGACGGCCATTGGGTGTTCGAGCTCGAAGCTGACGCAACCATTCCGGCCGAATATGTCCTGATGCGCCACTTCCGCGGCGAGCCGGTCGATGCCGAGCTCGAACGCAAGATTGCCGTCTATCTGCGCCGTATCCAAGGCGCGCATGGCGGCTGGCCGCTGTTCCATCAAGGCGCATTCGACATGAGCGCCAGCGTGAAAGCCTATTTCGCGCTCAAGATGATCGGCGATCCGATCGACGCCGAGCACATGCGCCGTGCTCGCGACGTGATCCGGGCACGTGGCGGCGCCGCCCGCGCCAATGTGTTCACCCGCACGCTGCTTGCGCTTTATGGCCAGATTTCGTGGCGCTCGGTGCCGATGATGCCGGCCGAGGTCATGCTGCTGCCGAAGTGGTTTCCATTCCACCTCGACAAGATTTCGTACTGGAGCCGCACCGTTATCGTGCCGCTGCTGGTGCTGCTCGCACTCAAGCCGCAGGCGAAGAATGCCAAAGGCGTGCGGATCGACGAATTGTTCCTCGCCCCGCCGGATCAGGCGCGGCTCACGCCGCGGGCGCCGCAGCAGAACAAATTCTGGTTCGCGTTCTTCCGCATGGTCGATCACGTGCTGCGCGCGGTCGAACCTGTCCTCAGGCGCCTGCCGACCCGGGTGCGCTCGATCAAGGCGGCCGAGACGTTCACGATCGAGCATCTCAACGGCGAAGACGGCATCGGCGCGATCTTCCCGGCCATGGTCAACAGCATCCTGATGTTCGACGTGCTCGGCTATCCTGCCGACCATCCGCTTCTGACGATCGCCAGACTGTCGGTCGAGAAGCTCTTGGTGGTGAAGGACGACGAAGCCTACTGCCAGCCCTGTGTGTCGCCGGTGTGGGATACCGGGCTTGCGTGCCACGCGATGCTCGAAGTCGGCGGCGATGCCGCCGTTGCGACCGTCAACAAGGGCCTCGATTGGCTCAAGACCAAGCAGATCCTCGATGTCAAAGGTGACTGGGCAGCGGCGCGGCCAGATGTCAGGCCGGGCGGCTGGGCATTTCAGTACAACAACGCGCACTATCCAGACGTCGACGACACCGCGGTGGTCGCCATGGCCATGGACCGCGCGCAGAACCTGCAGGGCCGCACCGAGCATCGCGAAGCGATTGATCGCGCGCGCGAGTGGATCTTCGGCATGCAGAGCAAGAACGGCGGCTGGGGTGCGTTCGATGCCGATAACGACCACTACTATCTCAACCACATCCCGTTCGCCGATCACGGCGCGCTTCTTGATCCTCCCACTGAAGACGTCAGCGCGCGCTGCGTCTCGATGCTGGCGCAGCTCGGCGACATGCCGAAGAACGAGCCGCGCGTGGCGCAGGCGGTTGACTACTTGCTCAAGTCGCAGCATCCGGAGGGAAGCTGGTACGGCCGCTGGGGCATGAACTATATCTACGGCACCTGGTCGGTGCTGTGCGCGCTCAACACCGCTGGTGTCGATCATCAGGCCCCTGAAGTCCGCAAGGCGGTCGACTGGCTGGTCAAGATTCAGAACAGCGACGGCGGCTGGGGCGAGGATGGATCTAGCTACAAGCTCGATTACAAAGGCTACGAGCCCGCGCCCTCCACACCGGCGCAGACCTCATGGGCCCTGCTCGGCCTGATGGCCGCCGGCGAAATCGACAATCCCGCGGTCGCGCGTGGCATCGACTATCTGTCGCGCACGCAAGGCGCCGACGGCCTGTGGAAGGAAGAACTCTTCACCGCCGTCGGCTTTCCGCGCATCTTCTACCTGCGCTACCATGGCTATGCGAAATTCTTCCCGGTCTGGGCAATGGCGCGCTATCGCAACCTCAAGCGCGCCAATAGCCCGTCGGTGGCCTACGGCATGTAGTGTGTTATTCTCGGGACCGGCCGGAGCCGCGGCGGTAAGCCGCTTGCGCCCGCCTGTGCGCACGGGCCAGACTCGCTCACAACAAGGAGCGATCGATGCGAACGATAGTCCCGATCCTCGTCCTGGCAGGCCTGCTCTCGCCCGCGGTGAGCCCGGCCGGTGCGGACGACGTCGCCGAGTTCTACCGAGGCAAGACCGTCACCGTCGTCAACGGCGGCGGCGCGGGCGGCGGCAGCACCGTCTATACGCAGGTGATCATCCCGCTGCTGCAGAAGCATATGCCCGGCAATCCCAACTTCGTCATTCAGTACATGCCGGGGGCGGGCGGCGCACGCGCCGCGAACTATGTATATGCGGCGGCGCCGAAGGACGGCACCGTGCTCGGGCGTCCGTTGCAAGAGGTTGCATTCTTCGCGCTGCTCGGCGCACCAGGCCTGCAGTATGACGCCGCCAAGTTTCAATATATCGGCGGTGCCTACACCGCCCGCAGCACGATCTCCGTGATGAAGCAGCATACGCCGGTGCGGACGATTGAGGATGCCAAGCGCACCGAGGTGATCGTCGCAGCCGGCGGCAAGGCGTCACAACCTTACATGTATCCGACGCTCGCCAATGCGCTGGCCGGCACCAAGTTCAAGCTCGTGATGGGATATCCCGGCACCGGCGCGATGAACATCGCCATGGAGCGCGGCGAGGTGCACGGCCGCGCCGGCTCCTGGAATTCGTTTCGGGGCTCGAAGCCGTACTGGATCGAGAAGGACATGCTCGCCAATCTCGCGGTGATCGGGCTCGACCGCGAGCCGGATATTCCCGATGTGCCGCTCCTCACCGATTTCATCACCAATCCGGCCGACCGAGTGCTGATGGACCTCGTCGCGTCGAGCGCCCTGTTCGCGCATGTGTGGCTGGCGCCGCCCGGCGTGCCGGCGGATCGCGTTGCAGCGCTGCGCGAGGCCTTCGCCAAGACGCTGAACGATCCAGAGCTGATCGCGCTGATGAAAAAGCGAGGAGCCGATCTCGACTTTATCTCGTCGCGGCAATTGCACGACGCGGTCGACAAACAGATGAAGGTCGACAAGCGATCGATCGAGCGCCTGCGCGCGATCTTGGATTTGTAGCTAACGCAAGCTCGCACCGCACGTGTCCCGGACGCGGTGCAGCGCGTTAGCGGTGCACCGCTGATCCGGGGACCCAGCTTGCTTTTTGCGGGTGAAGAAACCGGGGTCCCGGTTCTGCAGCGCATCACTTCGTGCTGCGCCGCGCCCGGGACACGCTGGTAATCGACTTGACGTTACGCCGGTTGCGCGGCGGCGCCCGACGGTGAGGCCTTCTTGGCCGCCGCCTCCTGCGCCTCGGACTTGCGCATCTCCGAGACCTTCTGCTGCACGTTCTCGGAGAATACGTATTGCGCCGGCCGCTGGTTATCGAGCGGGATTTCGGCCGCGAATGCGCCTTCGACCCGTGGTCCACGCATCGCAACCGCGAGCGTGCGGATCGGATTGCGGAGCACCGCCTCGGCGGCCGTCGGCTCGTAGCCGCAATGCGCCATGCAGTTCGCGCACTTCTCGTAGCGGCCAGTGCCGTACGAATCCCAGTCGGTCTTCTCCATCAGCTCCTTGAAGGTCTTCACGTAGCCTTCGCCAAGCAGATAGCAGGGCTTCTGCCATCCGAAGATGTTGCGCGTCGGCATGCCCCACGGCGTGCAGTGATAGGTCTGGTTGCCGGCAAGGAAGTCGAGGAACAGCGGCGAGTGGATGAACTTCCAGCCCTTGCCCTTGCCGCGCGCGAACACGTCGCGGAACAGCTCCTTGGTCTTGCGTCGGCCGAGGAAGTGTTCTTGGTCGGGCGCGCGCTCATAAGCATAGCCGGGCGAAATCGAGACGCCGACGCCGAGTTCCTTGCAGAGGTCGAGAAACGCCGCGATGTCCTCGGCGGGATGGCCGTCATAGACCGTGCAATTGACGTTGACCGTGAAGCCTTTGGCCTTGGCGGCCTTGATGCCGGCGACCGCCTTCTCGAAGCCGCCTTCCATGCACACGGACTTGTCGTGATGCTTCTTGACGCCGTCGAGATGCACGGAGAAGAAAAGGTAGGGTGACGGCTCGAACAGATGGAGCTTCTTCTCCAACAGCAGAGCGTTGGTGCAGAGAGATACGAACTTCTTGCGTGCAACGATGCCTTTGACGATCTCGCCGATCTCACGATGAATGAGCGGCTCGCCGCCGGGGATCGCGACCATCGGCGCACCGCACTCGTCGACCGCGTCAAGGCATTCCTCCACCGACAGGCGCCGATTCAAAATCGCATCCGGATAATCGATCTTGCCGCAACCGAAGCACGCAAGATTGCAGCGAAACAGCGGCTCGAGCATCAGCACCAGCGGGTAACGCTTGCGCCCCATGAGCTTCTGCTTGAACAGGTACGCGCCGATGCGCATCTCCTTTAAGAACGGAACCGCCATTCGTTTCACTTCACTTTCTCGCTTGCTGATGCTGCCCGAAGGCGGCGCGCGGATTGCTAGGAAGCTACCGCAAGCTCCGCCGGCAGCCTGAATTCGATCCTCTCCTGGCGGCCGTCCATGATAGAGACCTCAACCGGTCCCCACCGCCGCAACGTGTCGATCACATCCTCGACCAGTACCTCCGGCGCGGAAGCGCCGGCGGTGAGACCGACTGTCTTCACCCCTTCAAGCCATTTCGCATTGAGTTCGCTGCCGTCAGCGATCAGGTAGCTCGGCAGGCCGGACTCCTCGCCGATCTCGCGCAGGCGATTTGAATTCGAGCTGTTGGTCGCGCCGACCACCAGGATCACGTCGACCAGCTTGCTGAGATCGCGAACCGCAGACTGACGATTCTGCGTCGCATAGCAGATGTCGCGCGTCTCGGGACCGACGATGTTGGTGAACTTGCGTTGCAACGCCTGGATGATGCCCGACGTGTCATCGACGCTGAGCGTCGTCTGCGTGACGTAGGCGGCCGGCGTGTCGATCGGCAGGTCGAGCTTTTCGACGTCGGTCTCGTTCTGCACGAGGATCACTGGGCTTGGGATCTGCCCCATGGTGCCCTCGACCTCGGGATGGCCGGCGTGCCCGATCAGGATGAGCTTGCGGCCCTGGCCGACATAGCGTTTGCCTTGATTGTGGACCTTGGTCACCAGCGGACAGGTCGCATTGAGCACCGGCAGGCTGCGCTGCAACGCCTCATCCTCGACACTCTTCGCGACGCCATGGGCGCTAAAGATCGTGACGGCGTTATCGGGAACCTCCGACACGTCTTCCACGAACACCGCACCCTTGGCCTTGAGGCTCTCGACGACGTGCTTGTTGTGCACGATCTCGTGCCGGACGTAGACTGGAGGCCCATATTTCTCAAGCGCGCGCTCGACGATCTCGATAGCGCGCACGACACCAGCGCAGAACCCCCGCGGCTGAGCCAAGATCACTTTCATTCCGTTCAAACCTGCAAAATTAGGGCCGCAAGACAACGCCAGACGCGCCGGAACTTTGCGGCAAACATAGGCAATTGCGCGCCCGGAACAACCCCTTCCGGCGCGCCTTCCGTCGTCAAGCTAAATGCAGGGCATCGCGGCGGATGTCCTTCCCGAGCGTCTCAAAGACCTTGGCCACGATGCCTTTGGCATCAAGGCCGGCCTGCGCATACATCGCCGCCGGGCTGTCCTGATCGATGAACACGTCCGGAAGCACCATACAACGAACCTTCGTGCCGCCCTCGAGGGCTCCGTGCTCGGCAAGCGTCTGGATCACATGAGAACCGAAGCCGCCGATGGCCCCCTCCTCGATCGTGATGACGACCTCGTGTTCGCGCGCGAGCCGCAGCACCAGACCGGTGTCCAGAGGCTTCGCGAAACGCGCATCGGCAACGGTCGCGGTCAGGCCATGGGACGCCAGCGTCTCGGCCGCCAACAGGCATTCCTGCAAGCGCGTGCCGTACGACAGCAGCGCGACCGACGTACCCTCTTTGATGATTCGTCCCTTGCCGATATCGAGCGGCACGCCGATTTCCGGCATGTCGACGCCGACACCGTCACCGCGCGGATAACGCAGCGCTGACGGGCGGTCGTCAATCGCAACCGCGGTTGCCACCATGTGGACGAGCTCGGCCTCGTCCGCCGCCGCCATCAGGACGAATCCTGGCAAACAGCCGAGATACGCGACATCGAACGAGCCTGCATGTGTCGGGCCGTCGGCGCCGACGAGACCCGCGCGATCGAGCGCAAAGCGCACCGGCAGCCGCTGGATCGCCACGTCATGGACGATCTGGTCGTAGGCGCGCTGCAGGAAGGTGGAATAGATCGCCGCGAACGGTTTATAGCCTTCGGTCGCAAGTCCGGCCGCGAATGTGACCGCGTGCTGCTCGGCAATGCCGACGTCGAAGGTCCGATGCGGAAACGCCTTGCTGAAGATATCGACGCCGGTGCCGCCTGGCATCGCCGCGGTGATGGCGACGATCTTGTCGTCCTTCTGCGCCTCCTTCACGAGGCTCTCGCCGAATACTTTCGTGTAGGATGGCGCGTTCGCCTTGGCCTTGACCTGCTTGCCGGTGGCGACATCGAACTTCACAACGCCGTGATACTTGTCGGCGGAAGCCTCGGCCGGTCCGTAACCCTTGCCCTTCTGCGTCACGATGTGAACGAGAATCGGACCTTCCTTGGTGTCGCGGACGTTCTTGAGGACGGGCAGCAGGTGATCAAGGTTGTGGCCGTCGATCGGCCCGACATAGAAGAATCCCATTTCCTCGAACAGCGTGCCGCCGGTCACCAGACCGCGCGCATATTCTTCCATCGCACGCGCGCGCTGCTCGAGAAACTTCGGCAGCTTCTTGGCAAGCTGGTGAACGACATTGCGCAGCGACCGATACGGACGACCCGAAACGAGGCGAGCGAGATACGCCGACAGCGCGCCCACCGGCGGCGCGATCGACATGTTGTTGTCATTGAGAATCACGATGAGGCGCGAATCCATCGCGCCCGCATTGTTCATCGCTTCATAGGCCATGCCCGCCGACATCGCGCCGTCACCGATGACGGCGACAACGTTGTGCGACAGGCCGGAGAGATTGCGCGCCACGGCCATGCCGAGACCGGCAGAGATCGATGTCGACGAATGCGCTGCCCCAAAGCAGTCATATTCGCTCTCCGCGCGCTTGGTGAATCCCGACAGGCCGCCACCCTGCCGCAGGGTGCGTATCTTGTCACGCCGCGAGGTCAATATCTTGTGCGGATAAGCCTGATGGCCTACATCCCAGATCAATCGGTCGCGCGGCGTATCGAACACGTGGTGTAACGCCACGGTCAGTTCAACAACGCCAAGACCGGCTCCGAGGTGACCGCCGGTCACTGCAACAGCACTGATGGTTTCGGCCCGCAATTCATCAGCGACCTGCCTGAGCTGACGATCATTCAGGTGCCGTAGATCGGCGGGAGATTTGATGGTGTCGAGTAGCGGAGTCGTCATGGTCATGATCGCAACATGATTATCCCTAGCAGTCGACGTCGGGGCGCAGGACGAGTAATTGGCTATGATTACGGAACCATGCAGATCGGCTCGGTATTGCACAATTCATCGAATAAGCGCTTTGCCCCAGCGGGACCGCAGATTTGTTCTTAACGTCCTGAATAGCGGGATGGTTCGCCCCATTCAATAGTCAATCTCGCCATTTGACCGATTTGACGGGCACGCGCGCGGAAAGAAAACACATGCTTAGATCAAAGATTGTGTCAATTGTTGATATTTGCACGCGATTTCCATGGGCGATTATTGCCATTGCGGCTCTATTAACCGTCGTAACTGCCATCTATTCAGTCCGTAATTTTACGATCAACACGAATGTTAACCGATTGATCTCTCAAGACTTGGATTGGCGCCAGCGAGAACTTGCCGTCGACCGCGCGTTCCCCAACAAAAACGAAACGATTTTGGCGGTCGTCGACGCTCCGACCTCTGAGCAGGCGACCGAAGCCAATGCCGCGCTGATGAAGCGGCTGCAGGAGCAACCGGCGCTCTTCCCGACCGTGCAGTCGCTGAACGAGAGCGAATTCCTCCAGCGCAACGCGCTTCTGTTTGCGTCACAGGAGGAGGTGCAAGGCCTCGCCAGCCAGTTCGGAAAGGCGCAGACGCTGTTTCAGGTGTTGAACAGTGATCCGACGCTGCGTGGTCTGGTGCAGGCGCTGACCTTCGGCATCGCCGGGCTGCAGCGCAAGATGTACACGCTCGACGACATGGCGCGCATGCACTCCATGTTCGCGGCGACATTGGAAGACGCAGCCGCGGGAAAGCCGGCGAGCTTCTCATGGCGCGAATTGGTCAATCGCAAAGCTCCGACACCCAGCGAACTGCGGCGATTCATTCTGATCAAGCCGGTGCTCGATTTCACCCAGCTTGAGCCGGGCGCCGTCGCGACACGCGCGATCCGGCAGGCGGCATCCAATCTCAAGCTTGATTCCGAATACGGTGCTCGCGTGCGGCTGACCGGATCGATTCCGATCCAGGACGAGGAGTTCGGCACACTCAGGGAGCACTGGGAGCTCAATGCGGTGGTGTCGCTCGGATTCCTGATCGGCATCCTGTGGCTCGCGCTCGGATCGGTGCGAATTATCGCGGCTGTTCTGATCAGCATTTTCTCGGGGCTCGCGATGACCGCGGCCGTCGGTCTCTGGCTCGTCGGCTCGCTCAATCCGATCTCGGTCGCATTCGCTGTGCTGTTCGTGGGTATTGGGATCGATTTTGGTATCCAGTTCAGCGTGCGCTATCGTGCGCAGCGCTACGAGATCGACGATCTGCGCAAAGCGCTGTCGAAAGGCGCCCGCCATGTCGGCATCCCGCTCACGCTCGCGGCCACGGCGACCGCCGCCGGATTCATGTCGTTCATGCCGACCCACTATAAAGGCCTTTCGGAACTCGGCCTGATCGCCGGCCTTGGAATGATCATCGCTTACATCGTCAGCATCACGCTGCTGCCTGCGCTGCTGAGCCTGTTCAACCCGCCCGGCGAAAAGGAGCCGCTCGGCTATGCTTCACTGGCACCAGTCGATTCATTCATGGAGCGGCATCGCATTCCGATCATCGTCGGCACCGCGGTGCTTTCGCTCGGGGGCTTGCCGCTGCTCTACTATCTGCAGTTCGACTTTAACCCGATGAATCTCCGCAGCCCGAAGGTCGAATCGGTTGCGACCTTCCTGGACCTCAGGAGCGATCCGAATGCGGGAGCGAACGCGATCGACGTGCTGACCGCCAACTTGGATGATGCGCGCCAGACCGCCGAGCGATTGCGGAAAGTCCCCGAGGTCAATGGCGTCATGACGCTTGATACCTTCATCCCGAGTGATCAAGAGCAGAAACTGAACTATATCCGCGCGCTCGCGAAGGCCCTCGAACCGGCGTTCAAGGCGCCGCAGCGCCCGGCACCGTCGGACGAAGACAACGTCGCGGCGCTCAATCGTGGCGTCGACGCCTTGAAGAAGGTCGCCGCCGGCCAGACCGGCCCAGGCGCCGAAGCTGCGATGCGCCTCGCAGCGGTTATGTCTCAAATTGCCAATGGTGATATTGCGATGCGCGAGCGTGCAGTCGCTGCTCTCGTGCCACCACTCAAAACCGCGATCAATGGATTGCGTCTGTCGCTTCAGGCGGAGCCGATCACCGCCGACAACCTGCCGCAGGACCTCAAGGCGAGCTGGGTCGCGCCCGACGGTCGCGCGCGCGTCGAAGCCCATCCCAAGGGGGACCCCAACGACAATGAAGTGCTGCGTCAGTTCGCGCGTGCAGTCCTCGCGGTCGAGCCACGCGCCAGCGGCGGCCCGATCGCGATCCTAGAGTCGGGGCATACCGTGGTGCGCGCCTTTATCGAGGCAGGCGCATGGGCGTTCCTGTCGATCGCGATCCTGCTTTGGATCGTGCTGCGCCGCTTCACCGATGTATGCTTGACCTTGATCCCGCTCGCGCTCGCCGGCGTCGTGACGCTCGAAATCTGCGTGTTGATAGGACTCGAGCTCAACTTCGCCAACATCATCGCGCTGCCGCTGCTGCTTGGTGTCGGTGTCGCGTTCAAGATCTATTACATTACGGCATGGCGAGCCGGTCAGATGCAGCTCCTGCAGTCACCACTCACGCGCGCCGTCATGTACAGCGCGTTGGCCACCGCAACAGCCTTCGGCAGCCTCTGGCTGTCGAGCCATCCCGGCACATCGAGCATGGGCAAGCTGTTGGCGCTGTCGCTGGTGACGACGCTCGCCGCGGCGGTACTGTTTCAACCGGTGCTGATGGGGCCGCCGCGAGAGGTCGCAGACTAGAACGAATTCCGGTCGGCTTGCGTCCAGCTTTCCGTCTGCCATGCGCGGCTTGACCCGCGCATCCATCATCTTGCGAAAGAGATGACGAGCGGAATGCACCAAGCACACCAGAAAATATTCTAGTGGAGTGGATTTGACATTCGCTACCCCGTTGACCGCAGACTCCCAAAGCGAATGTCAAATCCAAAACTCCACTAGCAGCTGATATTTGCTAGTGTTCCTTTGATTCTAACATTCGCAAAGTCGCCCGCTGAGGAGGGATGCGAATGTTAGAATCGGACCACTAGCGAGCCTCGGACACTCGTGAGCAGACAGCGTCCTTTGCGCTGCCTTTCGCACCACTCTCCGTGCCATTGCTGACGCGCGTCCAGCGCTGACCGCCGCAGAACACACCGCCCATCACGCATCCCTCGACGCGTAGCGTATTGTCGCCGACCATCCGGACATTGGCCTTATAGGTCCGGCCATTCTGGGCATTGTAGATTTGCCCTTCCCATCGCGCCTGTGAGGCCTCTCTCATGTTGATGAGCACCGGGCTTCCGAGCGTCGGGCGGCCGCTACGCGGGTCGCGTCCGGGCACCTTCTCCCACGCCACGACGCCCCACAGGGCGCCCCGACAATTGTCGATGCGGATGACGGCGCTGCCATCCTCGACCCGCCAGTCACCCTTGGGTTCGGCGGCCATGGCCGCTCCGCTGGCGATGGTAGCGGCGACGCCGGTGACGATTGCTAGGCGCATGAAGATCTCCAATTCGGATGGGACTCCCCCGCCCCGGTTCGGGAATTAAGCTTAAGCGAATCTGTAAGGAGTTTCTGGTAATAATTGGACGCTGCAGGAAATTACATCGAAGTTCCGTCTATGGCTGAGGGAGGCGAAAAACGCGGCGGAAAGCCACTTGGCAGGCCCACAATCCGGTAGGATAAAGCAGATATAAACACCGACAGGGGGACGGCCGGTGACTTTGACGCCTTCAGGAACTCCGAGCCGCGACCGGCTCTGGAGGGGGGATAGCAGCACTTCACACGAATGGGTCGATTTCGATCGCGGCGCGATCACGCGCAGATATGACCGTTTCGCGGGGATCATTCCCCTGTTCGACTGGCTCTTTTTCATGCCGCCGCGATTCCGCGAGAAGGCCGCCGAACGCCTTCAATTACGGCCGGGCGATCGGGTTCTCGAGATCGGATGCGGCACCGGACGCAACCTGCCGCCGCTGCGTGCCGCCGTTGGCCCGACCGGAAGCATCTATGGGGTCGATATTTCTGCCGGCATGCTGGGGAAGGCGCGCGCGTTGTGTGCGCAGAACAGATGGTCGAATGTCAATCTGCTGCAGCAGGACGCCGCGGAATTCACGCCCTCCGACCCGCTCGACGGCGTGATGTTCGGGCTGTCGTACAATACGATTCCACATCACCTTGCCGTGCTGCATCATGCCTGGACCTTGCTCCGTCCGGGCGGACGCCTCGTGGTCATGGACGCGAAGCTTCCACCGGGCCTTGGCGGTCGCATGGTCCTGCCGTTCAGCCTGTGGCTGATGAAGCGGACGATGCTCGGCAATCCTCTCGTCAAGCCATGGGAGGATGTGCTGCGGCTGGCCGGCTCCATCGAGATGGAGCAGTACATGTTCGGCTCCTGGTACATCTGCGCCGCGACCAAGCCGACGACCGCGCCGGCGTAGCCGGCACTGGGCGGCGACACGCGACCTTCCAAGCGCTTCCGCATCGCTCTATCCTCCCTACCCTCCCTTCCCGTTGCGGACTAGGGAGCGGGAGGAGCAGGACATCATGAGCGAACGTCAGCGCGAGCAGTGTTGGGTCATCAACAATGAGGTCGTCGAGCCGCGGCCGGGCCGCGCGCCGCCGCAGGAAGAGCTCATCGAGAAACATCACGCCTTCATCCACGGGCTCGAAGCGAAGGGGATCCTGGTCGGCGCCGGCCCGTTCCTTGATGATACCGGCGCCCGCTTTGGCACCGGCATGATCATCTTCCGCTGCGCGACCCGCGCCGAAGCCGAGAAGATCGCCAACAGTGAGCCCTACATCGCAAACGGCGTGCGACGGCTGAAGCTCATGCCCTGGCAGAAGATCGCCGGAAGCTGACCAACGGTTTCGAGAGGAGCGTGCGATGATGAACGTCGTGGTACGAAGCAATGACCGGTTCGTCACGGTCGATGGATTGAAAGTCCGCTATCTCGAGGAAGGCAGCGGCGCGCCCGCAATTCTGCTGCATGGCGCGTCGCTTGGCTCGTCGGCCGACGTATTCCGTCGCAATCTGAAAGAGCTGGGGGCCAAGGGCATCCGCGCCATCGCGTTCGACCTGCCGGGCTTCGGCAGGAGCGACGCCACCGATGACGTGAGCGCAGGATACCGCAAGACGATCATCCTCAAATTCATGGATGCGCTCAAGCTCGATAAAGCTGCGCTTGTCGCCCATTCGGCCTCCGGCAACGCCGCCGTGGGAATTGCGCTGGAGCACCCCGATCGCGTCTCGCATCTGATCATCCTCGGCACCGGCAGCTTGCTGCCGCCGCTCGAAACCGGTGGCGCCAAGGTCGGCGGCCGCGAAGGTGCCGCGCAGGCGCGGCTGGAAGAGCGCATGGTGAAGCAGGAGCCGTCGCTCGCGGACACCCGTGCACTGCTCGAAGCCAATCTCTTCCACCACGAGCTGATCACCGATGAGGAATTGCAGCTCCGGCATCAGAACAGCATCGGTCCCTGCTTTGTCGCGTTCGTGCGGCGGCACGCGGCGTCAAGCGAGGGCGGCGGCAAGCCATCGGTGCTGTTGTGGCAGCGTTACGACGAGCTCACGATGCCGCTCTTGCTGATCTACGGACGCGAGGATCGCGGTCGCGCCGCCGAGCGCGTCGAACTCCTCAGGCAGCGCTTCCCGACGCTCAACCTGCACGTCGCGGAAGGCTGCAAACACCTCGTGCCGTGGGATGCGGCGGAGCTGTTCCACAAGCTTGCGGTGCCGTTCCTCACCGGCCGTATGTCCTAGTGGTCCGATTCTAACATTCGCATCCCTTCTCAGCAGGCGACTTTGCGAATGTTAGAGTCAAAGGACCACTAGTGCGGTGGATTTGACATTCGTACCAGTGTTGCTGCGAGTTCGTAGTACGAACGTCAAATCCAAAACCGCACTAGCACCAACGAGTTCTAGTGTCCCTTTGGTTCCGGCGCTTGTAAAACGCATGTGCGGCAAGGTGATACAAGCGTCGGAACCGGGACACTAGCAAATATAAGCTGCTAGTGGAGTTTTGGATTTGACATTCGCTTTGGGAGTCTACGGCCAACGGGGTAGCGAATGTCAAATCCACTCCACTAGTGTGGCGGTTCAGAAGTCCGCATCATTCTCGCGGCGAGTCCGACATGCGGACTTCTGAACCAAAGCCACACTCGATTAAATGAGTTGCTAGTGTCCTTCGATTCCGAAGTTCGCATAAGCGGCCTCTGCGAAATGGTACGAACTTCGGAATCGGGACACTAGGGCGTGTCTCATAAACCTGATTTCGGCTTTCGGGGGGCAACGCGGAAAACATTGGCGCTCGCTCGAAAGTGGGATTGCGCTTGTGTTCGCAAACATTTTTAGCCTTTCGCTACTGAAAACGATAACCGTTTGCGCCCGACTATCATCGCAGCAGGCGGCGATGTCACCTTCCCGCTTTCGCTACTCGGCCGCGCCGACGAGGCGTGCCAACCCACAGGGGCACGGCGGTGGAGGTAGCCGATACGGCCGTGGGTAAGGCGGTCAGCAGGAGACAAACATGAGCTTGGACAACACCTCACACCCCGGTAGACCGGGGCCCGACGAGTTGGTTCCGTCGCGCTACGCGCTGCGGGTGGGCGAGATTGACGTGCTGGTGGTCAGCGATGGGGTGCTATCGCTGCCAGGCGCGATGTTGGCCCACAACGCCGACCCGGCCGTCCGGGCGGCTTGGCTGAACGACATGTTCCTGCCGCCGGACGTGCTCGAGTGGGCGCTGAACGTAGTCGTGGTGCGTAGCGGCGGCCGGACCGTACTCATCGACGCTGGGATAGGGGTGGACCCGGGCTTGGACTTGCCGCGGGCCGGGCGGTTGGCCTTGCGACTGGAGGCCGCCGGCATCGATCTCGCATCCGTGACCGACGTGGTGCTTACCCACATGCACATGGACCACATTGGCGGGCTGCTCGTCGATGGGGTGAAGGACCGGCTGCGTCCCGACCTGCGGGTCCACCTGGCGGCCGCCGAGGTTGAGTTCTGGGCGTCGCCCGATTTCTCCCGCGTCTCCATGCCGCCGGGGTTCCCGGACGCGCTTCGGTCGGCCGCCAAGCGGTTCTTGGACGAGTACCGCAGCCAGCTGCGGCCGTTCGAAAAAGAGTACGAGGTGGCGCCGGGGGTGGTCGCCTGTCGCACCGGCGGCCACACCCCCGGGCACAGCGTGGTCCGCCTGGCGTCCGGCGGCGACCGGCTGACGTTCGCCGGCGACGCCGTGTTCGCGGTCGGGTTCGACCACCCCGAGTGGTACAACGGCTTCGAACACTACCCCGAGGAGGCGGCCCGCGTCCGGGTCCGTCTTTTGCGGGAGCTGGCGGCGACCGGCGAGCCGCTGGTGGCCACTCACCTGTCGTTCCCGTCCGTCTGCCATGTGGCGGTCGCCGGCAACGTCTTTCGTTGGGGACCGGCCTCCTGGGAGTACTGACCGCTTGTTGGGTTAGGGCCGAACTAGACTAGACAACCGCATGCGTTTGAACAACTGGTCGATCGCTGTCTCGTACAACACGGCCCGTATCTTTCGCCGGCTTAGGCTTCGGCTCCTCCACCGCGAGCAGGTCGATCATCTCGCGCCCGCGCCGCACCGGCTTGTGCTCCGGCAGCATGCAGGTGTAGGGGCTCTGCTCGGGATCGATCCGGCATTTCAAGCGGCGCGTCATGGGCGGTTTGCAGGGTGTCCCCACGCCGTTTTGCTTTTCGGCCGCAACCCTCTGATCGACCATTGCCCGGTTTCATAGGATCGTTCGCTGCATCTGCTCACGGCAGCAAGTGGCCCTAACCGGACTTCCCGCAATGCGCGCCCAGATGTCCGAGGCTCAGGGGTGAGGCTCAGGGGTATAGCGGGACGTGGCAACTTACGAGTACACGCCCTAATACAGCTCAAAATACTCGCGCTGCTCCCAGTCCGTCACCTCGGTCTGATAGCGCGCGAGCTCGCCGTGTTTGACGCGCAGAAAATAATCGACAAAGCCCTTACCCAGACCGGCGGCGAGACAGGCATCCTCGCGCAGCGCAATCAACGCCTCTTCAAGGCTCTTGGGCAGGAACGGCGCGTCCATCTCGTAGGGCCGGTCGGCTGACGGCCCCGGCTCGAGCTTGCGCTCGATCCCATCAAGACCGCAGACGATCTGCGACGCCATGTAGAGATAGGGATTGGCGGATGGCTCCCCCACCCGGTTCTCGATCCGCGTCGCGCGGTCGCCCGCATCGCCGATCACGCGCAGCATAACGCCGCGGTTGTCGCGGCCCCAGATCACGCGGTCAGGAGCCAGCGTGTATTGCCGGTAGCGCTTGTAACCATTGATCGACGGCGTGGTGAATGCGGCCGCTCCGCGCGCATGCGCCAACAGACCCGCGAGATAGTGATAGCCGAGCGGAGACAAGAGCGCCTCACCGTCGGGAATGAAGGCGTTGGCGCCCGTATGCTTGTTGCGCAGCGACTGATGCAGGTGCCAGCCGCTCGACATGACGTTGGGGAGATTCGGACGGCACATGAAGGTCGCGTGATAACCCTGCCGGCGGCAAATCTGTTTCGCCGCGCTGCGGAACAGCATCATCGTATCGGCCGGCGCGAGCCCGGTCTGGGTCTGGAAGGTGAATTCGCACTGGCTCGGCCCAAGCTCGATCTCGACCGAGCGCAGCGGCAGATCGAGCGTCACGACATCGCGGCGGATCGTCTCCAGGATCGGCTCCAACTGATCGAAGCGCGTCTCGGTGAGATACTGATAGCCCGACGAGAGCACGCTTACCTCCGGCGGCTCGCTCGGCCAGCCTGCGTCGGCTGGATCGAGCCGCGGATTCTCGATCTTGAACACATGGAATTCGACTTCGAGGCCGGCAACGTAATCGAAGCCCGCGTCGCCAAGCCGGTTCAGCACCTGGCGATAGAGATGGCGCGTGGAAAATGGGACTGGCTTGCCGTTCTGGAAGTAGATGTCGCAGAGCACCCAGCCGGTTTGCGGCGCCCACGGCAGCACGCGAAAAGTCGTCGGGTCGGCGATCATCAGGAAGTCGCCGCCGCCCTCCATCTCGGGCATGCCGAAGCCGCCGCCAGCGGTGAACACCGGAAACACCGTCTTGTGCGAGGTGTCCTTGGCGAGCAGCGTGGTCGTCAGCGAGCAGCCGTTGCGCATCATCTTGGCAGCGTCACCGGCGATGATGGTCTTGCCACGCAGGATGCCGTGCTGGTCCGGGAACGACAGACGGACCACCTCGAGATTCTTCTCCTCGATTAGCCGCTCGGCGCGCGTGGCCGCTTCGTACTGTTCCTCGCTCCACAAACCGTGGCGCTCGACGAAAGTCCGGGCGGCGGACCGTTCCTGCGATGTCGACATAAAAGCACTCCCGCACTCAAGGTTAGCGCATGTCCCGGAAAGGTGGGAATCCGCTCTAGTCGATCCGGCCCGAGGCGACGACGGGGCTTGTCTTGCCTGGATTGGCCCGCCAAGCTCGGGACCACAGGAAGCGCAATGCAAGGGAGAGCGCACGTGATCGACGTCTACACCTGGACTACCGGAAATGGCCGCAAGGTGCCGATCTTCCTGGAGGAAACCGGCACGCCCTACCGGCTGCACATGGTCGACATACACAACGGCGAGCAGCACGCGCCTGAATTCATCAAGATCAATCCAAACCGAAAAATCCCGGCGATCATCGATCAGGACGGCCCCGGCGGCAAGCCGATCACGCTGTTCGAGTCGGGCGCGATCCTGATCTATCTCGCCGACAAGGTCGGGCAGTTCATGCCGAAGGACCCCGCCAGCCGCTACCACACGATCGAATGGCTGATGTTCCAGATGGCGAATATCGGCCCGCTCCTCGGCCAGGCCCATCACTTCCGCTCGAAGGCACCGGACAACGCCTATGGCCTCAAGCGCTACACCGACGAGGCAACGCGGCTCTGGACGGTGATGGATGGACGGCTCGGCGAGATGCCATATCTCGCCGGCAACGACTACACCATCGCCGACATCGCGACCTATGTCTGGCTGCGCAATCCGAAGAACCAGGGTCAGAACCTCGACGACTATCCGAATGTGAAGCGCTGGTTCACCGCGATCGACGCGCGCCCGGCCGTGCAGCGCGCACACAAGGCGGTCGAGGAGGCGGCGGAGAAATACAAGGCGATGAAGAAGGCGAGCTAACCCTCATGCTGACGAGGGTCGCGCAGCGACCCGTCTCGAACACCGCAAGTCGGGTTTATTTGCCCGACTTGCGCATATGAGGTGCACAAAAAAATAGAACATGGCCAGGAAACAGACGCTGCAGGGACCCGGAACGGTCGAGAAGCTTGCCGATTGGTCGCTGGCGGTGCGCGCCGATGATATCCCGGACGCGATCCTGCATCAGGCGAAGCTGCTGCTGCTCGACACGATCGGCTGCGGCTACGCCGCGCTCGACGAGCAAGCGTCCCGCGCCGTGATCGCGACCGTGGCAGAGACCGGCGGCGCGCCGCAGTGCACCGTTATCGGCAGCACTGACAAGACCAGTGCGCCCGGTGCGGTGCTGCTCAATTGCGCGCTGGTCCGCATCCTCGACCTCAACGATTACGTGAATACAAAGGCCGGCCAGATCGGCGGGCATCCGAGCGATAATATTCCGGTCGCGCTTGCCGCGGCGGAGTTGTCCGGCGCATCGGGGCGCGAGGTGCTGGCCGCGGTCGTCGTCGGCTACGAAGTCTACGGCCGCCTTAAGGAAGCAATGCGGGGCGCGGCCGACTGGGATGGTATCATGGTTTCGGGCTTCGCGGCGCCTGCGATGGCCGCGCGCCTGATGGGACTCGACCGGGCCACGCTCGCCAATGCTATGGCGCTCAGCGGCGCGCGCTCGCCAACGCCGCTGGTCGTGCGCCACGGTGCGATTTCGGCGGCCAAATCGGTTGCCAACGCGCTGATCGCGCAGAACGCTATGCAGGCGACGATCCTTGCGAAGCACGGCATGACCGGACCGCTCGACCTGTTCGAGAACCCGCATGGGCTCGGTGCGCTGTTCCCCGGTCTCGATGAATCGCTGACGGCGCCGCTCGCGAGCGACTGTCATCTGATGGGCTGCCACATCAAAGCCTATCCCTGCCTCGCGACCGGCCAGTCGATCGTGCACGCGGGATTAGACATCCACCGGCAGGTCGGCGGCGACGTCGGGCGCCTGCACCACATCACGGTGGCGATCGCGGACACGCCGTCGCTCCGCCGGCAGACGGACGATCCCGGCCGTATCGGCCCGACCTCACGCGAGGCGGCGGACCATAGCTTCAACTTCCTCGCTGCGGCGGCGATGGTCGACGGCGCATTCGGCCTTGCCCAGTTCGACAACGAGCGCTGGAACGATACAACCGTGCGCGGCGTCATGGGGCGGCTGGAGATCGTCTGCGACCCCGCGCTGAATGCGCGGTCACCGGGGAGCTTTCCCTGCGCCATCCGCGCCAAGACAACGGACGGGACCGACTACGTCGCAGAAGTGCTCGATCCGCCCGGCTTCTCGCGACGCGGGCTCGATGCCGCGGCGGTAACCGGCAAATTCCACGCGATTACGTCCAGTCGCCTGCCGCCGGCCGAACGCGAGCGCATTGTCGCAAGCGTGATGGCACTCGACCGCGCCGTGAGCGTTGCCGATGTGACCGCCACGCTCGCGGCCGCCAATACCGCTTTGCGGAAATTGCGCCCGGAGTTGAATCCTGCTTTGAAATGTCAATATCATGAAGGAACACCCTGAAAATGAGGCCATCATGAACCAGCCTCCGTCGGAGCACCCGAAGCTCCTGCTCGACCCGTATGTGATCTGGGCGGAGAAGGAAGGCGTGCCGATCACGGAGGACTTCGGGGTCGACCTGCTTAAATGCCCGACCGCGGATTGGCCCCGCTTCGGCGTCGAAGGCGGCATCGTCAATCTCAAGGGCCGCGGCGACTTCGTCTCGATCTTCGTGCTCGATCTCAAACCGGGTGCGCAAACCTCGCCGCAGAAACACCTTTTCGAGGAGGTGGTCTATGTGCTCGAGGGCCACGGCAGCACCACTGTGGAATCAAGCGACGGCCGCAAGCACTCGTTCGAATGGGGCCCGAAGAGTCTTTTTGCGCTTCCCCTGAACGCACGCTACCAGCACTTCAATGTCAGCGGACAGGAGCACGCGCGGCTCGCGTCCACGAACAACCTCTGCATGATGCTCAACCTCTTCCACAACGACGCTTTCGTTTTCGATAATCCGTACGAGTTCCCGGAGCGGCAGGGCTCTCAGAAGGCGTTCAGCGGCGAAGGCGACTTCATCCCGGTGCGGCCCGGCCGCAACATGTGGGAGACGAATTTCGTTCCCGATCTCGCGGCATTCGAGCTCAAGGAATGGAGTGCACGCGGCGCCGGCGGCTCCAACATGATGTTCGTGCTGGCCGACGGCACCATGCATGCGCACATCTCGCAGATGCCGGTCGGCACCTACAAGAAGGGGCACCGGCACGGCGCCGACTTCCATGTCTTCGCCGTCTCCGGGCAAGGCTATTCCCTGCTCTGGTACGACATCGCCAAAGAGCTGGTGAGGGTTGACTGGTCGCACGGCGTCGTGTTCGCACCGCCGGACCAGATGTTCCACCAGCACTTCAACACCTCGCCCTATCCGGCGCGGTATCTCGCGGTCGCGTTCGGCGGGCTGCGCTATCCCTTCACCGCCTCCAAGAAGCACACCTACATGGGCGTCGACGTGAACGTGCTGGATGGCGGTTGTCAGATCGAATACGAAGACCAGGACCCGCGCATCCACGACATCTTCCTGAAGGAAATGGCCAAGACCGGCGCGCAATCGAAGATGAGCAAGTTCATCGACGAGTCTCGTTACATCAAGTCGCCGGCCTGACCGAAGGAGCGCAATGCACGACCTCGAATTCGATCACCTGCACTACGTTCCGGATGACGAGGTCAACGAGGTCGCGTGGGCAACCGATAATGTCGAGCTGAGAACGGTCGGCATCGACATCGGCTCCTCGACGTCACACCTGATGTTCTCGCTAGTGCATCTGCAGCGGCTCGGTACCGCACTCTCGAGCCGCTTCGTCGTCGTCAAGCGCCAGACTCTGTGGCAGTCGCCAATCAAGCTGACGCCCTACTTGCCCGACTACACCATCGATACCGACGATCTCGCCGAGTTCTTCGGCAGTTGCTATCACCTCGCGCAGGTCGATCCCGATGATGTGGACTCCGGCGCCGTCATCCTGACCGGCGAGGCGATCAAGCGGCACAACGCGCGCGCCATCGCCGAGCTGTTTTCGGAGGTGTCCGGAACGTTCGTCTGCGCCTCCGCCGGCCACCACATGGAAGGCCAGATGGCGGCGCATGGCTCCGGCGCCGTCGCCATGTCGCGCGGCAACGGCAACACCGTGCTCAATGTTGATATCGGCGGCGGCACCACCAAGCTTGCCCTGATCGAGAAGGGCGAAATCATCGCCACCATCGCGACCGCGGTCGGCGGACGCCTCATTGTCGAAGATGCCAAGGGCATGACGCGGATCGAGGAGCCGGCACTGGTGATCGCGAAGAGCCTCGGTATTGATCTCAGGCTCGGAAACAACCTCGCGGCGCAAGATCGCGAGCGCATCGTCGAACGCATGGTCCGCCAGATCATGCGAATGATCGACCGGCGGCCGCCGGATGAGCTGTCGCAGCGCCTTTTGGTCACCGAGGCGTGGCCGGCGGAGTTCGCGAATAAAAAGCTCGATGCCATCACGTTCTCCGGCGGCATCGCGGAATATCTCTACAAGCGCGAGAATCGCAAGTTCGGCGATCTTGGTTTCGACCTGTCCGAGGCGCTGCGGCACATGCTCGCCCGCCGCAAAGACCTGCCGCCGATCTGGGACCCGGGCCAGGGCATCCGCGCGACCGCCATCGGCGCCGCACAGTTTTCGGTGCAGGTCTCAGGCAACACCATCCTGATCAGCAAGCCGGACGACCTGCCGATCCAGAACCTGCCGGTGATTGCCTGCAGTTTCGATCTGCCGGCGGTCGTCGAACCTCCGGCCGTGACCGACACGGTGCGCAAGGGGCTTAGCCGCTCGGACGTCGAGGAAGGCGCCGCCCCCCTCGCCCTCGCCTTCCCCTGGCACGGCGATCCTTCGCATGCGCGCCTGCATGCGGTCGCCACCGGCATCGCCGCCGCGCTGCCGAACACCATCGCCGCCGGAATGCCGATTGTGCTGCTGATCGACGGCGACGTCGGCAGGAGCCTCGGCCGCGTGCTGCGCAACGAGGTTGCGCCGAACGCGCATGTGATTGCGCTCGACGGCGTACAGCTCAAGCAGTTCGACTATGTCGACATCGGCCACGTGATCGAATTGACCAATGCCGTGCCGGTCATCATTAAATCATTGCTATTCAAGTAGATCGCTGCGCCAGCGTGGCGGTTCAGAAGTCGCATCTTTATCGCGGCGAGTCAGACATGCGGACTTCTGAACCAAGGCCACACTAGATTCAATAAGTTGCTGGCTACTCCGATCCGGCAAGACCCGCCCGCTCGATCACCTTGCCCCAGCGGAGGGTCTCGCCGTCGACAAAGCGGCGCAGCTCATCGACCGGCGGTGACACCACCGGGATGGCGCCACCACGCGCCAGCATCTCCGACACCGCCGGATCGGCCATGCCCTCACGGATCGCCGCGGCGAGCTTTTCGACGATGTCCCGCGGCACGCCGGAGTGAATCGCGATCGTGTGCCATGACGAGGCGTCAAAGTCTGCCATGCCGACGTCCTTGAGCGGCGGCACCTCGCTCAACGCCGCGACGCGTTGCCCAGTGGTAACACCGAGCGCACGCAGCTTGCCCGCACGGATCAAAGCCATCGCGGGCGGAATGTCGGCGAACATGAAGGCGATATGCCCGCCGGCCACATCGTTGAGCGCCGGTGCCGTTCCTTTGTAGGGGACGTGGATGAAGTCGAGCCCGAACATGTTCTTCAGGATCTCGGCGCTGAGCCTGTGAAAGGTCGCCGGGCCGGGCGTTCCGAACGACAATTGCCCCTTCCGCTCCCGCGCCAGCTTCACGAGGTCTTCGACGGAGTGAACTGGTAGCGCGGGGTTGACGACCAGCACGAACGGTGTGCGCACGGTCATCGCCACCGGAATGAGGTCCTTGCGCGGGTCGTAAGGCATCTGCTTCCGGATCGTGACATTGAACGACATCATGGTGCTCGACGCAGTGATCATCGTGTAACCGTCGGCGGGCCCACGCACGACGCCGAGCGCGGCGGTGATGCCGCCGGCGCCCGGCCGGTTCTCGATGATGACGGGCTTGCCGAATTTCTTTTCGAGCTTCTGGCCGACCAGCCGCGCGAGAATGTCGTTTGAGCCACCCGGCGCAACCGGGACCACCAACGTGATCGGCCTGTTCGGAAAGTCCGAGGCTTGTTCTCCTGCCTGAGCACCCCATGAAGCGACGAGAACAAGCGCCAGCAGGCTCGAATGCGTGAGCGACATCATCGGCATCCCCTCCTGGCCCGGCGCGTGCGCTTTTCGCGCACTTCCTATCAACCGGGCGTCGTTTCCTCGAACGCCGATACTAGCGGTTTTCCGCCCTGGAGCCAGCCATTGAGCGCGGCGGATGAGGCGACAGCGGCTTTCGCATCGCACAGCTTTTGCATATCGTTGCGCCGTTGCCGATAAACACAACATAACGGGAGGACACTATGTCACGCGCTTCGATTACAGTGATCGCAATCGCACTTGGTTCCAGTATTGCTGCAACTGCTTCGGCGGTTCACGCTCAGGGCGTCATCAATCAGCCGAGGCTCTCCGCGCACCTCGCCAATCAGGTCGTCGGCGACACGGTCGCGATCTGCGCACAAAAGAAATATAACGTGGTGGCGGTGATCGTTGATCTCGAGGGCGTGCGCCAGGCCGTGCTGCGCGGCAACGGCGCACCGATCCATTCCATGGACAATGCCTACTACAAGGCCTATGCGTCGGCTTCGCTGACGCTCGGGCGCAACGAAGGTTCGACGTACGAGATCGCGCAGCGCATGGCGAAGGCAAAACCGTCCAACGTGCCGAACACACAGCTTCCGAACGTCACCTACGCAAGAGGCGGCATTGCCATCAAGGCCGGCGGCAAGATCATTGGCGGCCTCGGCGTCAGCGGCGCGCCGGGCGGCCACCTCGACGAAGAATGCGGCCAGGCCGCACTCGACAAGATCAATGAGCAGTTGAAGTAGGGTTCCATCCTCCGCTCGTTCCCGCATGCGGGAATCCAGGCGTATTGCTTTTTACTTTCGACTGCGTCCCACCTTTCGGGGGGACGAGCGGCCGATGCTACGGCCCCTTCCCCACCAAACCCGCGCGCTGGATCAACGGCGTCCAGCGCGCGCCTTCGGCCGCTACAAATTTCGTGAAGGCGTCCGGGCTCATGCTTTCGGTGAGCAGACCGTCGCGACGCATCCTCGCCTGTACCTCCGGCTTCGCCATTGCGCTCGCGATCTCTCGATTGAGCTTGTCGACAACGTCTTTCGGCAGCTTGGCCGGGCCCGAGATCGAAAACCAAGTCGAGGCGACGAGGTCGCCATAGCCGAGCTCTTTGAACGTCGGCAGGTCGGGGTAGTCTGCCATCCGCTCGGGCGATGTGACGGCGACGCCGGTCAGTGTGCCGGCGCGGATGAACGACGATGACGATGACAGCGTGAAAGTCGAGAACGCCACATGCCCGCCGACCACATCGGTCAGCGCCTGGCTCGTACTCTTGTACGGAATGTGCTCCACCTTGATCTTGGTCGAGGCAGCGATTGCCTCGCCGATGAGGTGTCCGTCCGAGCCCAGCCCGGACGACGCGAACGTCAGCGGCTTGTCGCGCTTGCGGGCGTAAGCGATGAAGTCCGGCAGCGTCTTGACGCCGAGCTTGGGAAAGACCGCAAGCACCACCGGCGCGCCGGCGACGAAGGCGACGTGCGTGAAATCGTTGAGCGGGTGGTAGGAATTCTTCGGATTAATGACCGGAATGAGCGATAGCGTTGAGACATTGGTGATCCCGATCGTGTAGCCATCGGGCGCGGACGAGGCGAGCGCCTGCACGCCGATCATTCCACCGGCGCCGGTCCGGTTCTCCACCACGAACTGCTGCTTGAGCGATGCGGAGAGGTGCTCGGCGACGACGCGCCCGAGCGCGTCACCGGTCCCGCCTGCCCCGAACGGCACGATGATGCGGACGGGACGCGTCGGCCAATCTTGCGCCGAGGCCGGCGACAGAGCGAAAAACAGGCCGGCAAAGGCGGCGGCGAGCAAACGAAACATGTGCTGGTATCCCATCGCGCAACGTGTCCGGCAGGGTGACCCTATCGCAGCTTTGCGGCAGGCGCATCTACTAGTGGAGTGGATTTGACATTCGCTACCCCGTTGACCGCAGACTCCCAAAGCGAATGTCAAATCCAAAACTCCACTAGCAGGCTGTTGAAGAACGCGCATTTTGTTTTGGTGCGGACTGGTCGTGCACAGAGCTGGCTTGCTCGGCACAGGTGGATTGGTTGATGCGGCGAAGCTTTGTCATGACGCTGCTGCCAGAAGCTTGGGTATTCGGATGAGATTGTATGCCAGGATCGCGAAGGTGAATGTTGCTT
>WHTP01000219.1 GCA_009377695.1 Hyphomicrobiales bacterium | reverse complement strand
GCAAATTGTGCCCGATGCCGCCCTCGATATGGCGGTGCTCATATCGGCCCGTGGCGAGCGTAGAGCAGACAAACGTCACCCGCCAGATTCGTAGCAACATTGATAATGTAACACTGCGCACCCGAAATCGACGCGTGCCTTATATGACTGCCACCGCGCAACGCACCTGCTGCTGCATGGCGCCTGCCGACGCCGTCACCGCGGCGATTGAGCACGCGATGGATTTCCGCGACCGGGCGGCGAAAAGCACTCGATGTGCTCAAAGACTTGATTGGAAATGACTATATCGAACGCGCCGTCATCTAACGGGATTCGGCCATCAGCGCCGATGCGCGTTCTCTATGAACACTGTACGCAAACCGTCCGGCTGTGAACCGGGCGGCGCATCGAAACTATGTAGAAACTATGTAAACTATGTAGAAACTATGTAAGAGTGTGACCAGCTGGGCTTCTCACAAGATCATCTGACCCGGCATCGGTGAGAACATCACCTGGGGCATGTACACAACGAAGATCCATCCGAGGCGCAGAAGGAGCAGCTTTTCCAGGCGCTGCGCTGGGCCGCCGTGCGCGGCCTGACTGCGACCTTCCACTGGCACAACAATCGGTCTGTCGGTCACCTGCTCGAGGTGCTGGATCGGATCAACACCGAGACGCCGATCGCAAACCTGCGCTGGTCGATTGCGCATCTTAACGACGCCTCGCCTGATAGCCTTCGGCGCATGAAAGCGATGGGCGTCGGCTGGCTGATGCAGAACGCGTTCTACTTCCGCGGCGAGGCCTTCCTCGGCCAGCGCGGCATGGAGGCGGCACGGCACGCGCCGCCGATCGTCAGCGCGCTGCGCATGGGCCTGCGCGTCGGCGGCGGCACCGATGCCCACCGGGTCATGTGGTACCATCCATTCGTATCGCTGCAATGGATGCTCGACGGCAAGACCATCGGCGGCCTCGCCACGCGGGCGCCGGAGGAACTGCCGACGCGTCTGGAAGCGCTGCGGCTCTACACCGAAGGCAGCGCCTGGTTTGCCTTCGACGACGACAATCGCGGCTCGCTCGCGGTCGGCAAGCTCGCCGACCTGGCCGTGTTGAGCAAGGACTACCTCACCGTGCCCGTAGATGAGGTCGGAACCATCATCTCGCTGCTCACCATGGTCGGCGGCCGCGTGGTCTATGCCGTGGAACCCTATGCTGAGTTCGAAGATAAGCAGGTGCCGCTGGAATAATGTAGCGACGGGTGCCTTGTAGCTCTACGAGCGTCGCTCGCATTATTGCTTATCCCGACGCCTCGGCTTCGAATTGATGGAACAATCCCGCTAGGAGCGTGCGCCCGCAGCTTGGAATCCTGGTAGTATGTCAGCAACTGACCTGACCGATGTCGGTGCACAAACAGTCGCATAAGGAGGAAGCTTATGGGTTTCTTGACCGAACAGGAAATCGCGGAATTGGTGCCGTCGGAGCTTCTGCCGCACGCAACCCCGATTCCGACCCAGATAGTATCGAGCGACGAGTACACGCCGCCGCCGCAAAGCGAGAAGCAGAAGGAGGTCGAAGCGCGCCTGCTCGCGATGGGTGATGAGCTTGGCCGGAAGCAGGGCTTGAGTCGCCGTGCGTTCTTCCAGACCGCCGCCGGCATGGCCGCCGGTTTCGTCGCGCTCAACGACACGTTTGGTCCGGTGTTCGACGTGAGCCGGGCGGAGGCCGCGACGCCTGCCATGGCGCAGGAGCGCGCTAATACGTTCAAGGACCAGTTCATCATGGACATGCACACGCACTTCCTCCGTGACGACACGCGCCTTGAAAATTTCGTGCGCTCGCGCGAGGCGGTGGGCAAGGCCGGATGGAATCCGGCGTTGGTCGACCGGCCGCAAACGCTCGAGGACTTGAAGTTCAACAACTACTTCAAAGAAGTGTATCTCGACAGCGATACCAAGGTCGCACTGATCTCGTCATCGCCCTCGGAGATCCCGCGCGACTGGTTCCTCACCAACGAGATGATGATCGAGGCGCGCGATCGCGTGAACAGGGAAGCCGGCGCGCGGCGAATGTTCGCGCACGCGATCTTCACCCCCGGCTGGGATGGATGGCTCGATCACCTCGAAGGATCGCTGGAGCGCAAGCCGGAATCGATCAAGGGCTACACGGTTGGCGACAACACCAACAAGGACGAGGCCAAGCATCCCTGGCTGATGGACGACGAGAACATCACCTACAAAGCCTATGAGCTGTGCGTGAAGCACGGCATCAAGAATGTCTGCGTACACAAGGGGCTGTTCCCGGCCGCGACCGCGAAGCGCTGGCCGCATCTCTTGAAATACGCAATGGTCGATGACGTCGGCAAAGCCGCGAAGGACTGGCCGCAGCTCAATTTTGTGATCTATCACGGCGGCTACCGCCATGCCGCCGGCGGCAAAGCGGAGGATGGCTGGAACGAATTCGAGCAGACCGGCCGGATTTCGTGGGTGACCGACCTCGCCGAAGTTCCGGAAAAATACGGCGTCACCAATGTCTATGCTGATGTCGGGCAGCTCTTCGCGCAGAGCGTGGTCGCCGAGCCGCGGCTCGGCGCGGCGCTGATGGGCATCATGGGCAAGGGACTCGGCTACGACCGCGTCTGGGGCACCGATGCCGTGTGGACGGGATCGCCGCAATGGCAGATCGAGGCGCTGCGTCGCCTCGAAATCCCCGAGGACATGCAGAAGAAATACGGGTTCAAGCCAGTCGGACCGGCGAACGGCCCGATCAAAGAGGCGATCTTTGGCCTCACCAATGCCAAGCTCTACGACTTCGATCCGAAGAAGCGCACGGATATTGGCCCGAACCGTGACCGCTTTGCGCGGATGAAGGAGGAATACGAGAAGAACGGCCCGGCGCGCTCGAACCTGCGCTATGGCTACGTGCCTGGGCCGGTCGACTGGTCGGCCTTTGCGTAGGGCAAATATCACAACGTCATGGCCGGGCTCTTGTCCCGGCCATCCACGGCAACCGTCGTTATGACGTCGTCATGCGTTTGTCGGATCAGGATCGCACAACGACGGCGATGCGCGATCTTCTGATCGTAAGCCGACCGGATTCGTGCCTCTGGACCTGGTTGCCGAAGTCGCCGAGACGGCGCTCAGCGTACCCACCTTGTTCACCATCCGCCCGCGCAGAAGCAAATGCGCGTGCTTCAACAGCTGCTAACGTAACGTTTGTGCTACCATCGCGGTCGACGACCTGCGCCTTGGGCGATCCGCCGGACCACGGGGGCTTTGGTCACGAGCACCTTATCGATGCGGCGGCCGTCGAGATCGATGACCTCGAAGCGCCAGCCATGGGCGTCAAAGCTCTCGCCGACCGCCGGCAACGCGCCGCAGGATTCCAGCACGAAGCCAGCGACGGTGTGATAGGAGCGATCTTGCGGCAGCGGAATGCCGGTCAGGTCCTGAAATTGCTCGGCCGGCATCCAGCCGGACACGAGCAACGATCCGTCGTCGCGCCGGACCACCATCGGCTCGGGCGATCCCTCCTCGGTGTGAAACTCTCCGACGATCGCTT
>WHTP01000119.1 GCA_009377695.1 Hyphomicrobiales bacterium | reverse complement strand
GCATTACGACTGCAACGCTCCCAGCCCACCATCCGGCCCCGGCTCTGTAGTGAAGACTTTCAGGGTGCGCCCATTGATCTTATTCGCTTTTTTCTGCGAACCGTGAAAGATGGGCTAGTGCGGTGGATTTGACGTTCGTACCAGTGTTGCTGCGAGTTCGTAGTACGAACGTCAAATCCAAAACCGCACTAGCACCAACGAGTTCTAGTGTCCCTTTGGTTCCGACGCTTGTAAACGCATGCGCGGAAAGGTGATACAAGCGTCGGAACCGGGACACTAGCCGGCCGAGGATACTGGCCTATGGAAGACTTCCACCGCATCCGCCGACTGCCACCCTACGTTTTCGAGCAGGTGAACCGCGCCAAGGCAATCGCGCGCAATGCCGGGGCCGATATCATCGACCTCGGCATGGGTAACCCCGATCTGCCGGCACCGGCGCATGTCATCGAGAAGCTCAAGGACACCATCGGGCGGCCGCGCACCGACCGTTACTCCTCGTCGCGCGGCATCCCCGGGCTGCGGCGCGCCCAGGCCGCCTATTATGAGCGCCGCTTCGGGGTGAAGCTCAATCCCGAGACTCAGATCGTCACCACCCTGGGCTCCAAGGAGGGCTTCGCCAACGTGGCGCAGGCGATCACGGCGCCCGGCGACGTTATCCTGGTGCCGGATCCGAGCTATCCGATCCATGCCTTCGGCTTCCTGATGGCGGGCGGCGTATGCCGCTCGGTTCCCTCCGAGCCGACCGCCGACTTCTTCTCGACCCTCGAGCGCGCGATCGTGCATTCGATCCCGAAGCCGCTCGCGGTCGTGGTCTGCTACCCGTCCAATCCGACCGCCTACGTCGCCGATCTCGACTTCTATAAGGAGCTCGTGCCGTTCGCGAAGAAGCACGGTATCTTCATCCTGTCCGATCTCGCCTATGCCGAGGTCTATTTCGAGAACAACCCGCCGCCCTCGGTGTTGCAGGTGCCGGGCGCGATGGATATCGCGGTCGAATTCACATCGATGTCGAAAACCTATTCGATGCCGGGCTGGCGCATCGGTTTTGCGGTCGGCAATGAGCGCATCATCGCTGGGCTCAGTCGCGTAAAATCCTATCTCGACTACGGTGCGTTCACGCCGGTCCAGGTTGCAGCAACTGCTGCGCTCAACGGTCCCGACGATTGCATCCGCGAGATGCGCGACATCTACCGACGCCGTCGTGACGTGTTGGTGGAAGGTTTCGGCCGTGCCGGTTGGCATGTACCGGCACCGCGCGCGTCGATGTTTGCCTGGGTGCCGATCCCGGCGCCGTTCCAGTCGCTCGGCAGCGTCGAGTTCTCGACGCTTTTGGTCGAGAAGGCCGAGGTCGCGGTGTCGCCCGGCACCGGCTTCGGCGAACGTGGCGAGGGCTATGTGCGCATCGCCTTGGTCGAGAACGAGCAGCGCATCCGGCAAGCCGCGCGCAACATCCGGCGCTTTCTTGAAACGGCACCGGATAAGCTGCATAACGTGGTCCCGCTCGCCAAACGTGGTTGAGCGTATGAATCTGAAATGGGGCACGGCCTCTGCGCTCCCCGCCACGCATTCGCGAGAGCTCGCGGGGGGCAGGGGAGCGGAGAGGCCGCGCTCACCATAAGATAAAGTCACCCGGATTTCTTCCCATGGCCGAACCGTTGAGAGTGGGCGTTGCCGGATTGGGCACGGTCGGCTCGTCCGTCGCCGCGATGCTACTGCGCACCCGCGACGCCATCGCCATGCGGGCTGGCCGCCCGATTGATCTCGTGGCCTATGCGTCGAAAGATCCGCCGCGCGACGCGACGCTTGATCTCTCCAAGGCGCGTAAGGTCGCCGATCCGATCGCGCTCGCGCGCGATCCCGGCATCGATGTGTTTGTCGAGCTGATGGGGGGCTCCGGCGATCCCGCTAAGAGTTCCGTTGAGGCCGCGCTTGCGGCCGGTCGTCCTGTGGTCACCGCCAACAAGGCATTGCTGGCGCACCATGGCGCGACGCTGGCGCGGCTCGCCGAGGCGAACAAGACCACGCTGTCGTTCGAGGCCGCGGTCGCCGGTGGTATCCCGATCATCAAGACCCTGCGCGAGGGCCTCGGCGGCAGCCGCATCAGCCGCATCTATGGAATCCTCAACGGCACCTGCAATTACATCCTCACGCGCATGCACAAGGAGCACATGTCTTTCGATGCATGCCTCAAGGAAGCGCAGAAGCTCGGCTATGCGGAGGCGGATCCGACCTTCGACATCGGCGGCTTCGACACCGCCCACAAGATCGCGATCCTGACCAGCGTCGCGTTCGGCACGGAAGTCGACGCCGACGCGGTGCACGTCGAGGGCATCGAGTCGATCACGCTTGCCGATCTCGAAGCTGCTGACGAGCTTGGCTATCGCGTAAAACTTCTCGGCGTGGCGCAGCGCACCGAGGCCGGCATCGAGCAGCGCGTGCATCCGACCATGGTACCGAAGGGCAACGTGATCGCGGAGGTTGAGGGCGTGCTCAATGCGGTCGCGGTCGATGCAGACACCATGGGATTGACGCTGATGGGCCCCGGCGCCGGCGGCGCCGCCACGTCCTCCGCGGTCGTCGCCGACATCATGGATCTGGCCGCTGGCCGGCGGGTATCCTCGTTCGGGCGCCCGGCGGCGAGCCTGACTAAGGCGCCGCGGGCGCCGATGCAGCGTCACGAGGGCGGCTACTACATCCGGCTTGCGGCGGTTGACCGGCCCGGGACGGCCGCGACCATCGCCCGGCGCATGGCGGACGCGAATATCTCGCTGGAATCAATCATGCAGCGAGGTCGCGATCGAAAGCCGCACGGTGGCGAGGATCCGCGCAGCGCGGATAAACCCGCGCCTGTCGCATTGATCACCTATGCTACAACCGAAGATGCGATGCGCCGCGCGCTCGCCGCGATCGAGAAGGATGGTGTGGTGGCGGAGAAGCCGCAAGTGATCCGCATCGAGAAGGGGTAAGCTTGGGTCCGCCGGTTGCCGGTACCGGTGGCACTTGGGGAACAAGGGGACTAGAGGCAACCTGATGGCAAATTCTTCGATTACCGTTTTACCGGACTTGGTGCTGGAGCGCATCCTGTCGATCGAAATCGTACGCGTGACCGAGCGCGCGGCGGTATCGGCGGCCCGGCTGCGCGGACAGGGCAAGGAGAAGGGCTCCGACCAGGCCGCCGTCGACGCCATGCGGCGCGAGCTCAACAAGCTGCCGATCGACGGCACGGTCGTGATCGGGGAGGGCGAGCTCGACGAGGCGCCGATGCTGTTCATCGGAGAGCAGGTCGGCAACAAGAGCGGTCCCAAGGTCGACATCGCGGTCGATCCGCTCGAAGGCACCACGCTCTGCGCCAAGAACATGCCGGGTGCGATCGCCACGCTGGCGATGGCCGACGGTGGTACGTTGCTCCATGCGCCTGACGTCTACATGGAGAAGATCGCCATCGGGCCCGGCTACCCCAAGGGCGTGGTCGATCTCGACGCGCCGGCGGAAGAAAACATCCTCGCTCTCGCCAAGGCCAAGGGCGTCAAGCCGCACGAGATCACGGCCCTCCTGCTCGATCGTCCACGCCATGCCGACCTGATCGCCGGCGTGCGCAAGGCCGGGGCTTCGGTATCGCTGATCAGTGACGGCGACGTCGCCGGCGTCATCCACACCGCCGATCCGGAGCATTCAGGCATCGACATCTATCTCGGTATCGGCGGTGCGCCGGAAGGCGTGCTCGCGGCAGCGGCGCTGCGCTGCATCGGCGGGCAGATGCAATGCCGCCTGATCCTCGACACCGAAGAGCGGCGCGAACGCTCACGCAAGATGGGCATCACCGATTTTCGCAAGCGCTACGAGATCGAGGACATGGTGCGTGGCGACTGCCTGTTCGCCGCGACTGGCGTCACCTCGGGCGCGATGCTCACGGGTGTGCGCTTCAGGGGCGACATCATCGAGACCGAGACGGTTGTCATGCGTTCGGTCACCGGCACCGTGCGCTGGATCCGCGCCGAGCACCGTCAGCACGAAAAATTCCATTTGGATTGAGATCGTGTCTCGCGCGAGCGAAGCGAGACGCGCTGTTCCGGGTAGGGCGCCAGCTCTCAATCCGTCATCCTGACGTGCGAACCAAGCGCGCGTCGAAGACGCGCGTAAACGCGCTGATGGGCCGAGCACCTCAGGGTGACGGAGATAGATTGAGCTTGAATGCTGCAGGCTACGGCAGCGGCCGCTCACCGCCCGGCACCGGCGCGTCGAAGCCGTTGAGCATGATCGCAACCATCGTATAGAAGCCGATCGATGTGATCAGCTCGATGACGAGGTCGAGGCCGAGCATGGCGACCGCGCGGTCGTAGGTCGCCGGCGACAGCGTCCGCGTCTCGTTCATTTCGGTCACGAGATCGTAGATCAGCCGCTCGTCGTCGCGGGCAAATGTGGGCTTGCGGCGGTTGCGGATCGCCTCGACCACGTCGGCGGAGAGCCCGGCCTTCGGCGCGTGCTTGGCATGGGCGAACCACTCGTACTGCGCCGTCCAATGGCGCGCGACGATCAGCACCATCAGCTCGAACAGCCGTTGGTCCAATTTGCCTTTGCGCAGTGTCGTGCCGAGCGTGTCGGCAGCATCGGCGATGGCGGGATTGCGCAGCCAGATCGCGAACGGGCCGCGCACCACGCCTCCGCGGCTGCCGGCGATGCGGTCGTGCACCGCCTTCTGTTCGAGGGTGAGGCTTTCCGGCTCCAAGTCTTCCACACGGGCCATTCTTCGCTCCTGATGGCATGGCGTTTCCACGATCAGTTTCGGACAATAGCCCAACTGATTCGCTCGAAAGCAGGCCTATGTTGTCCGTCTTGTCCAGTCCCACCCTGCCGATCCTTGGGGAACGGCGCCATTTTCTGAGCGTGGAGCGATCTGCGACCGGTCGCGCCTGGCGTGACCGGCTGGACGAGCGCGGCTCGGCGCGGGCGCTGGCGATCGCGCAGCGACACGACCTGCCGGACCTCCTTGCACGCGTCCTGGCCGGCCGCGGCGTCGAGATCGACGACGTCAAGAGCTATCTTGATCCGACGGTGCGCACGCTGATGCCCGATCCGAGCACGCTTGTGGGCATGGATGCGGCGGCGGCGCGGATCGCGGACGCGGCGATGCGCGGCGAGACCGTTGCGATCTTCGGCGATTATGACGTCGACGGCGCAACCTCGGCAGCAACGCTTGCGCGCTTCCTGCGCCTCGCCGGGCTCAATCCGGTCATCCACATCCCCGACCGGCTGTTCGAGGGTTACGGGCCGAATGTCGACGCGATTCGCGTATTGGCGGCGCGCGGCGCGACGCTGCTCGTCACGGTCGACTGCGGCACCGTGAGCCACGAACCGCTCGCGGAAGCGGCGCGGCTCGGCATGGAGACGATCATCATCGATCACCACCTCGCCGACGAAACGCTGCCGCCCGCGCTCGCCGTGGTCAATCCGAACCGGCTCGACGATCTCTCCAAGCTCGGCCATCTCGCCGCCGTCGGGCTGGTCTTCATGACTGTGGTCGCGGTGAACCGCGAGCTGCGCCGGCGCGGGTTCTGGGGCGCAGCGCGACCGGAGCCCGATCTGCTCGACCTCCTTGATCTTGTTGCGCTCGGCACGGTGGCCGACGTGGTGCCGCTCACGGGGCTCAACCGCGCCTTCGTTGCCAAGGGATTGCTGGCGATGCGGCGGCGCGAGCATCTCGGCCTCACAGCCTTGATGGACGTGTCGCGACTCGGCGGTCCGCCGGAGCCGTTCCATCTCGGCTTCCTGCTCGGGCCGCGCATCAATGCCGGCGGGCGCATCGGCCGCGCGTCGCTCGGTGTTGAGCTCTTGCTCGCAGCCGATCCGATCGAAGCGGCGCGCATCGCCGCCGAGCTCGACCGGCTAAACGGCGAACGGCGCGCCATCGAAATCGCGACCGTCGCGCAGGCGGATGCCGAGGCGATGGCGGCGCTCGGCATCGAGGAAAAGGGTGCCGCCGTGGTCACCGCCGCTGAAGGCTGGCATCCGGGCGTCGTCGGTCTGGTCGCCGCACGGCTGAAGGAGCGCTTTGGCAGGCCGGCGTTTGCAATCGCGCTCGAGCCGGGCGGCATCGGCACCGGTTCGGGCCGTTCGATCCAGGGCGTCGATCTCGGCCGCGTCGTACGGCAGGCGGTGGGTGAGGGGCTTCTGATCAAGGGCGGGGGCCACGCCATGGCCGCCGGCGTGACGCTCCGCAAGGACGCACTCGCGGCGTTTCGTGCGTTCCTGGAAGAGGCGCTTGGCGATGCGGTGACGGCGGCGCGGCGCGACGATGCGTTACGTATCGACGGCGCGCTCACCGCGGCGGCCGCGACCGCCGAAACCATCACGACGCTTGCGCAGGCAGGCCCGTTCGGGGCCGGCAATCCCGAGCCGGTGGTGGCGCTGCCCGCGCATACGCTCGCCTATGCCGACGAGGTCGGCCAGGCGCACGTCAAGGTGCGGCTGCGCTCCGGCGACGGCTCGGGCGTCAATGCGATCGCGTTCCGCGCGGTTGGGCAGAAGCTCGGCGCAGCGCTCACACAGAACCGCGGGCGTGCGATGCACGTCGCGGGCTGCCTCGCGCTCGACCGCTGGCAGGGCGAGGAGCGCGTGCAGTTGCGGATTCTCGATGTGGCGCCGGCGGACAGTTTTTCGGGGCGCTGACCGCTCAATCTCCGCCGGCCTTAAGATATTTGACCATCGCATCCAGGACTTGCGGGGGCTGGTTGATCATGGCGTTGAACGCCTTGGTCACGTCCTCGGCGCCGATGTGGCCGATGTCGATCTGCGCATTTTTGACCTCGGTCAGGAATTTCGGATCGGCGAGCGCCTTGCTCAGCGAGTCGCGCAGGATGGCGGCGCGATCGGGAGGCGTTCCCGGCCGCAGGCCGAACGGCCGCCCGATCGACAGCGGCGTCCCGCGAACGGCCATCAGTGAACGCCCGAGGTCGCTGGTCGCCAGATCTTCATCAACCGGCAGGTGGTTGTAACTCTTGATCGACGTGCGGCTCGACCGCACCATCGGACGAACAATACCTTGCTCGCCCAAGATCCGGATGGTCGCGCCCAGTGCCGTCCAGCCGTCGACCTCCCGGCGCTCAAGCGCCAGCTTGATGTCGCTATTGGCGGCATAGCCCGACACCAGCTTGAATTTCGCGCCGGCGAACTCCTTGAGCAGGAACGGAACGTCATGGGAGTTCGAGCCGGGCCCGGTGCTGCCGAAGACCAGCTCTTCTTTCGCGTTCTGCAAATCCTTGAAGGTCTTGTAGGGCAGGCTTGGATGGATCGCGAGCAGTGCTGCGTCGGCCCCCGACGAGCCGATCCAGACGAACTGCCGGACATCGAAGCGGACCGCCGGCATTTTGAACAGTTGCGCCATCGCGACCTGCGGATTGGCCGCGAGGATCGTGAGCCCGTCCGGCTCCGCGACGTTGAACACGTGATTGGTGGCATTGAGGTGGGCGCCGCCCGGCATCTGCCGGAGAATGACGGTGGGATTGCCTGGGATGTGACGACCCCAATGACGGCTGAGGATGAGCGCCGACAGCGACAGGCTTCCGACGGCCCGCGCACCGACCACGACAGTGACGGTCTTGCCCTTGTAGAAATCGGCCTGGGCGAGCGCGGGCGTTTGCATCGTCGCGACGAGCAAACAAGTTGCAAGCATGCCGGCCTTCGGCATCGTGCGCATGGACACCTCCCCGATTATCAAGGGCCCGGTCTTTGTCGCCGAGCCTCGTCAGGTTGAACGGCGGCTTATCCGCCGCTCTCGAGCTTCATGTATTTGAGCATCATTTCAATCGTTTCGGGCGGCTGATTTATCATGGCGACGAAGTCCTTCGTCACCTGCTCCGACGTCAGCGCGTCGATGTCGATCTGCACCTTCTCGGCGTCGGCCAGGAACTGCGGATCGCGCACGACCTTGCCGAAAGCCTCTCGCAGCATCGCGACGCGATCGGCCGGCACGCCCGGCCGGACGCCGAACGGCTTGCCGATGGCGAGCGGGGTCCCGCGGATGGCCAGGAGCGATCGACCGATCCCAGGTGGCGCGAGGTCCTCGTCAACGGGCAGGTTCTCGAATCCCTTCACCGGGCTGCGGCCGCGCACCAGCGGACGGACTTTGCCGGCGGCCGCCGCTTGACGGATCGGGGTCGCCAGGGCGGACCATCCGTCCGCTTCGCCGCGCTCGAGCGCGAGGCGGATGTCCCCGTTGGCCTGGAAGCCCGAGAGCAATTTGATTTTTGCGCCGGCAAATTCTTTGAGCAGCAGCGGAACATCATGCGAGTTCGAGCCTGGACCGGTCGACCCCACCACGATCTCCTCTTTGGCGTTCTGGAGATCCTTGAAGCTCTTGTAGGGGAGGCTTGAGCGGATCGCGAACAGCGTGCCGTCAGGTCCGGTCGACCCCAGCCACTGGAATTGCCGCACATCAAAGCGCACCGCCTGCACCTTGGTGAGCTGCGCCATGTCGATCGCCGGGTTTGATCCCAGGATGGTCAGGCCGTCAGCCTCAGCGACATTGAAGACGTGGTTGGTGGCGTTGAGATGAGCGCCGCCGGGCATCTGCCGGAGGATGACAGTCGGATTTCCCGGAATGAATCGTCCGATGTGACGGCTGAGGATCAACGAGGTGTTGCCGATAGAGCCACCGACCCGCGTACCCACCACGATCGTGATGGTCTTGCCTTTGTAGAAGTCGGTTTGCGCTTGCGCGGCCTGCGGAGCGGCCGACGCGATCACGCAACAGCCGAGGACGTACAACAAGCCAAGGCGCCGCATGAGACTCCCCCTGTTGTCGTGCCTTGCAGCTTGTTCTTTGGGCTGCTGCGGCGGACGTGCCGGAGCCGCTGACTGCGCGGCTCCGGGTCGTCGATCTTGTGCTCTTACCCTTCGCCGGGCTTGAGATACTTGTGCATTGCTTCCAGCACCGCTGGCGGCTGGTCCAGCAGCTCGGCGAACGATTTCGTGACGACGTCGGCCGAAATGTGTTCCATATGGATCTTCGCCTTCTTGGCCTCTTCGAGCAACGCCGGATCCTTCAGCGCCTTGCCCAGAGCTTCGCGCAGCATGGCGACGCGTTCGGGCGGTGTTCCCGGTCGAACCGCGAAGGCGCGTCCGATCGACTGCGGGATGCCGCGGATCGACATCAGCCCGCGACCGATCTTGTCGGTGGTCAGAGATTCGTCGGTGGGCAGATGGTTCCAGCCGGGCACGGCAGTGCGAGTGCGGACCAGCGGGCGCACGGCGCCGCGATCGACCGCGCGCTGGACCGTTGTAGCAAACGCCGAATAGGCGTCGGACTCCTTGCGCTCGACCGCCAGTAGGATGTCGCTGTTGGCGGAATAGCCCGCGACCAGCCGCAACTTGAGGCCTGCGAACTCCTTGAGGAGGAGCGGCATGTCATGGGCATTGGATCCCGGCCCGGTCGTTCCGGCGACAAATTCCTTGCCGGAATCCTTCATCTCCTTGAACGTCTTGTACGGCAAATCCGCGCGGATTGCGAACATCACACCATCGGGGCCTGACGAGCCGAGCCAGACGTATTTGTTGGCGTCGAAGCGAACATTTGGCAGTTTTGCGAGCTGCCCCATAGCGACGTTCGGATTCGCTGCGAGAACGGTCAAACCGTCAGCTTCGGCGACGTTGTAGATGTAGTTGGTCGCATTGAGGTGCGCGCCGCCCGGCATCTGGCGGTTGATGACGCTCGGATTGCCCGGAATGTGTTTGCCTAGGTGGCGGCCAACGATTTGCGCGGCAACGGCCAAATTTCCCGTCTTCGCCCCGATGACGATCGAGATCGTCTTACCCTTGTAGAAGTCTGCTTGCGCATGCGCCGGCGACAGCGGCATCACCAGCACGCCGGCCACCAAGCCGGCAACAACGCTTGCCTGCGATAATAGTCTCATCCCATTCCCTCCCTGCATGTTGTTGGAAAAACTAGCGGATTTTAAAGGCGTGTCACGCGCTATTTTTTGAAGCCTGGACATTTTTGAAGCCTGGACGGCGTGCGTCCAGTGGCCACTTGTCGCATTACCGCGCTGATAAAGTATTGTGGCCGCTGCTTCAACTAGTGTCCCGATTCCGAAGTTCGTGCCATTTCGCGGCGGCCTCTTATACGAACTTCGGAATCGAAGGACACTAGCAACTCTTTGAATCTAGTGTGGCTTTGGTTCAGAAGTCCGCATGTCGGGCTCGCCGCGAGAATGATGCGGACTTCTGAACCGCCACACTAGGTCGGCGATGAGAGGTGACGCAGGTGTCCGAACCCGAATACGCGTTCAGCCAGTATCACGGCCAGGCGGCCGGCAGCCCCCTGCATTTGAACCTCGTCCGGATGTGGACGGCGATCAGGGCGGAAACCGGCGGCCGCGTTGCCGCGACCGTGCACGCTGAAAACGGCAAGGTCGCCGGGGGCGACCCGGCGGCGCTGCGCATGCTGATCGCGGGTGAAATCCAATTCTATACGCTGATGGGCGGCCTCATCGGCACCGTCGTTCCGGTCGCCGAGGTGCAGCAGGTGCCGTTCGCTTTCGCGAGCGCAGGCCAGGCCCACAAGGCGATCGACGGTCCGCTCGGCCGCATGATCGCAGCGGAGATGGCCGCGAAAGGCATGCATCTCTTTCTGCAGGGCGGCTTCGACAACGGCATGCGGCAGGTCGCAGGCGTCACCCGCGCGGTTGCCACGCCCGACGGCTTTGAAGGAATGACAATCCGCGTCCCGCCCGGGCAGTTGATCTTCGACACCTTCCAGGCCTTCGGCGCCGAGCCGGTCATCATTCCTGCCTATCAACTCTATGATGCGCTCGCGACCGGACGGGTAAAGGCGCAGGAAAATCCGCTCGCGGTCATCGAGGGCTTCAAGCTCGACGAACTCGTCAAATATGTGAGCATGACCAACCATATGTGGTCGGGCTTTAACCTGATGGCGCATCTGCCCACCTGGCAGCGGCTGCCAGACGGCATCAAGGGCGTGATCGAGCGCAATGTGGTCGCGCATGTGCGGCAGCAGCGCATCGACCAGGGCGCGCTCAACGCCCGCCTGCGGCACGACTTGGCGCAACGCGGCCTTGCATTCAACGAGGTCGAACAGGCGACGTTCCGCGCACGGCTTGGCGGCGTCTATTCGGCTTGGCGTGAACGATTGGGCGCGCGCTGCTGGTCGCTGCTCGAAGCGGAAGTCGGCGGGCTCGCTTAAGTTCACTGTCGATTATTTCTCGCCGTGGTCGAGGCGGTCGGCAATGACACGAAGGGCGAGCGCGTGCACTTTCCGAGCCGCGACGGTCGTGCCAGCAAGCTCATTCGTGCAATCCTGAACACGGCGGCCATGGTTGCTCTTTCGGCATCGGGAAGGCTATCTAGCCACTCTAATCCCGGGGGTGACCTTTACAGAAAGATTGAGGGCGATGTCGAAACTGAAACTATCCGTGGCGATCGGGAATTACGACCGGGCGCGGCCGCTGTTTGATGGCGCCGTGCAGATCGATGGTGTCGATCCCGTATTCATGATGCTGCCACCGGAGGAGATCTTCTTCCGCGCCTTCCGCACCATGGATTTCGATATCTGCGAATTGTCGATGTCGAGCTATACGGTCAAGACCGCGCAGGGCAATTGCCCCTATGTGGGCATTCCGGCGTTCGTGTCGCGCATGTTTCGCCACAACTGCATCTATGTGCGCACCGATCGCATCAAGAAACCGGAAGACCTCAAAGGCAAGCGGGTCGGCCTGCCGGAATTCCAGCTCACGGCCTGCGTCTGGGCGCGTGCGATCCTGCAGGACGACTATGGCGTGAAGCCGTCCGACATCACTTGGGTGCGCGGCGGCATCGACGATCCGACGCGGCCGGAGAAGATCACGATTAAGCTGCCATCCGATGTCAAGATGGTCGACGCGCCCGAGGGCAAGACCATCTCGCAGTTGCTCGAGAGCGGCGAGATCGACGCCTTCATCGCGCCGCGGGTGCCGCGGCTCGCCGGCAAGAACAATCCGAACATCGGGTGGCTGTTTCCTGATCCGATCGCGGCGGGTCGCGACTACTTCAAGCGCACCGGCATCTTCCCAATCATGCACGTCACCGGCATTCGCCGCACGCTCGTTGAACAACACCCGTGGCTTCCCGCGGCGGTGTTCAAGGCGCTGGAGCAGTCGAAGGCGAAGTGCATGGAGGAATTGGAAGACACCGCGACCAGCAAATGTACGCTGCCGTTCCTCGACGAGCAGCTCCGCGCCGCGCGCGAGCTGATGGGCCACGATTTCTGGTCATACGGACTGAGCGCCAATCGCAAGGTACTGGAGACGTTCCTGCGCCATCATCATTCGGAAGGACTGTCGCAACGGCTCGTCACGCCGGAGGAGATGTTCCATCCCTCGACGCACGAGGCCTTCACGATCTGAGGGGCGCGGCAGACATCCAACCACGGCCGTTCATAGCAGTGGTAGCGGGGCGCGCTTTGATGCATCCCCCGCGACAGAATATCCCACGTTTTCCTTCACTCCGCAGGCTTGCCGATGACGAGTAGCAGCCCGGAAGGGGTCAGGAGACCGTGGCCAGGGCAATCATGCCTCGGCCACCACCCGGCTTCCCACATTCCCGACCGCGCCGAACACTGTGATGCGCATCGCTCTCAGCTCCTTTGGATCAATTGATCGATGGGGCGTGCTGTGGTGGGCTATTAAGAACAGTGAAGTGCTTGACTCGCGGGTCCGCCCACCGGCTGCCGCCGACTGCCTTTGATGGGGTCGCGGCGCAGCAGCAGCGTGATCGCGAGGATCACTAGCACGCTGCCCGGCAGCCAATTCCAGCCGATGCGCTGCGGATGCTCGACGAACAACAGCAGCATCGAGACGAAAGGGGTGAGATAGATGTAGGCCGTCACCATGCTCGGCGTCAGCACCGTGGTGGCCCGCTGAACCAGCCAATAGGTAACGCCGCTGGAAAACACGCCCAGATAAGCCACCAGCAGCACGTCGGAGAACGTCATGGTCGCCAGCGCCTGCGGCGCTTCTACCACCAGCCCGAGCAAGCCGATCAGCACGGCGCCGATCAGCAGGCTCCAGAAGGTGCGCAGCGCCGCCCGGTCCGGCAGCCAGCCACGCGCCAATCCCCACTTGCTCAGTACCGGATAGAGCGCTGAGCCGAGGCAACCAAGGAAAAACACCGCTTCGCTGATACCGAACTGCAGGCCGCCGAGCTGCCCATCGTTTCCTGCCCAGGCGAGCCCCAGCGCGCCGGCCGCGCCCAGCGCGAGGATGCCCACGAGGCGAGCCGCAGGCCGCTCCACACCGAGTCCTTGGCCGAGCCCATAGGCGAGCAGCGGGACGGTGACATAAAGCGTGGCCATTGACAGCGCGGTGGCACGGTGCGCGGCCCAAAACATGGCGCAGAAGAAACCGGCGATGCACAGTCCCATGATCGTATACAGCGCCAGCCCCGGCAGGCTCGGCCAGCGGTCGGGCTCACGCCAAACCAGCGGCCAGACCGCCAGTGCGGCGATGACGAAGCGGACCGCCGTCAGCAGCATCGGCGGCAGTCCGTCGCTCATCAGCCCTACTGCTGGGAAGGACAATCCCACGATCAACGCCCACAGCAGCATTCCCGTGTGAGCGCCCCGCACACCTTGCGTCACGTCAGCCATCGTCGCCACTCGCTTTTTTGCTTCTCTGCGCCGCCAGGACCGAAACCGCCTCACCAACGCTGCGTCGAAGCTAATTGGCTGCAATTTGTGCTGTAATATGCTAAATCGTGGCTGGACTATTGACTGTTGGTGAATAACAATGGACCGCCTGACCGCATTGAAGGTGTTTCGCGAGGTCGTGGAGCTGAGAAGCTTCGCGGCGGCGGCGAGACATTTGCGCCTGTCGCCAGCCGCCATCAGCAAGAATATTGGTGAGTTGGAGGCGCACTTGGCGGTGCGGCTCCTCAACCGCACGACCCGGCGCATGAGCCTCACCGAGGCCGGCTCGCGCTATTACGATCAGATCGCGCGCGTGCTGGATGAACTGGAGGAAGCCGACAACTCACTCGGACCATTGCAGCAGATGCCAAGTGGGCTTCTGCGGGTCAGCGCGCCAACGACACTGACACTAATCTGCCTGTCCAGCGCCCTGCCGAAGTTCCTCAGCCGTTACCCGAAGCTCACGCTCGATCTGCGGATGGACGACCGACGCGTCAACCTCGTTGAGGAAGGCTTCGACATCGCCATTCGTGCGAGCGACAGCCTCGAAGATTCGGGGTTGATCGCGAGAAGGCTGATGACTATGCCGCACGTCGTCTGCGGCGCACCGTCCTATCTTGAGCGCTTCAGCGCGCCCGCGGCACCCGAGGACCTCAAGGATCACAGCTGCATCCAGTTCACGTTGTCGGGCCATGTCGATGACTGGGAGTTCCGAAACGCCGACCGCTCGGTCCGCGTCCCCATCAACGGCCGCTACAAGGTGACGTCGAGCCTGGCTGTTCGCGATGCCCTGCGTGCTGGCTTCGGCTTGAGTCTGATTCCGCTCGCTTACGTCAGAGAGGACATCGAACAAGGACGCCTGCGCACCGTCCTTGACGACTGGTCGGCGGTTGAGCTCGCCGTCCATGCCGTCTATCCGTCGAGACGCTATGTCATCGCCAAGGTGCGCGCGTTTCTCGACTTTCTCGTCGACGAGCTGAGCGACGGGCCCTATCGGAACGCGATCCCGCCAGGCGCCAGAACCTCAAACGAGTCTCCCTGATCGCTGACATGTAACGGCCGCCCCAGGTTCTCGGGCGAGCGGTGTGTCACGGGACGGATATGGGCAGGACACCACCGAGAGCCAAACTGGCTGGTAGTGGCCGTTTAGATCAGGGCCACGCAACCACTGAGACCGACCCGCGGTGTGGCCGCGCGTCTGTCCATGACGGCGTCGCGACGGCTTCAGCTTGCCGCGGAAGGGTGCGGTGCGATTGCCCTCGGCCTGCGCAGGTGGCGGCGGCCTGATTCAACACTAGTGTTCACTAGTGTTCACTAGACTAGTGTATCTACAAATGCCGTATTGCCGAAGCTCGGTAGCTAAATGACACTCCCGTCGAGCCAAGGGGTGTGTCATGCCGAGCATCAGCGTCATCTTTCATTGACGCGGTGGTGAAACACGCACGATCCGCCGCAAATTCTGGCCGGACGCGCAGAAAACGCACCGCGACTTCGAAAGCCGCGCCACCACCAGCACCTCCATTCTGGTGCCGTGACGGGCGGCGCCGTTCACACGATCAAGAGCAACCGCCTTCAGTAAGGGAAGGAAACCGATGCGCATCGCAAATCTCTACACCGACGAAAAAGGTGAGTCCCATTTCCGTGACATCGAGATCGAATGGGCGGAGGAGCGGCGCATGAGTTTGTACTCCAAGCGCCTGCCGGCGACGGGGGTGATCTTTCGCCAGTCCCGCGCCGACTACAAGCTCGACTGGCACCCCGCGCCCCGCCGCCAATACATCGTAAACCTCGACGGTGGCGTGAAGATTACCGCGAGCGACGGCGAAAGCCGCATCATCAAGGAGGGCGAAGTGTTCCTGGTCGAAGACATCACCGGAAAGGGCCATATGTCCGAACACACCGAGGGCAAGATCCGCCACACGATCTTTATCCCGGTGGACTAGCCGGCACAGGGACGAGAAGCGAAAGCGGTTCTGCACGCCGCGACATTGGGAGGACAAGACATGTGTTCCACGCGCCGTGTGATTGCGAAGCTCGCCGCGCTGACGCTGCTCGGGCTCGGTCTACTGGTTGCTCCGTCGGCCGAGGCGCAGGACTGGCCGAACAAGCCGATCAAGATGATCGTGCCGTTCCCGGCCGGTGGCGGCACGGATTTCATCGCCCGCCTGATGGCGCAGCACCTGACCACACGGCTTGGCCAGCAGGTCTATGTCGAGAACCGCGGCGGCGCCAACGGTGCCATCGGTCTGCAGGCGCTGAAGCAATCCGATCCGGACGGCTACACAATCGCGGCCTCGCCCAACACGCCGCTCGTGGTGAACCCGTCCCTGCAGGCCAGCCTCGCCTACAAGCCGCTGGAGGACTTTATCCCGGTGGCGCCGATGGTGCGCTTCCCCAGCCTCATCGCGGTGCATCCATCGGTCAAGATCGCACCATTCCCGAGCTGATCGCCGCCGCCAAGGCTAAGCCCGGCAGCCTCGCCTATGCCTCGAGCGGCGTCGGCGGCTTCAGCCATCTCGCGATGGAGCTGTTCGCTTTGCAGGCTGGGGTGAAGCTGCTGCACGTGCCCTACAGGGGCGCTGGACCGGCCGCGGTCGGCCAGATCGCCGGCGAGGTGCAGCTCGGGTACAACAACGTGCAGGTCTTGCTGCAGAACATCCGCGCCGGCCAGCTTATCCCGCTCGGCATCGGCGAGCCGGAACGGATGCCGGTCCTGCCTGACGTGCCGACCATCTTCGAAACCGTGCCGGGTTTGCCGCCTTTCGGTATGACGTCATGGGCCGGCATCATCGCTCCGGCAAAGATGCCAAAGGCGATTGTCGATCGGCTCAATAAAGAGGTCACGGCCGTGATGGCGGAGCCCGAGGTCGTGAAGCTGTTGGAGGCGCAGCAGCTCACGCCGTTCTCGCTGGAGCAGGCCGCGTTCGCGGATCTCGTGAAGACCGATCTGGAGAAATGGGCCGAATTCGTCAAGACAGCGAAGATTACGATCGAGGGAAAGCGCTGACCAGATGACTCCGCCGACGAGCGAAACGATTCTGCAACAACAGGAGGCCAACATGGACTCGCCCGCCCGCCACTCGGTGCCCCTGCAGGAGCTTACTGACGAGGCATTTGCGCCCTATGGCGACATCATCAAGCCACGCAAGAGCGGCGAGCAGGGCGACCGCAACTATGCCTATCGGCCGGGGCAGGAGGAAACTCACGTCGATCTGACGATCACCAATGGCGAGCCGCTCCTGCGCATCATGCATCAGTTCAAGCGTGGCTTGATCTTCACCATACTCGCCCGCCACCGGCGCGTCAGCCAGTGCCTCGGCGCGCTGCAGGGCAAGGAGTGGTTCATCGCGGTCGCCGCGCCAACCGATTTCGCCGACGACGCGCATCCGCGGCTCGATCAGGTCACCGCCTTCCGCATCCCGGGCGACCGCATCATCAAGCTGCACGTCGGCATCTGGCACGCCGGCCCGCACTTCATCCACGACGAGTGCATGTTCCTCAGCCTCGAAAATACCGACACCAACACCAGCGATTTCCAGTACATGCCGCTGCCTATGGAATGCCGCATCGAGGATTGACGTGCGCGACCTTTCACCTCTCCGCGGAGGGAGAGGTCGGATCGCGAACCGATCGGGTGTAGCAACCGGTGCGCGCCGCGTAGTATCCGCCGAGCGAAGAGCCGCATGCGGCTATGCGCTTGGGGTCCACGTCGCCGCGGCCGAGCAGATAATCGACGCAGCTGCGGCACATGGAAAGGGGCTGTACGCGGTGCAGGCGATCACGACGTCACCGGCCGCGCGGAAATGTAGCGGGACGCAAGTCGCGGCCTGAACGCGGCTGCGCAGAAGGCGCTTGCTGGGATTGCTTCGATGATTAGGAGAGTATCATGAATTTTCATTGACGTTGTTGCGCAGGCTTGTCGAGCGCGTGACCGTGCTGCCGACGCCAGCCGGGACGCTCCCGACAATAAACGTACAAGGCTGCCTTGAGGCACTGCTGCACCGAGCGCGTTCCCTTGCGTTCCTTGTCGCGGCGGGCGTTGGTAGCGGGGAAAGCAATTTGAACCCCCGATAACAGAAGCCCGGTCTCCTTCGAGACGGCACTTCGCGCCGCCTCAGGATGAGGGCGGGTGGACGCACGAGGCGTTCACGATCTAATCACGACCTCGGCCGGCGGCCTGCGCCTTGGGCGATCCGCCGGACCACGGGGGCTTTGGTCACGAGCACCTTATCGATGCGGCGGCCGTCGAGATCGATGACCTCGAAGCGCCAGCCATGAGCGTCGAAGCTCTCGCCGACCGCCGGCAACGCGCCGCAGGATTCCAGCACGAAGCCGGCGACCGTGTGATAGGAGCGGCCTTGCGGCAGCGGAATGCCGGTCAGGTCCTGAAATTGCTCGGCCGGCATCCAGCCGGACACGAGCAACGATCCGTCGTCGCGCCGGACCACCATCGGCTCGGGCGATCCCTCCTCGGTGTGAAACTCTCCGACGATCGCTT
>WHTP01000135.1 GCA_009377695.1 Hyphomicrobiales bacterium | reverse complement strand
CGTCGGGCTGACGCAGTGCGATAATGTTGCTATTCTCATTCATGGCGTATCGCTCTCCTCGAGAGGTTCTGGCAGGCTCGACACCCGCCTCGATACGCCGCCTATCTCATTCCGTCATCACCCAGTTTCCCGCATAGCTCCGATACTGGTGTGCCGCATCTTAAATTGGAAACGAAGTGGAGCGGATCATGCGGACCTTAGCACTATCGACTGCCGTCGCATTGCTTTTGGCTGGATCACCCGCATTGGTGCAAGCGCAAGATTCTCCCACGCCTCCAAAGGCTCAGACCCAGCCCCAGCCTCAGCAAGACGTCACCATCCGCAGTATTCAAGTGGTTGACGTTGATGAGCTGCAAGCGGGCGTACGCTCAAAGGTTGATGCCCTTATCGCAAACACGAAACAGCAAAAAATCCAGTCACTGCGCAAATCTATTGACGCGACACCAGAAGCTGTATCCGCGTTAAAAGCTAAGGGTCGCAGCTCAGCCCAGGTGGTCGCCATCAACCTTGACGAGAACGGCACGCTGACGATTTTCACAAAGAAGGGTGCCTAGGACTAATTCACACAACCGCACCAAGCGGTAGAGGATCTTGAGGGCTTCGGTGGTGGGGTCGCGGGGTCTATCCGGCATTGGAACCTCGGCGTTTGCGCCTGTCGGGTCCCTGTTCAGCCCGTCGGGTGAAGGAAAACGTGGGCGTTTGTGTCGCGGGGTCTGGACCGATTCCCTCCCCCGCTACCAGCATAACATATTGAAAACACTAGACTATTCCGAATCGGCCGCTCTCAGTAGCGGCCATTTCATGTTGCGCGATGACGCAAGAATTAGGCCGTAGCGGTGCTAGGTGGATGCCACGCTACGCGACAGTGCTACGCTTGCAGTCAACGGGCGTTCAATCGTTGTCGGACAGCGCGGGAGATTACCATCCGAGGGTTCGTTCGAGCAGGCCGCTACCGGCGGCGAGCCCGATAAGCGCCACGGCGGCTACAAGTGCACTGAAAGCCGCCGCCCTGGCGCCGATCTCCTGACCACTCAGTTGCGAGAGGGCAATTCTCCCAATGAGGATCACGCCCACAAAGGCCGCCGCGACGATCGCGCCTACTATCGCCTTCCGATCCATGAGCCCGCTGCCATATTGGGTTCGGGCCGGCGCAAACCATCCTTGAAGCGCGCCACTTTCCGAGCCCTGTCGCACTTTAGCGAGAGCCCTGGTAAACACTCAATCCTGCAAAACTTAAAACTTGCAACATTTGCATCGAGCATGCCGACTTTTTTGGCATGCGGAACGATCGGCGGGGCCGCGCGTTATGTCTGTCTACTGATGGCGACATGGTCGTCACGTTAAGTAGCGGCGTGTTGAACTAACCATTTAACACGAGCCGCGAAGCAAAGGGTCTCGCGCGCAGGCGCAGAGGCCCTTTGCGCTTATGGGGTCCGACCCAATCAGTCGTTGTGCCCCATACGTCCGATCAGAAATCCGACCGCAAGCGCCGCGAGCGCGACAGTGTAACGCCGCTCCTCGATGTTCACGGCGCGAGGGTGTCGTGACCAGTTGAGCCGAGCGTGAATCGACGGCGGCGGATCAGTCTAGCCTAAATCCCTTCGCCCGTACGAACGCGCCAAAATCCGCGCGCAGCGGCTCGGCGTATTGGCGTGCCTTATCCTCCGACCAGCCGTAGAACGCCGCTTCGCCCCACCGCTCGGGATTGCGCTGCTTCCAGGGCGGGCGGCCTTCGTTGCGGCGGCGATCATAGGCGTCGATGTCGGCCGCGAGGTCGCGGTCGCCATAGTGGTCGGTGTGCACCGTGGCCTCGAGGCCGAGCCGCGGGGTGATGTGGCCGCGCTCGGACGGCCAGCCGAGGCACAGGCCCGCGACCGGGATGACGCGGTCGGGCAATCGCAGCAGATCGCTCACGAGTGCGGCGCGGTCGCGGATCGCGCTGATCGGGCAACAGCCGAGTCCGACGGCTTCCGCCGCGCGGATGAAGGTTGCGAGCACGATCGAGCAATTGGAGACCGCGTTGAACAGGAGGTCGAGATGATCGTTCGGGAACGGCTTGCCGCGTAACGTCGAGATGAACGGCTGGCGGCGGCCGTTGGCGAGGAACACAAGGAACGCCGGCGCGGTCCCGACCCAGGGATTGTCGGGAATCTTTGCTGCAATCGCACGACGGATGGCGCCATCGCGCACCACCAGGACGTCGCTCTGCTGCAAATCGCTTTTCGAGGGCGCCGATAGCGCGCACGCACACAGAAGCCGCACCAGTTCGGGTGCAACCGGCTGCGGCAGATAGCGGCGATGCGTGCGGTGCGCGGCGATCGAGGTCAACTCGGTCAGGCCATCGAGGCTCGGATCGATGGATAGCCGCTCCCCAAAGCGTACGGCCAGCGCATCCTGGAGGGCCTTGGCGACATCATCATCTGGCATGGGAAATCCGCATTTGCATGGGAGGGTTGCGCGACTTCAACAAGCAGACGAAGTATGCTCCACATCGCCCGTTCAATGCACGTTCCCCGCCTCGATTCCGGGCGAAAAACCCGGCATTCCTGCTCCATCCGGATTCCTGCTCCCATAACGAATGAACTACCGATTTCTCCTCCCTTTGATGACCACGGCGGTCCTTGAACAGACGGTGGTCACGATTGTGCGCGTGACCACAAGCTACCGGGCCGTCGAGCTCGGCCTGTCGGTCCTCTGGCTGGGCGTCATCACCGCCGCCATCGCGGTCCTGCCGCTCTTGTTCGCGGTCAAGGTCGGCCGTTATATCGACCAGGGCAACGAGACCCGGACCGCCTGGATGGGCGCCGGTCTGCTCTGCTTCGCGTGCGGCGGTTTCGCTCTGTGGTCGTCGCTCGCCGGCTTGCTGGTCTTTACCGCGCTGCTCGGCCTCGGCCACCTGATGCTGGTCATCAGCCAGCAAATCCTGTGCGCGACCGATATGACGCCAGGCGCGCTCGAGCGCAATATCGGCAACTACATGGTCGCCAACGCGATCGGGCAGGGGCTTGGCCCGTACATCGTGGGCTATGTCGGCGGCGACGCCAGCGTGCCGCCGACGCAATGGTTGTTCGGGGCTGGTTTCGTCGCCTCATTCATCATGTTCGCCGCCGCATTGTTTCTGCAGCTTGGCGGCCCGCGCAAGCCGAAAGCGGAAAAGTCTGCGCCGATGCCGCTGCGCGATATTCTGAGCCTGCCGGGAATCCGCGTGATGCTGTTCGTCGGCATCACGGTGGTGTCGGCGCAGGATCTCATCGTCGTCTACCTGCCCTTCCTCGGCGCCGAGCGCGGCATGGCGGTGGAGGTGGTCGGATGGCTGTTGGTAGCGCGGGCGGTGGCATCGGTACTCTCGCGCTTTCTGTTCGCACGGCTGTATCAGATGATGGGCCACTGGCGCCTGATGATGGTCAGTGTGCTGGCCAGCGCTATGTCCTACGCAGCGATCGCGCTGCCGCTGCCGGTCCCGCTGCTGCTGCCGGTGGTCGCGGTCGCGGGCTTTGCACTCGGCATCGCGATCACCGCCACCATCGCGGCGCTGCTCAACCTCGCAACGCCGGAAACGCGCGGCGTTGCGAATTCGCTGCGCATCACCGGCAACCGCGCCGGACAACTGGTGATCCCGTTCTCCGTCGGCCTGGTCGCCGCGGCGACCAGCGCGGCCGGCATCTTCGTGATCATCGGCGCGAGCCTTGCGGTCTCGACCGCGGTCATGGCGATGCAAAGGCCGAAGCAGACCTAACGGCCGGGGGTGAGCTCCGAACCGGCAGTCGGCGGCAGCAGATAGAAGACGATCGCCGAGAGCGCCGAGAGCAGGCCGATGGCGAAGAAGCCGTGCGACACGTCTTCTGCGACGATACTCACGCGGCCATGCATCACCGTGCTGAGGTGCACGATCAGTGCGCTGAGGCCGACGCCGACGCTTTGCATAAGCTGTTGCATCATCGAGGAGAAACTGGTCGCGCGGCTCATGATGGGGGAGGGGATATCTGCATATCCGAGCGACTGTACCCTGATCGCGGTGCCAGCACTTTATCGCGAGCATATCTTATCCCGAAAGCATCTTATTGCGAAAGCCGGTCCCCACCCCGGATCAAGTCCGGGGCAGGCTTTTGCCGGGATCATGCACCGGTGGCTTGCGCGGGAGCGCAGCGTCTTGCATGACCCTCGTCATGGCTTCCCCGTCGCGCTTCTCCGTCATCGTTCCCCTCATCGTCGGCTGTGCGCAGTTTATGCACCAGTTCGACGGCTCGGTGATCGCCACCGCGCTGCCGGCGATGGCGCAGTCGCTTAACGAGGACCCGCTCGTCCTCAATCTGGCGATCACCTGCTATCTGCTCGCGCTTGCTGTATTCGTGCCGATCAGCGGCTGGATGGCGGACCGCTACGGCGCCAAGCACGTATTCCTCGCCGCCATCGCGGTGTTCACGACGAGCTCGGTGCTCTGCGGCTTGTCCAGCACACTCGCGGAGATCGTGGTCTGGCGCACGGTCCAGGGCATTGGCGGCGCCATGATGACCCCGGTCGGCCGCGTGATCGTGGTCAAGAGCGTGCCGAAGTTCGAGATCGTGCGGGCGATGAACTATATCACCATCCCCGCCGTGCTCGGGCCGCTCATCGGCCCATCGGTCGGCGGCTTCATCGTCACGCACCTGTCGTGGCACTGGATCTTCTTCCTCAACGTCCCGATCGGGATTGCCGGCCTGTTCCTTGTGTATCGGCACGTTCCCGACCTCCGTGACGAGACGGTCGCGCCGCTTGACCTGCGCGGATTCATCCTGATCGGGCTCGCGCTTGCAGGACTCGTGTTCGGTTTCTCCGCAATTGGGCGCGGACCGGTGCCGACGGCTATCATCATTGTGGCGATCAGCATCGGCGCCATCTGCGGCACGGCCTACCTCGCCCACGCTCGGCGCAAGGCCGATCCGATCATCGATTTCGGTCTGTTGCGCGTGCGGCTAGAGCATCGCCAGCGGCACCTTGTTGCGCGGCGGTGGGAACGCGCGGTCAAGCGCGGCTAGTTCGTCGGCTGTCAGCTTGACGTCATAAGCCGCGCGGTTTGCTCGGACGTGCGTTGTCTGCACAGCCTTCGGGATTGCGACAACGCCAGGCTGATGCAGCAGCCAGGCCAGCGCGATCTGAGCCGGCGTCGTGCCGCGTCGCGTAGCGACGGACGTCAGTACCGGATTGCCGAGCAAGCGCGTCTGCGCGGGCGGTGCGCTCGCGAACGGCGAATAGGCCATGACAGGGACGCCGCGGCCTGCGCACCACGGCAAGAGGTCCCATTCGATCCCGCGGTTCACGAGGTTGTAGAGCACTTGATTGATGGCGATGGTGCTGCCGCCAGGCAGCGCCGCAGCTTCCTCCATGTCGGCGGTGTCGAAATTGCTGACTCCGTAGTCGAGGATTTTTCCCGCCCGCTCAAGCGCGGCGAATGCCTCGAGCGTCTCCGCCAGCGGAACACCGCCCCGCCAATGCAGCAGATAGACGTCGAGACGATCGGTCTTCAGCCGCTTCAGGCTGCGCTCGCAGGCGGCGACCGCGTCACGCTGCGAAGCGTTGTGCGGATAAACCTTGCTGACCAAGCACACGTCATCGCGCCGGCCCGAAATTGCCTCCGCGACCACCATCTCGGCGCCGCCTTCGCCGTACATTTCGGCGGTGTCGATCAGTGTCATGCCGAGATCAAGGCCGAACTTCAATGCGGCGACCTCTGCAGCGAATTCCGAGCGGTTCTCGCCCATGCCCCAGGTGCCCTGGCCGAGCACCGGAATTTCTCGGCCGGAAGAAACGGAAAGAGACCTGATCATTAATAGATTGCCCACAGGCCGGGCGTCGCGAGCTCAAGCAAATGGTCGTCGGGATCGCGGAAATAGATGCTCTCCCCGCCGCGCTTCCAGTTGGTGCGGCCTTCGATCGCGATATGGTTGTTCGTGAGGCGCTCTTCCCATGCCGGCAGTTCGTCTTTCGCGATGGCGAAGGCAATGTGCAGCGGGCCCGCGCCGTCATGCGGAGGGATGGTGCCGCCTGGCATGTGAACGGTTTCAAGCGACCCGCCGCGCGGAAACAGGAGCAGCACGTTGCGCCCGCCGACCGAGAACGCGCACAGCCGGCTGTCCTGATAAAGCGGCTTCAAATCGAGCACGTCGCTGTAGAAGCGCACTGCGCGATCGAGGTCGTCTACGTAAAGAGCGGTTTCAAGAACAGCGTCGAGCTGCGGCATTGGATGATCCTATCGAGACCGGCGCACGAGTTCGCGGACCGTATCCTCAACCGGCCGCGGCGTGATGCCAAGCTCGCGCAGGCCCGGCGTCCGTACCGTCGTGACGGTGTCGATTTCCATCAGCTCGACCTGGTTGCGCGTCACTGGCGGATACGGAAGGTTCTCTGCGAGCCGTGCCAGGAGATGCCAAGCCCCGAACGGGACGGGGACGAGCAGCGGCCGCAAGCCCGCCTCACGCGCGACGGTGCGAAGGAAATCTTCGTAGCTGAAAATGTTCGCGCCACCGAATTCGTAGAGCGCGGGTGTGCGTTCCGGGCGCGCGAGGATGCGCGCGATCGCCTCTGCCACGTCGTCGACCGCCACTGGCTGCATCTGCGTCTGCCCGCGGCCGAACATCGGATAGGCCGGAAGCTTGCGCATCAGGTCGAGCACGGTGGTGACGATTCCGCCCTCGGTGCCGAACATCACGGCCGGGCGCACGATCACCGCACCGGGAAATGCCGCCTGGACCGCCTGCTCGCCCTCGGCGCGCTTGCGCACGTAAAGCGACGGCGACGCGGTGTCGGCGCCGATCCCGGACACCTGGATCAGCCGTTCGGTCCCGGCTTCCCGCGCGCCCTGCGCAATGGCGCGGGCCGCGCTGACGTGGATCGCCTGGAACGAGTCGCGCCCGCTCTCGACATATAAGCTTACCGCATTCACGGCGCCCCAGGCGTTCACCAGCGCGGCTTCGATCGCGATCGGGTCGCGGACATCCGCACGGACTGCCTGGATCTTCGGATCGCCGCCGTCCTGAGCCTTGCGCGGATGCCGGGAGGCGACGCGTACGGCGAATCCGTTCGCGCGCAGATGGCGGACCAGATTCCGGCCAAGGAACCCGGTACCACCGAACACCGTGACAAGGCGGTCGCTCATTGCATCCCGCTCATTCATTGGGGAATTTTGTCCGGTCCATTCACGTGGTGCAACGCCCGACGTGCGACAAAGAAATCCTAGAGGAGGGGAACTCGGGCTGCCGGAAGAAAGTTCCTTTCAGGGAGGGACCATCGGCTTTCCGATGGGCCATTCCGGGCTGTCTTGCTCGTTCAATGGAGGACGCCATGAACGAATGGAGCAATGCCAAGCTTTGTGACGTCGCCAACCTGGTGCTCGGCGGATTCCTGTTCGCCTCGCCGTGGATCTTCGGATTCGCGACCGGTGCGCCGTGGACCAACGCGATGATCTGCGGGGTGATCATCGCCGTGCTCTCGATTGCGGCGCTTGCAATGTTCGCGATCTGGGAGGAGTGGCTGAACCTGATTGTCGGATTGTGGCTCATCGCGTCGCCGTGGGTCCTTGGCTTCGCAGGGACCGTCGCCGCATTAAACGTCCACCTCGCGGTGGGCTTCCTCGTTGCGGTGCTCGCGGCGATCGAACTCTGGTTCATGTACCAGCATCCGCCCCGGCAGACAGTCAGCCACTGAGACTCTGGAGCCCGCGGGCATCGGTGCCGGCGGGCTCATTTCCCCAAGCACGGCGAGGAAGGGCATGTCTCTGACGCGTGACGATGTCGTCAGGATTCTCGGACCCGTCGACGATCAGACCATCGCGCAGGTCATCGGCATAGGCGCAACTCCCGACGAGCTTGCGGAAGCGCGCGCTTGGGTCGTCAATGACGAATCAATGATAGGCATGGGACGGCCGCTGGCAACCGGCCGCGTCTTGCAGCTTGTCGAAATTCTCGAAAGCGTCGAAGAAGAAGCGTTCGGTACGGAAGAGCGCTAGTGGTCCGATTCTAACATTCGCATCCCTTCTCAGCGGGCGACTTTTGCGAATGTTGGAATCAAAGGACCACTAGCAAATATAAGCTGCTAGTGGAGTTTTGGATTTGACATTCGCTTTGGGAGTCTGCGGTCAACGGGGTAGCGAATGTCAAATCCACTCCACTAGCACGCCCGCCTCAAAATCTGGGCGGCTGTCCTGCGTTCGATCGTTGGCTTCTCGCAAACGACGCCAATTGTCGTAATGCGAGTTCGTGCCGCGGGCTACGCTTACTGTCCGGGCGATTGCGATTCGGATCTAAGCCGTCACGCCGTAGTCACTCGCCGCGGCGCGGTCAGAACGCGCCCGAAGTCAGTGCGAAGCGGGTGCAGAGCCGCGCGCGATCAACTCCACGATCTTGTGCGGCATCAGCGGGGTTTGCGCGATCCGCACGTTGAACGGCTGCAACGCATCCTCGATCGCATTGATGATGGTGGCGGCAGCCGGGATGGTCGAGACCTCGCCCGCGCCTTTGACGCCGAGCGGATTGAGTGGCGAGGGCGTCTGGAGGAAGATCGTCGTCATGGTCGGGATTTCAGTCGCGGTGGGCAAGAGGTAGTCGGCAAACGTCGTGGTCACCGGCTGCGCCGCATCGTCGTAGCCCATCCACTCATACAACGCATTGCCAATGCCGTGCGCGATGCCGCCCTGCACCTGTCCCTCGACCAGCATCGGGTTGATAAGCACGCCGGAGTCCTGAAGCGCGACGTAATTGACGATGCGCACCGCGCCGGTCTCGACATCAACCTCGACCTCGGCGGCGTGGCATGAATTGGCATAGGCGAGCGCGTCCGTGCGCCAGTTCACGTTGGCGTCTAGGCCGGGGTCGACGCCCGCCGGGAAGCCGAATCCGGGCGCGCCCTTGAGGATGCGCGAGAGCTCCGCCAGCTTGACCGACAGTTCCGGCGCGCCGACGACGCGCACGTCGCCGTCCTTCAATTCGAGATCGTGCTCAGCGGCTTCAAGCAAATGGCTGGCGAGCTTCTTCGCCTTTTCGGCCACCGCGCGTGAGGCGAGCAGCACGGAATTGCCGGCCGTCACCATCTGGCGGCTGGCAAAGGCGCCAAGCCCGAGCGCAGCACCCGAGGTGTCGCCCGGCACGACCGTGATGTCTTCCGAGCTCAGCCCAAGCTCGTTGGCGGCGATCTGCGCCAGCACCGTGCGCAACCCCTGTCCGAGATTGGCGGCGCCGGTGAACACGGTAACCTTGCCGGTGTTGGCGACCCGCACCACGCCGGACTCGAACGGCCCCCGACCGGTGCCCTTGATGCCGTGCGCCATGCCGATGCCGATATAACGGCCCTGCGCGAGCGCGTCGGCCTGGCGCTTCGGGAAGTCGTCCCAGCCGATAGCTTTCAACACCGCGACCTGCGAGGCCGGATAGTCACCGCTGTCGTATTGCATGGCCGCACCGGAGCGCGCCTTGAGCGGCTTGGTGTAGGGCATCTTCTCTGCGGGAATGAGATTGCGCCGCCGCACCTCGGCGCGCTCGAGCTTCAGCTCGCGCGCGATGCGGTCCATCATCCGTTCCATCGAGAACGCGGCCTGCGGATAGCCAGCGCCGCGGATCGAGGACACCGGCGTCTTGTTGGTCGCCGCGACGACAACGTCCATGTACAACGACGGGACGATATAGGGGCCGCTGATCATCGAGGCTGAATTGAACGGGATGTTGACGTCCTGCAGCGCAAAGGCGCCGACGTCGTGGATCAGGCTGCCGCGGATGCCGAGAATTTTGGCGTCCTCAGTAACTGCAATGTCGAGCGACCAGTACTGGTCGCGCTCCTGTGCCGCATTGGTGAAATGCTCGCGGCGATCCTCGATCCATTTGACCGAGCGCTGCAGCAACATTGCGGCCGCTACCACGGCGATGTCTTCCGAATAGATGCAGAGCTTCGGGCCGAAGCCGCCACCGATCTCCGGCGTGATGACGCGCAGCTTCGACTCGTCGAAATCGAAAATCGACGTGATCGACTGGTACAGGTCGTTCGCTTTTTGGGTGGACGCCCAGACCGTGATGCCTTCGTTGCCGCGGTGATATTCGGCGACGATACCACGCCCTTCGATCGGATGCCCCGCGCCGCGGTGCTGCCAGAGATCGGTGTGAAACACGTGCGCAGCCTTGACGAAGGCCGCGTCGGGATCGCCGAAATTCACCTTGTAGGTCGCGACCGTATTGGAGTTGAGTTCGCGCCGCACCGCCGGCGCGCCAGGCGCCAATGCTTCGCGGCAATCCGACACGGCAGGCAGGAGATCGTAGTCGACATCGACCAGCGCGGCGGCGTCCTCGGCAATGTAGCGGCTGTCGGCGATGACGACGGCGACGGGCTCGCCCACATAGGACACCTCGCCGTCGGCGAGTGCGAAGCACCACATCCGGTCGAGCGGTGTACCGGAGTTCGAATGCCGCATCATGCGGCGCTTGGCCATGACCGGCGCGAGGTCGTCAAGGGTGAGCACCGCATGCACGCCGGGCAGCGCGAGCGCCGCGTCCTTCGACACGCCGCGCACCGCGGCGTGCGGATGCGGGCTGCGCACGAAGCCCGCATGAAGCACATCCGGCACGACGATGTCGTCGATGAAGCGCCGCTCGCCACGCAGAAGCGGAGGGTCTTCGACGCGGTTGACCCGCGCCCCGATCAGCGAAGCCATGGATATCCTATCGTGCGATGGCCTGACTGGCCTTGGAGATCACATCCTTGGGCGTGGCATAAAGCTCCGCGAGCAGCTTGTCGATCTCCGGCCCGCGCACGGGATTGACGTCGATCCGTGATTTCTTCGCATCGGCGAGATAATCGGGATCCTTCATGGTGGCGTCGAAGGCGGCGACCAGGGCGGCGGCGCGGTCGCGCGGGATGCCGGGCGGCGCCGCGAACGGCCGCGCCATTTCCTGAGCGGCCAGGATGAGCTTGAGGATCTGCAGCTTCTCGGTGTCCTTGGTCTGTTCCATGACCAGCGGCACATGGCCGAGCGCGGGGTCCTTCTTGAATGACGCCTGCACCAGGATGTTGATCTTCTTGTCGCGCAGCCATTGCGCGTGACGCGTCTTGATCGTGCTCCAGGAGAGTCCGCACAGTCCGTCGACCTCGCCGCGCTCCATGGCGAGCGTGATCTCGTTGGTGCCGGGGTAGCCGGGCACGAGTTTGATCGGCGCGCCGAAGACGTGCTTGTAGAGATTGGCGAAGATGTCGGGCTCTGAGCTCGGCGCCTGTCCGCCCAGGTTGGTCGGAACCTTCAGGAAGTTCTCCCACGTATTGGCCTTGGACGTATGCCAGGTCACGCAGGTGGAAATGTCATTGGTCACGCTGCCGATCCAGGTGAACTTGGTACCGTCGAAAGTTGCGCCGCTTTCGAGCAGCGGGTTGAGCCCGGTGGTGCGGGCAAAGGTGCCGAATACGCTGCCATCTTTCGGCGCTGCTGAGTAGATGAAGTTCGCCACCCGCAAGCTGCCGGCGCCGGCCATGTTCTGCGGAATGATGCTCGGGCGGCCGGGAATGTGCTTGCTCATATGACGTGCAAGATGCCGCGCGTAAAGGTCGTACCCGCCGCCCGGCGAGAAGCCGATCGCGAGCGTGATGCTTTTCCCTTTGTAGAATTCTTCGACGCTTTGTGCACGTGCCGGCAGTGCCGCGATGAGCAGGGCTGCGCAGGTGATCATGCAGGCGGAAGGCTTAACGGTATGGATATCCATTGTTGGTTCTCGTCTGGGGTTAATCGGTAGCCGCCCGTGCCCTGCATCACGAGCGATCATTCACTTGGTGGCGGCCTGTGCGGCCCGTTCAAGCACATTCTTCGGTGTGGCGTAGAGCTCCTTCAGCATACGGTCGATGGCGGATGCGCTGACCGGGTTGAGATCGAGGTTGAGCTTCTTGATTTCCGCAAGGAATTCCGGGTCCTTGAGCATTTTCTCAAAAGCGGCAATCAACGCGGCCTTGCGGTCCGCCGGAATGCCGGGCGGCGCCGCGAACGGGCGCGCCATTTCCTGTCCGTACAGGAAGACCTTGAGAACCTGCTTCTGGTCTTCGGTCTTGGCGAGGTCGAGCGCCAGCGGCACGTTCGGGAGATCCGGCTCCTTCTGAAGCGCTGCTTGTACCAGCACATTGATGGTCTTGTCCTTGAACCACTTCATGTGCCGCGCCTTGATGGTGCTCCACGACAGGCCGCACAGTCCGTCGACCTCGCCGCGCTCCATCGCCAGGATCATGGGATTGGTGCCGCGGTAGCCGGAAATGACCTTGATCTTGGTATTGAACACGTTGTTGTAGAGGTGAGCGAACACGTCCGGATCGGCGCCAGGTCCGTCGCCGGCGAACGTGACGGGATGCTTCAAGAGGCCATCCCAATCCTTCACCGGTGACCTGTTCCAGGTGACGCAGGTAGACACTTCGTTGGTGACGCTGCCGAGCCAGGTGAACTTGGTGCCGTCGTATTGGGCGGCGGGATTCAGCAGCGGTGTGATTCCCATCTGGCGGCCGAAAGTCGCGAGCGCCGTGCCGTCCTTGGGCGCGATCGAATAGAGGTGCTGCGCCGCCCGCATGCTGCCGGCACCGGGCATGTTCTGTGCGACGATCGACGGCTTGCCGGGAATGTGCTTGCCGAGGTGGCGGGCGACTAGCCGTCCGTAGAGGTCGTAGCCGCCGCCGGGCGTGAAGCCAATGGACAGCGTGATGGTCTTGCCGGTGTAGAATTCCTCGACGCTCTGGGCGTAGAGCGGTGTGGCGGACACGGTCAGGGCACCGGCAGCGATGAGCCGCGCCGCGATCTTTCGTACGCAGATCGTCATGACAAAGTCTCCTGGCGCAGGGCTCAACGCGCGATCGCAGCCCTCGCCTTTGCAAGGATCGGCTCCGGCGTGGCGTAGAGCTCGGCGAGCATGTCGGCGAGCCGCTTGCCGCTGACCGGAGCGACTTCCATCTGGTGCTTGGCCGTTTCAGCCAGGAAGCCGGTATCCTTTGTCGTTTCTGCGAAGGCTGTGATCAATGCCGCAGCACGGTCGGCAGGGATGCCGGGTGGCGCGGCATAGGGTCGCGCAAATTCATGCGCCGACACGAACAGCTTCAGAATCTGCAGCTTTTCGGGATCTTTGGTCAGCTCCATGATCAGCGGCACGTGCGGCAGATCGGGGTCCTTGCGGAAGGCCGCCTGGGCGATGACGTTGATCTGTTTTTCCTTGATCCAGCGCTGGCGCTGCGCCTTGATCGTGGTCCAGTCGATGCCGCACACGCCGTCGAGTTCGCCGCGCTCCATTGCGAGCATGATCTCGGCGGTGCCGGGATAGCCGGACACGAGCTTGATGTTGGCGCCGAACACGTTCTTGTAGAGATTGGTGAAGATATCGAGCTCGCCGCTCTGTCCAGTGCCGCCGAGCGTGACCGGCTTTTCCAGGAAGTCCTTCCACGTCTTCACCGGCGAGGTGTGCCAGGTCAGGCACACGCTGACGGCATCGGTGATGGCGCCTAGCCAGGTCAGCTTCGAGCTGTCGTAGGTCTGCGTCCGGTCGAACAGCGGCGCAATGCCGGCCATGCGCGTGAAGGTGCCGAAGCTCGAGCCATCCTTCGGCGCCGCCTTGGAATAGAACTGCGCGACGCGCAAACCGCCGGCGCCCGGCATGTTCTGCGGCACCAAGTTCGGATTGCCCGGGATGTACTTGCCCATGTGGCGCGCGAGTGTGCGTGCGTAGAGGTCGTAGCCGCCGCCCGGACTGAACGAGATCGCCACCGTGACGTTCTTGCCCCGGTAGAAATCCGCGACGGATTGCGCTTGGGCGGGGAGCCCGAGCAGGGAGCCGAGTGCGATGAGAACAAAACGGCGCATGCATTGTCTCCCTAATCGCGGTCTCAATCCGACCTCGTCCTGAGGAGCGCTAACAGCGTGTCTCGAAAGATGGGGCCGCCCCATCGTTCGAGACACTCGTTTCGCTCGCTCCTCACCATGAGGTCGGGAGAGACCGCCCATGTATTGCTCACATCGGCGGGAACCCATGTATTGCTCACATCGGCGGGAAGATGTGCGAGAATTTCGCCCGCAGTTTCGCTCGCAGATCATCGCCCACATCGACCACGGTTGGGAAAGTCCCCTTCAGCTTCATGTCGTAGGGGACGCAGGCGTCGATCAGGATGCGGTTGTTGAAGTTGCCGGGCAGGAACAGCGGATCGCGCTTCGATGCCCAAGCCTTCTGGATGAGGTCGATGTCGACATTCGGGTCGAAGCGCGTGCACATCGCCCATAGCACCTGGTCGAGTTCGCCGGCGTCGATGTCCTCGTCCACCACCACTGTCCACTTGCCGGCATAGGCGCCACCCTGGCAGGCGGCGGCGATATGCAGCGCCTGCCGCGCATGGCCGGGATAGCGCTGCTTGATCTGAACGACGGTGAAGCGCGTCGCCGGACCGGCCTCATGGTTCCACACGCCGATGATTTCCGGTACGCCCGATGCTTCGAGTGCGCTCCAGATCTGCGCGGCGCCGGCGACACCCTTGAGCAGACCCGTCTCGTCGACCGGCTTATGCTGGGGTGCGCAGCACAGGATCGGATCGTTGCGGTAGAGGATCGATTTGACGTTCACATAGGGGCGCGGCTGGGTG
>WHTP01000139.1 GCA_009377695.1 Hyphomicrobiales bacterium | reverse complement strand
GAGCCGCGTCGCCGGCGCCTCCGACGATGCGCGCACCACCGCCGTCAGCGTCAAGGACCTCGCCGACGCCCTCTCGATCGAGGCCGAACGCCTCAACACCCAGGTCAGGCAATTCCTCGCAGACGTCCAAGCCGCATGACGTGCCGCATGACGCGCCGCATGAGTTGATGCCACGAAAGGGCTGTCTGACACCGCGCTGACATGGAATTATCAGCCGATGGCGATTCAGCCTCTGCACATCCTGCGCTTATGCTTCCGCGTCGTTGGCGATGCCTACGACCATTTCAACAGCGCCGACGGCTGGGCGATCGCGAGCCACATCGCGCTATCCATCCTGCTCGCACTGTTTCCGTTTCTGATCCTGGTGACGTCGCTCGCGGCATCGCTCTTCGGCACGACAACGCTCGCGGACGAAGTGGCCGAGCTCCTGCTTGATACGTGGCCGGACGAGGTCGCTGCGCCGATTGCGCGGGAGATTCGCGTGGTGCTGACCACGACCCGCGGCGACCTCCTGACCATCAGCGTCGCACTCGCGATCTATTTCGCGTCGAGCGGCATCGAGAGCCTCCGCATCGGGCTCAATCGCGCCTACGGCATGGCCGAACGGCGCTCCTGGTTTCTGCTGCGGCTCGAGTCGATCGGCTACGTGCTGATCGGCGCAGTCGCGTTGCTCGCCATGGCGTTCCTGATCGTGCTTGGGCCTTTGCTGTTTGCAACCGCAAGCCGACTTACGCCTGCGCTGCTGCAATTCGAATGGAACATCACGATCGCGCGCTATGCGGTGGCCACCGCCGCCCTGATCGTGGCGCTGGTCGTTGCACATCGATGGCTTGCGGCCGGGCGGCGAAGGCTTCTTGAGGTCGCGCCGGGCATCATCGCGACGCTCGTTCTGTGGCTCGTGGGTGGAATGGTGTTCGGCCGCTACCTTGCCAAGTTTCCATCGGTTTATGTCAGCTACTACGCCGGCCTGGCCTCGGTGATGATCGCGCTGGTGTTCTTGTATCTGACCGCCTCGATCTTCGTATTCGGTGGCGAGCTGAATGCCGCCATTGTTCGCGCCCGCACCGAACCTGATGGCGCCCGCAATCCGGAGCTCGCCCGGTAGGCGCAGTTAGCCGTGCGCCATCGAATGCTGCAGCGCAGTCGGTCGCGTTGAAAGCGTCATTGTATCCACACACGCCACACATACCCATGACAGCATTCTTGACCAGCGCTATGCTGTGGAATGGCGCTGTCCATTGCGGGGCTGGCCCGTCATGGCGTGTGTCAAAGGGGGAAGCTATCATGGTTGAGAGTCTGATTATCTGGCTGATCGTGGGTGCCATCGCAGGCTGGCTCGCCGGCTTGATCGTCAAGGGCTACGGATTTGGCATCCTCGGCAACATCGTCGTCGGCATCATCGGCGCGGTGATTGCCGGCTGGTTACTGCCGCGACTCGGTATCGCGCTGGGCACCGGATTCGTTGCAGCGCTCATCAACGCCATCATCGGTGCTGTCATATTGCTGGTTATTCTCGGGTTGATCCGGCGTTAGTGCATGTCCCGGAAAAGTGTGAACCGGTTTTCCGAAAAGGACATGCGCCACTCAAAGAACTTGCGCCACTCAAAGAACTAGAGCGCATCCGCGCTCTAGCCGGCCCGCTCCATCGGCGCTGATTACAGGATCGGGAACATCTCCCGATCCTGGTATCTGCCATCAAGCAGCTCGCTCCGGCAGTACCTGCGCCAGCGCGCTTGGGCTCAAGGGCTTGGCGAGATACGCGTCCATCCCGGCCGCGCGGCCGGCCGCCTCGTCTACCGCGTTGGCACGGCCCGAGACCCCGACGATCCGGACCGCGCCGGCCGGATGCGGAAGCGCCCTAATCAGCCGCGTCGCTTCCAATCCATCCATGCCCGGCAGCGTCACGTCCATCAGCACGGCGTCGTAGTTGCCATTGGCGACGGTTTCGACCGCCGTTTCGCCCGAACCGACGAAGTCGGCGCGGTGGCCGAGCTCGGTCAGAATGGTGTTGAGCACGACCCGGCCGTAGGGATTGTCTTCGACGCAGAGGACCGCGAGCGACCGCGACGCGGAACGCGTGCGATCGGTCTCAGCCATCGCCGTATCGTCCGCGGCCTTCACCTTGGTCACGACCACGCTGAATGCAAAGCGGCTGCCGCCGCCCGGATTGCTCGTGATGGCGAGATCGCCGCCCATCGCCCGGGCGATCCGCCTGACATAGCTCAGGCCGAGCCCGGCCCCGCCATAGCGCCGCCCGATCCCCCTGTTGGCCTGGGTGAAGGGCTTGAACAGCCGCTTGATGTCGGCCGCGCTGAGCCCGATGCCGCTGTCGGTCAGGGTGAAGGTCAGCCGCACGCGATCGCGCGCCGCCTTATCGCTCGTGACATCAAGCTGCACGGCGCCGCGCTCGGTGAACTTCACCGCGTTGTCGATCAGGTTTTCGAGCGCGGCGCGCATCCGCATCGCATCGCCGATCACGAGCTGCGGCAGGTCGTCGGCGATGGTGACGCTGCATCCGATGCTCTTGCTCTGGGCGCGGGCATCGAGCGAGGTCGCGAGCGACTGCGCGAAGGCGCGCGGCCGGATCAGGTCGCGGCGCAGCACCAGACCCTTGGCATCGGCGCGAACCGCATCGACGATCAGCGACGTGAGCATGGTGAGATGCTCGCCGGTGCTCTTGATCGCCATCGCCCATTCGCGCTCGCGCGGGGCAAGACCGGCAGTGGCGAGCAGTTCGCCGAGCGCCAGGATGCCGGTCAGCGGTGTCCTGATCTCGTGCGCGAGTTCCGCGAGCGTTGTCTCGATGGCGCGGCGGGACAGTCGCTGCGCCGGCCTGCGGCCCGGCTTCGCGCGGCGCGCCTGTTTGGCCGCCGATGATTTTCGTCGTGCCTTGGCCATTGCCCCTTACCAAGCGCAACTTGCCATGCCGCGCGGCGCCGAGCCATAGCCGCGCTAGTGTCCCGATTCCGAAGTTCGTATCATCCTGCGGCGCGTTCGTTTACGAACTTCGGAATCGAAGGACACTAGCAACTCTTTGAATCTAGTGTGGCTTTGGCTCAGAAGTCCGCATTTCGGACTCGCCGCAAGAATGATGCGGACTTCTGAACCGCCACGGGCATCCGCCGGCATCTCTCCCATCCTCACCGTCCCGCAATGAGACACGTGATTACGGAAGCTTTGATTACCCTGGTCCGTCACGTGTTCGGCCGCGAGAGCTGATATGAAACCGCTCCATAGGTACTGACGGCGTAAGGTACGACATAAGTCAGAATGATCTTCATCCAACCGAGCGAAGCTCCCGCAATGAGAGCATCACCCTGATTGATCACATTCAGGATCGTTCCAACAACGAGAGCCACATACAGCGACCGGCGCGGGACCCCATCGGAGACTGCGCATCGGCAAGCGAGCCTGAGCATCGACATCTCTCAATCACCCCCGCGCGCTGTCAAGAAACGCGCCCCGTTGGGAAACACCGCCATCGATGGTCCACAATTGGCATTTCGATTAGGCATAACATCAATCGGGTTCGCGACGACAGATCGAACTAGTGTCCCGATTCCGAAGTTCGCACCATTTCGCAGCGGCCTCTTATACGAACTTCGGAATCGAAGGACACTAGCAACTCTTTGAATCTAGTCTAGTGTGGCTTTGGTTCAGAAGTCCGCATGTCGGACTCGCCGCGAGAATGATGCGGACTTCTGAGCCGCCACACTAGGAAAGCCCCACCATTCGCCGGATATCCGCAGGTGTTACGCCTTGCGCGCGAAGCTCGCGCAGTCCGGTCGAACGGCTCGATTTCGACAGTTTCCGGCCACCGGAATCCAGCAGCAGGCGATGGTGATGATAGGTCGGCGGCGGCAACCCGAGCAGCGTCTGCAGTAACCGATGGACGCTGGTTGCGAAGAACAGGTCCTGCCCGCGCACCACGTGGGTCACGCCCTGGATCGCATCGTCGACGACGACCGAGAGATGATAGCTCGACGGCGTGTCCTTGCGCGCCAGCACCACATCGCCCCAGGCGCCGGGATCAGCCGGCACGGTGCCGGTCTCGCCGTCCAACCCCTGCCCTTCTTCGGTCCAGGAGATCGGGCCGGCGCACGCGAACGCTGCCGCGATGTCCAAACGCAGCGCGTAGGGTTCGCCGGCGTCGAGCCGCCGCTGGCGTTCCGCAGGCGACATCGATCCGGCGCTGCCCGGATAAAGCGGCGCCCCATCCGGATCGCGCGGCCACGTGTCATGCCGCTCACGCTCGGTGACAAGTGCGGCAATGTCCGCGCGGCTCTCAAAGCTCGGGTACAGCAATCCCTGCGCCGCAAGCTGCGCGAGCGCCGCACAATAGTCGGCGAGATGCTCGCCTTGCCGCCGGACCGGCTGTTCCCACGCGATACCGAGCCAGGCGAGATCGTCGAGGATCGCCTGTTCGTATTCCGGCCGGCATCGGGACTCGTCGATGTCCTCGATCCGCAGCAGCAAGCGGCCGCCCGCTGCACGCGCCATGTCGGCATTCATGAGCGCCGACAGCGCATGGCCGAGATGCAGATAGCCGTTCGGGCTCGGCGCAAAGCGGAAAACCGGTGTGGACATGGGCTGTTCTTCGTCGTTCCGGGCCGGAATGACAAGACGTGAAGAACGCTGCAAAATACCCCTCACCTAAAGAAAACTCAGGACCCGAAGGAAGATGCCATGCAAACCGGACGGCTGCGCGCCTTCAATTTCCAGAAATGGATCAATGAGAACCAGCACCTGTTGAAGCCGCCGGTCGGCAACAAGAAGGTGTTCGAGGACGGCGAGATGACCGTGCAGGTCGTCGGCGGACCCAACGAGCGCACCGATTATCACGACGATCCGGTGGAAGAGTTCTTCTACCAGCTCAAGGGCGACATGGTCCTGAAAGTCTGCGATGACGGCAAATTCTACGATGTGCCGATCCGCGAGGGCGAGGTGTTCCTCCTGCCGCCGCACACGCCGCATTCGCCGCAGCGGCCGCAGGAAGGCTCGGTCGGCCTGGTGGTGGAAGCGGCACGGCCAAATGCGCTCGATGCCTTCAACTGGTATTGCTTCGAATGCGGCCACCTCGTACATCGCATCGAGGTGAAGGTGCAGCATCTCGTGAAAGACCTGCCGCCGCTGTACGATGCGTTCTACGCCGACCAGAACGCGCGTACGTGCAAGAATTGCGGCGCGGTCCATCCAGGTAAGACGCCGCCGGCCGGATGGGTGAAACTCTGACTGTCATGCAATGACGATTGAACCATCATGCATGTTTGCTCATGACCTCTTGGATTCACACCGAAGCCGATCTCGATGCCGCGATCGCGGCGCTGATCAAGGCCGACAAGCGCTTCGGCCCGGCGTTCGCACTCGCCGGGCGCCCGCCGCTGCGCAAGCGCGCGGATGGATTCGCTGGGCTGGCGTCGATCGTGGTCTCGCAGCAGCTCTCGACCGCGAGCGCCAGGGCGATCTGGGGACGACTTGAAGCTGCGCTCGATCCGCTTGACCACGCCGCAGTGTTACGGGCGCGCGCTCCAAAGCTTGCGCGCGTCGGGCTCTCTGCGCCCAAAATCCGGGCGCTCAAGGAAATCGCCAAGGCGGTCGATCGTGGTGAGCTTGACCTGCCGTCACTGGTCAACATGCCTGCGGACGAAGCGCACACGGCATTGACAGCCGTCCACGGCATCGGCCCGTGGACCGCCAACATCTACCTGCTGTTCTGCATCGGCCATGCCGATGCCTGGCCGACGGGCGACCTCGCGTTGCAGGAGGCGGCGCGCCTGCTGTTCAAGTTGAAGGCGCGGCCAACCGCGAAGGAGATGCTGCCGCTCGCCGCGCCATGGCGGCCCTGGCGCGGCGCCGCCGCCTACATGCTGTGGACCTTCTACCGTGTCGCCAAGCAGCGCGACGGCGCGCCGATGCCGGCGGGCGCGAAGCGGCCCAGCGCAAATCAGGCCAGCATGAAACGGCCAGCGTGAAAACCCGCCCCGCCTGACATTGTGCGGTCATGATTATTGCTTTGGGTTCGCACACCCCAGCGACAGGACGTGAACCATGTCCCATTCCGAGATTTCGCAGATATCGCGCCGCCAGTTGCTGGCCGTTACGGCCGCGACGGGCATTGCCACCATCGCGAGCGCGTCGAGCCCTACATTTGCCAAAGCGCCGATGGCGAACGCGCAGGCGCCCTCGTTCTATCGTTTCAAGCTCGGCGCGTTCGAACTGACGGCCGTGTCCGACGGGCCGCTTCACACGAGCCCGCCGTCGGCGAATCTCTTCACAGAGACGTCGAAGGAAGACATGGCCAAGATCCTGGCCGACAACTTCCTGCCGACAGATAACGTCTCGATGGAGCAGAATGCACTGGTGGTGAACACCGGCGATCAACTGATCTTGATCGACACCGGCCTCGGCGCCGTCAAGCTGATGGGCGACGATACCGGCCGGCTGGTGACCAACCTCAAGGCCGCCGGCATCAATCCCGCCGACGTGGATGTGATCCTGCTCACACACGCACACCCGGACCACTGCTTCGGCTTGCTCACCGCGGGCGGCGCGCGCGAGTTTCCGAATGCACAGGTTTACATCACGCAGGCCGACTACGACTTCTGGACCGACGAAACGAAGCTCTCGCATCCGCAAATCGGCCAGTTCGTCGCGGCGACGCGCAAGCATCTCGTGCCTAACCGCGAGCGCATCGTGTTCATGAAGGACGGCCAGGAGGTCGTCACCGGCATCCAGGCGATCGCCGCGCCCGGCCATACCGTCGGGCACACCGCGTTCATGATCACCTCGCAGGGACAGTCGATCTGCAACATTGGAGACGTCGCGCACCACCACATCATCTCGCTCGAGACGCCGCGCAAGGAGTTCTCCTACGACACCGACGGCAAGCTCGGCGTCGTCTCGCGGCTCAAGGCATTCGACATGCTGACGGCGCTGTGCGTCCCGCTGATCGCCTACCATTTCCCGTGGCCCGGCATCGGCTACGTCACCCGGCAGGGCGAGGCCTACCGCTACTTCCCCTCGCCGATGCGCACGGTGCTGTAAGTTGCCGCATACCGCAGCGGCCTGACCCGATCTAAGATTGCAAGATCAGCCGGCGCCTAATTGGACGCCGGCTCAAATTTATATGGGAGGATGAGATGGCGGAGAGGCGCGGGACAAAGCGATGGGCGGCACGCGCCTTGGGATTTGCTACCCTGTTTGCTCTGGCAACTCCCATTCTGGCCGGAGCGGCACGGGCGCAATCCGTCGAAGAGTTCTACAAGGACAAGACCATCACGCTGTTCGTGGGCTCCGGCGTCGGCGGCAGCTACGACATGTATGCCCGCCTGCTCGTTCCGTATCTTTCCAAGCATCTGCCTGGCAATCCCACCGTCGTCGTCAAGCTGATGCTCGGCGGCGGCGGTGGCTTGCCGACCGCGATCCACATGCAGCGCACTGCACCGCGCGACGGCACGGCCATCGGCATGACCCAGCAGACCATCGTGGTTGCCCAACTCATCGAATCGGTCGCGGCCGGCAAGTACGACGTGAATACGTGGGGCTGGATCGGCCTGATGGCGCCAATCCGCAACATGCTCGCGCTCTGGCACACCGCGCCTGCACAGACGCTGGAAGAAGCGCGCGAGAAAGAGGTGATCGTCGGATCGATGGGCCGCACGTCGCCGACCTATATCGTGCCGCGCGTACTCAACGAGATCCACGGCACCAAGTTCAAGATCGTGACTGGCTATAACGGCATTTCCGGATTGAACGTCGCAATGGAGCGCGGCGAGATCCAGGGACGCGGCGCGTCGTGGCTCAGCGTCGTCACCGCCACGCCGCATTACATCACCGAGAAGAAGCTCAAGCCGATCGTGTTCGACGGACTGACCAGGGAGCCCGGGTTCGAGGACGTGCCGCTGCTGATTGAATTGGCGAAGACCGAACAGCAGAAGCAGGCGCTGACGCTGATTTCGTCGTCGGCCGAATTCGGCCGCGCAGTGTTCGCAGCGCCGGAAACGCCCGCCGACCGGCTGGCCGCGCTGCGCCGCGCCTTCGATGCTGCCATGAAGGATCCGGAGCTGCTGGCGGAAGCGAAGAAGCGCCAGATGCCGATCCAACCGCAGACCGGCGAGGCCTTGCAGAAAGTCGCGGCACGGGTCACGAAGGCATTCCCGGAGGCTGTCGCCTACGCGCGCGAGCTTCAGGGAAGCAAATAGCCTCTCGTCGTCGCCCCAGGAGTTCTCATCATGACTGCCGATCTCGACGGACCGCGGATCGAGCCGCGCGCGGGCGGCGCGGCGCGTCAACTCGTGGTGTTCCTGCACGGCTATGGCGCCGACGGCAATGACCTGATCGAGATCGGCCGCGCCTGGCAACCGGCGATGCCGCATGCAGCCTTCGTGTCGCCGCATGCGCCGCATCCCTGCGGACAAGCGCCGATGGGCCGAGAATGGTTTCCGCTCACCGATCGGGCGGAGAGCGAACGCTGGCGCGGCGTGGTGAGCGCGGCGCCGTTCCTTGAGCGCTTCCTCGACGCCGAGTTGCAACGGCGCAACCTGCCGCCATCGGCATTGGCGCTGGTCGGATTCAGCCAGGGCACGATGATGGCGCTGCATGTCGGGCTGCGCCGCGCTACGGCGCCGTTCGCGATCATCGGCTATTCCGGCCTCTTGGTGACCGACCCACACGCCCAGCCGGAGGCGCTCAAGGCCGAGATCACGTCGCGGCCACCGATCCTTCTGATCCACGGCGATAGCGATGACTTGATCCCGCCGCAGGCGCTGTTCCTGGCTGCCAACGGTCTCGCCACGCTGGGCGTTCCCGTCGAATGGCATCTTTCCGCCGGGACCGGCCACGGCATCGATCAGGAGGGACTGCGCCAGGGCGGCGAATTCCTCACCAGGCGAGCCTAGTGTCCCGATTCCGAAGTTCGTACCATTTCGCGGCGGCCCCTTATACGAACGTCGGAATCGAAGGACGCTAGCAACTCTTTGAATCTAGTGTGGCTTTGGTTCAGACGTCCGCATGTCGGACTCGCCGCGAGAATGATGCGGACGTCTGAACCAAAGCCATACTAGGCACGGCTACGCCCCAGCCGCGCCCGAGAACAGCCGCAATTGCGCGGTCGCGTTGACCTTCCGATAACCTCCGTAACCGCTTCACATTTCTGTCGCCCTATCCTATAGACTGTGCCTTGTTGTTGCGGTGTTCGTTGCCGAAGGAGGTCGAGGACGCTGCCGTGAATTCGCACGTGTCGCCGACGGGTTGGCCTAGCCTCGTTCTGAACGCGGACTTCCGCCCGCTGAGCTATTATCCGCTGTCGCTGTGGTCGTGGCAGGACACGATCAAGGCGGTGTTTCTCGATCGCGTGAACATCGTCGCGCACTACGATCGCGCCGTGCACAGCCCGTCGCTCGAGATCAAGTTGCCGAGCGTCGTCTCGCTCAAGACCTTCGTGAAGCCGGCGACGCAACCCGCCTTCACGCGGTTCAACGTGTTCCTGCGCGACCGGTTCTCCTGCCAGTATTGCCACTCGCGCGACGACCTCACCTTTGATCATCTGATCCCGCGCTCGCGCGGCGGACACACGACCTGGGGCAACGTCGTTGCCGCCTGCTCGCCGTGCAATCTGCGCAAGGGCAACAAGACGATGGCGGAAGCGTCGATGTATCCGTCACAGATGCCGTTCCAGCCGTCAGTGCACCACCTGCACCGCAACGGACGGCTGTTCCCGCCGAACTATCTGCACGACAGCTGGCTCGACTATCTCTACTGGGACACCGAGCTCGATCCGTAAGCGGGCGATGTCTGGCCAGACTGGTTGCGGGCGCGTCCTCATGCCCACGATTGCGGATCACGTCGCGGTCGTCGACGAGTTTCCCCAGACAATGTCTGCTGCCGGCGCGCGTGATCAGGCGATTTGCTCTGCTTCGCGAATGCTGTCGATGAGCGAAGCCCGAAGCAGGAATTTGCGGGCCTCTTCCGGGTCTCCCGCCGAACGCCGCAGTTCGTCATGGTTTCGCTTGCGGACGACGGGATCGCGCTCTTCCAGCAGACGCTTGTTGCGGATCGTCTGAGTCTGCGTGTGTTTCACCGCGATATGCCGGCGCTGCCGTTCGTACCGGTCGAGCTCAGTCTCGTCCGCCTCGCCGCGCAGGATGCGAACCAGTTTCTCACTCAGATTGAACGCGTCGTGAACGCCGCTGTTGAGGCCCATGCCACCGATCGGACTGTTCACATGAGCCGAGTCGCCGGCCAGGATGGCGCGTCCCTTCCGGAATTTCTTGGCCACGCGCTGATGAACCGCATACAGGTTCGAGCCACAGATTTCGAAGTCGCCATCGATCGGCAAGAAGCGCTTGAGCCGCGCCTGCATCGTCTCGGGACGGGTTAAAGCGCCTTCATCCTCGTTCGGGTCGGTCGGGAAATGGACGCGCCAACGATCGGGCGGCCCTTTCCAATGAAAGAGGTTGGAATACTCGACAGGGTCGGAGATGTAGTTGCGCTCGGTATAGCCATGCTTGGTGAAATCGTATGCGACTTCGATATTCAGCGTGCGCTCTGGATAGGTGAACCCCTCGAATTCGACATCGATCGTCTTGCGGACGATGCTGCGCGCACCCTCGGCGCTGACGATGTAGCTCCCTGCAATCGTTTCGACCTCACCGTCAGCATTGGTGACCTGCGCCGTCACGCCATCGGCGCTTTGCTTGAAGCCGGTAAATGTCGTTCCCATACGCACCGAGATCAAAGAATTGGCCTCGGCCATCTTGAGGGCTTCCTCGACGATCTTGATGCGCTCGCATTGCAAGACGAAGGGAAATTTCGTGTCGTTCTTGAGCACCGCATGATCGAACTCGGCGATCAGGGACCCCTCTTGCCGATCCCAATAATGGAATTTTGGCGCGATGATCCCTCTCGGCTCGAGCTTCTCGTAGAGGCCGATCCTGTCGAAAAGCTCGAGCGTCGCCGGATGATTGCTTCCTGCGCGTGGAACCTGGTCCAGGAAATTGTCGTGAGACAGGGTCTCGATGAGAACAACAGAAATCTCGGCCTGCGCCAATGCAAGCGTCAGGCACAAGCCAACCGGCCCCGCGCCGATCACGATCACTGGCTCAGGCTCGGTCACTTTCGTGGGCGCCATGGTCGTAACGTCCGAACTGTCGACCGTCACGATTTCGCGACGATTCCTGCTTGCGTGCGGCCCGGCCATGACACGAGCGCCGGGAAAAGTGCCAGACTAACGTTGCACGCCGGAATCCGGCATCATCACATTGAGGATCGCGGGCTTGCCGGCTTCGACCGAGGCGAGCGCGGCCTTGATCGCTGCCTTCAGCTCGGCAGGATTCGCAACGAGTTGGCCGTAACCGCCGACGACGGTCGCGGCCTGCTCGTAGCGCGAATTGTTGATGTGCACGCCGTAATAGTCCTTCGTCGTGATTGCCGTGCCCTTCGGATAGAAGCGGTTATGGAGCTGCTCCATCACGGCGTATTTTTTGTTGTTGCAGATGATGATGAGCAGCGGGAGCTTATACTCGTCGGCGACGGTGAGCGCAGGAATGACGGGATTATAGAGGAACGTGCCGTCACCGATCGTCATCACCACGGGACGCTTCGGCAACGCGAGCTTGACACCGAGCGCATAGCCGAGCCCCTGGCCGAGGCCACTCGGCGCGCGAAAATATCCGTGCGGCTCGTCCCACAGGATGTGATCGCGGATGTCGCCGGCATGCACGATCGTCTCGTCGACATAGGACGTGTCCGCCGGCATGACCTCGCGCAGCGTCTTCATGAGCAGCGGGATGGTGATGACGTCCTTCGTCGCGGCTTTCTCTTCGGCGGCGGCGATTCCGTCCCGCCATTTCTTGTGCTCGGCTTTCCAGCGGGTACGCCGCTCCGCGACCTTGTCGGCATCGAGACCAAGCTTGCGCAACGCTTCGGTGAGGAGCCGCAACGTGATCGCGATATTGCCTTCAAGATAATGGCCCGCTTCCATGGTCTGGTAGACCATGTTGCCCTTGAGCGGATTCTCGCTGATCGACACGATCTGCGCGTTCTCGTGCGCATTTTTGGGCGTGTTGCTCGGCGGATACCAGGGCGCCCAGCTATCGACCAGCAGCGCCAGATCCATGTCCTTCAGCAGCGGGCCAATCTTGGCGCCGAGATAAAGCTCGTTCGACTTCGGGAAGTTCGCGAAGTAGGCGCCCTGCCCTTCGACCACAGGGATCGCCGCGAATTCCGCGAACGCGACCAGCGCATCGAACGCCTCGCGATCGGGTCCCGCTGTCAATGCGGAAATCACCGGGCATTTGGCCTTCGCAATCAGCGTCGCGACCTTTTCGATGTCGGAGGCCGTCGGGCGCGTCTTCGGCGCGGGTGGCACTTTGCGAAGCACGTCCGGCTTGAGCCAGTCGTGCATCATGGTTTCCATGGAAACGCAGACGTAGGTCGGCCCCTTCGGATTGCGCTGCGCCAATTCGCCGGCGCGGATCACCGTCTGGTAAAGCGTCTCGGGAGCCGGCGCCTGCTGCGCCCACTTCACGAGCGGCTCCAGCAGCCGCTGCGGTCCTCCGACCACGCTCAAGTTGCGATACCATTGCGAACCGGGATCGAAATCGGTCTCGCCGTAGGTGAGCGACTCGCCCGACATCACCAGCATCGGCGTTTCCATCGCGCGCGCGGCGCCCACCGCCATCGACCCCTGCAGCAGGCCCGCGCCGGCGTGCAACATCACGACCTGCATGCGGCCGGTGATGCTGGTGTAAGCGTTCGCCATCGTGACGGCGATCGTCTCGTGGCCGCAGTCGAGATAGATCGGTCCCGGCGTTCCATCGCGCTTCTGCCGCGCTACCGCTTCCCAGAACGGCGGCCACTCCGAGCCCGGCGAGCAGATGACGTAGTCGACGCTCAGATTGCGAAACGCCTCGAAGATGGCTTCACCGCCGTCATGATAATTCGTCAAGGTCTACCCCCCTTTGTGCCAGCGCCGAGCCGCCACACTACTCCTGCTGGCGCGGCGGCAGCTTGCGGCCGGCGAGGAATCCCCAGGCCGCGACGGCGGCGAGGGCCAGCGAGATCAGCACGTTGTATCCGGCGAGTGACAAGCCAAGGAATCGCCAGGCCGCTTCGTCGCAGCGCACCACGTTGACCGATTGGAGCTGCTTGAGCAGATTGCCGCCGGTGCCGAGATCGGGCTCGCCGCCGCAGGTGTTCGGCCCCGGCCACCACTTCCACTCGACGCCCGCGTGATAGCCCGCGAGCCCCGTGTTCCACAGCATCAGCGCCGCGATGACGACGAGCGCGGCGAGCAGAATGCGGCGGCGGCTGCCGACGGATTCGCCGAGCAGGATGAACACCGCGAGCGGAATGGCGAAGTAGTACGGATAGCGCTGCTCCAGGCAGAGCGGACAGGGCCGCAGTCCGAGGCCGTGTTGAAAGAACAGCGCGCCGAGAATGGTCGCGGCACCCGCGATCGCGACGACGGCGGCCGCCGCCATGATGGGGTTGGCTTGCGCCCAGCCCGTCCAGGCTTCCGCCACGCGTCGCTGCTGTAATCTCGCGTCCATGACCCTATTTACTCCCTGTCGGCGCATTTCTCTACGTCGGCGCCAGATTGATCGTTCGGATCGTGCGCGCGGCGATTGACCCCCCGCCGTTCGCCGCTATGATCCCGGCCCGCTATGCACTAGCCCCTGTGGCGGAATTGGTAGACGCGGCAGACTCAAAAACTGTTTTGTTTATCCTGCGACGCTCTGTCACGATGATGTGAAAAGTTTATGGATTTTCGGAGCTTAGTCGAGTAGGTCATTTGCCGTCGGATTGGTCCAAAATCGCGCTAGGTGCCGCATAGGAGTCAAGTGCAGAGGGTGGCATCGGCGGCAATATCGCGGGCGTGGCGGAACTGGTAGACGCGCTGGATTCAAAATCCAGTTCTGGTGACAGAGTGTCGGTTCGATTCCGACCGCCCGCACCAATATTCAGCGCAAGAATCAACCAGCAAAAGTCACGAGCGCGACGAG